>CAZGWG010000162.1:0-9358 GCA_964529165.1 uncultured Sphingobacterium sp.
CTACGACCTCCTGGTCCCAAACCAGGCGCGATACCGGGCTACGCTACACCCCGAACTTTTAACAATGATAACCGGTGTTTTTCATTTGTTAAGGGACTGCAAAGATAGACTTTTCGACATTTGTGACAAATATTTTTCAAAATAATTTGAACATATTTTAATGCCATTTTGTAATTGGCTGAGAGATAGGCCAAATAATTTATAGAATCGCTTAAACACTCCCTTGATATCATTAAAAAGCCCCGGATCGTTCCGGGGCTTTCAGGTTTATCAGGTTAATCTTTTCTTATTTATGGAAGATGTAATTGCTTATTCGATTTCTTACAACCGATATTTCAATTAATTTACATGTCCAAGATTAATGCCATTGTAAACAATGTTGAACTCTGTTCTTCTGTTAAGTTGCTGTGTAGCAAGTGAGCATGAAGGATCATTATTGCATGGATTCCCCATATCTGGTCTGCCATGTTTTTCGATTACAAGACGGTCTGCAGATATTCCCTGTGAAATCAGGTAATTGATAGCGGATTGTGCCCTGTTTGTTGCCAGTTTTTCATTGTATTTAGACATTCTGCTGTCTGAATAGGCTGTGGTTGCTACACTAATTCCCGGATTTTCTTTCATTAGTATAACGAGGTTATTTAAAACCGGAATAGCATCAGGACGAATAGTAGCATTGTCAAGATCGAAATAGATGTCGGCTACCGCAAAAGCTTTCTTTAATGAACTTAGATTGTCAAAGACAAATTGCTCAGATACCATGTACAAGGCTTTTCTGTTCAGCTTGCTTACAGAATCATTTGCCTCATCAGATAAACGGGTAGTGCTATTATCAAATACTCTGGCATTCGGACCTTCGACAGAAGTATGAATGGCCATATAATTTCCAGCTTCTGAGATTTGTGCTTCTGCAGAATTATTAAATATCAGATTGCTTGAGAGAGTTAATACTGCGACGAATAATTTAGTTTTCATATCACTTGTATTTTGTATATGATCACTGTTACGCAAAGACTATCCGAATAGTTACACAATTATTTATTTTTTCTTTTCAATTACAAATAAAAATCTCTATAATGGGCTTTGTGTAAAATCTACACACTACAAATAATGTCAGTATATAATTGATAATGAGTTTATTGTGTATTAAACTCTGCCTCAAAAATAGAAGAATTGAATATGATTTGATGACGAAAAAATGACTTAAGGTTTTTCGTCATGCTGAATTGCCGGAAAGATCAGGAGCCTCATAATGAGCGAACCAAATAATATTCCTGCAAAAATTACCAATAATAATATAAGAAATGGCATACTGATGCAATTCTCACCGGCACCGAACCATGGGAATCTGTTGTCGATATAAAGCCACATGAAAATCGTTATAATAAACAGATTGATTGATACGATCAGAATTTTTATTAAAAGCTTCTTCCATCGCCATTTTTCACCTTTGTCTTTAATCTGGTAAATCAAAACAATGATTATGAATAATGAAAGCAGACCCAGAAAAGCATTAACGATGGTTAACAGAAGTTCATCAGGATGATCATATTGAGCATCGCAGGGAAATTGAAGCGCCCGGTAATAAGCTATTGAATTGACTTTGATGTATTCCCAAATGGATAGATTTTTGGGAGCTAAGGGCTTAAGAGGTTCAAGCTCCTTTGAAAGGGTATCAATTCTGATAAATTTACTGGCTAATACATCCCATAATTCACCATAGCCTTCATCTGCTCCTAAATCCCTGATTGCAACTCCGCCAAGTCCGTTTTGAATAATGAAGTCGTATTTCTGTTCCAGAGAACTTTCATTATCATAATATATATGTCCGGTCAGATTGCCTTCATCATCCCGGGTCTCGATAGAAGCAAAGGCCTGGTCCTTATTATAACTTACCGGAGCATACTGATAATTCAGTCTGATCTGACTATACGGAATATAATTCTTAAAACTTTCGATCCCGGTGCGGGCATTCCGTTCAAATTCGGCACCATAATAGGTTAATCCTAAAATGAATTTATAGGGAGGAATTCCAATATTCAGGTATCTTGAAACACTCGACTGAATATTGTAATCACTGTCATCATTTAATGGGGCTATTGGTCCGGGGAAATTAGTTGGTTTCTGACTAAAATCTATAATGAATCGGTCGGTCAATGAATCAAGAGCAGAAATATTATAGGCATTGCTCTCATCATACACAGGTAAAGTAATAATGACCTGATATTGTTTAGCTTTTGACCGGTAGGCTTTTGATAAAGAACTGATGAAATCAACAAAATAGGGCCGAAGCTTTTTATTCAATCCGGTTAAGGCGATATTAATCCCTTCGGCATCACGCTGCTCAAGTAAATCTAAGCTGTTATTAATCAGATTTCTTCTGGCAGTTTCATTGGTAAGAAATTTCGCTGTTTCGAGAGAGTTTTTATTGCTGACAGTCAATACTACTTTGGCGCCTGCTTCCTTTACATTATTTATTATTGAAGCATCCTTCCAGCGATTAAAATTTTTTGATAAACCGCTTACAGGATCCAATTCATAATGATCATATACCAGTGTGCTGATCGTACTTAGATTATACTTGCCGGGAATATTCCGGGTATCAAACGGGTATATTCCAAGTACTTCGGCTCTGTGACCTAATTTTAATCGGTATCGGATAAGGGTGCTGTCGTTAATAGTGTCAAGAAATGAGCCTTTGCTTGAGTACACATCCCGCATTAATTTTAAATGCTCCTGCCTGGTTTTTTTCTTGTCCTGCTCTTCTTTATTATCGGTTAGTATCGGAATCAGCCGGTCAACCAGATCATTGATATACTTATCATTGGGATCTGCTTCCTTTTTTAATTTGAAGGGTTTATTAGCAGACGAAATAGTGTCATTCTGATTAACTGGTTCCGCAGTATTTTCAGAAATCTTCAGCTCTTTTATCAAATCCAGTAAAGCCTGGAATTGCTCTTTATTTGATTCAGTTAGTTCACGTTTAAAATCCTCCAGGTGTTTAACAGTTACAAGTGAAGTATCCTTCTTAATTATTTTTTCAATTAAAACCTTGACTCTTTGCTGCTCCTTGGTAATTGCGTTTTTCTTAAATTTTAAAGCATCCAGAAGTAATTTAAGTGGGTTAGATTTGGGTTTATCAGCCTTGGTACTATCCTGAAATATGCTGTTTTCTTTGTAATAAGAAACGTCTTTATCGCTCTTTGCACTTGATAGTGAGTAAGATAACGACAAGCTTGTTAAACAGATAAGGCAAAACAGGGATCTAAGCATTTTGTTCTTCGAAGGACAGAGGTAAAGATGAATAAAAAAAAATATTTTTATAAAAGTTCAAATAATTTTCTTAATGTTACAATAAATATCTCTTTACGTGCTAATTTAAAATGAAAATTTTAATGAAGCATTGTAGATTGTTTGGAATTAATCTGGTGTTGGTTTAGGATATTTAACAAAAATGATTTACGAGGCATTGTCATGTCTGGTTGATGAAATTAATGAACATTTCAGAATCAGGCTTAAAGTTTCAGAAGATAAGGTCAGCCTATCTGCCATTGTAAATCAGGATGGTACCATTGCTATCCAAGGCGAAAATAAAATCCTCCTGACCCTTATTAATATCGAAAAAGAAACTGTTGGAATGAACAATTCCGCCTTATCAGGTTCTCCACTCGGTATTAATAAGTCACCTGTATTAACCATTAACCTTTATGTGCTTTTTTCGGCTTATTTCAGCAATGGAAATTATCCGGAATCATTAAGGTTTATCTCTTTTATTATCGCTTTTTTTCAACAAAAAAGCGCTTTTAGCAGGGTCAATACTCCCCGTTTAGACCCGGAGATAGATAAGTTAATATTTGAAATGGCAAGTATAAGTCCCGAGCAATTAAACAATGTCTGGGGAAGTTTAGGAGCCAAATATATGCCGTCAGTAATCTATAAGGTGAGAATGCTGACATATAACAATAACATAATCAGGGAGATCAGACCAGTAGTGTCGGGTGTGGAGAGCGATAACAATATTGCTAATTCATAAAAATGAAATACGCCTATGAAGTATTATTAAACGTTTCGTTTAATCATACTTATTTTTCAAACAAGGTTTTTGCAGGAATGGCTTTTACGCCTTCTTCAGCTACGCAGTTATTGTTTTTAAATAACGGATTGTTTTTTAAAACCTATCCGGGTGGATTTCGGATTGTGTTCGACACAAATTTCAATGGCAGTGCAAGGAGCAGGGAGGATCTTATTTCTGAAGTACTTGATTGCAGATTTAATGCCACGCTCAGGGATAATAGTTTCTATAATTATACAGCAGTTGATGGTGAAGATATAAGCAAAAAAGTATTTCATTTTTACAATGCCTCGAATGATGAAACGGTACTGAGAACAGCGCTGCATTCAGGTGATTTTATTTCTGAAAAAGATCTTAAACCAATTGCTGAATTTGCCGAACCTTATTTTATTAAACCTTTTGCAATCCTTGACCTGCGGCTTGCCCCGGGTTTACCTGAAAACTATTTCCTTAATTTTAAAGCGAGAGAAACTATCTGGAGATATGTTTTGATAGGTGAAGACCTGCAATCCCTGAACAACCCGGCCATACTTGACAGTGCAGGTACTGAGCCTTTTGAAGGCCCTGAACTATTAAATTTTAGCGGAACCTCAGGTCTGGCATTTAAATCCAGACAAGCTATCAGTTTTACAGAAAGAAGTGTTCAGAATTTTCAGTTGGTTGAAAACTATGACGCCGAAACCGGAAGGTATAAAGTGGTGATGCGCGCATTGCCAAAAGCAAATCCTGAAATGATCACCTTGATTAGCCGGGATAATACATTAGAAAACAACAATTACTCAGAAATATTTATTAACTAAACTAAATTAAAAAATGGCATCAACCCTAATGACACCAGGAGTCTACCTGGAAGAAAAGAACGCCTTCCCTAGTTCAGCAGTAGCAGTAGAAACTGCTGTTCCTGCATTCATTGGTTACACATCAATGGCAGAACGCAACGGGAAATCGTTGGTAGGAAAACCTACCCGCATCACCTCATTTGCTGAATACATCGAGTGCTTCGGCGAAGGCTTTAAGTCTAAATTTACAATCGAGGATTCGAAAATAGGCGATGATGAGTCGTTTATGCTCGACAAAGCTCCAAAGAAAGTTGCATTTAAAGATGGTAACATCGCTTATATGTTCAACAGCATCCGTTTGTTTTATGCAAATGGGGGCGGACCATGCTATATCCTTTCTGTAGGTCTTTATGGGGATGCAGACTCTCTGGAAATAAAGCCAGGTGATTTTGAAGTTCTGGATATTTTGGAAAAGGAGTTTGAACCAACGCTGGTTGTCATTCCTGATGCTATCGCTCTGGGTGCAGAGTGTTACGGTATTTATCAAAAGGTACTGGCGCACTGTGCGAAAATGCAAAGCCGCTTTGCAATTTTTGATGTTGTAAAACAAGAGCCTACAGATGAAACGGCAGAAGTAATCAATAACTTCCGTGAAGCTATTGGTATTAACTTCCTGAACTATGGAGCTGCTTATTACCCATGGCTAAACACATCCATTGTGCAAAATGATGAGATAGATTTTGAAAATGTTGATGGTGACCTTTCCAAATTGCTGCCTGAAGCTGATGCCAAGAACATCTATGCTAAATACAATGAAGATAGTGCTAAACTTGAACCGGGTTCTGCTGATCTTTTGACAGCAAAGAAACATCTGCACCAGGGCTTAAAGGCGGTAAGTCCAACATACAGCAATATCCTTTCTGAAATTCGTACCAAATTGAATCAGCTTCCTCCAAGCGGAGCAATGGCAGGTATTTATACCCAGGTTGATAACAGCAGGGGAGTATGGAAAGCACCTGCAAATGTTTCTGTCAACATGGTGAATGCACCGGCTGTGAACATTTCAAGTGAAGGTCAGCAAAGTCTAAATGTCGATGTAATGGCTGGAAAATCAATTAATGTTATCCGTTCTTTCCCGGGTATTGGTTGCCTTGTTTGGGGTGGTCGTACTTTAGATGGAAACAGTCAGGACTGGAGATATATCAATGTGAGAAGAACGCTGATCATGATTGAGCAATCCATTAAATTAGCAGCAAGGGCTTATGTATTTGAGCCAAATGATGCAAATACATGGGTAACGGTAAAAAGTATGATCGAGAATTTCCTCATCAATCTCTGGAAACAGGGAGCGTTGGCAGGTGCTGCACCTGAAGTCGCTTTTGACGTACAGATTGGTCTGGGATCTACAATGACACCAACTGATATACTTGATGGAAAAATGCTGATTACTGTAAAAGTTGCATTGGTACGCCCTGCTGAATTTATCGTAATTACTTTCCAACAACAAATGCAACAATCATAATCAATTAATTAAACTTATTATTTACATTTAAATATTACAATTATGGCAGAAGATGGTGCAGCACAGTCAACGGCAACCTGGCCGTTAGTCAAGTTCTCATTTCAAGTTAAATGGGACGATGCAGAGCTTATATTTCAGGAAGTAACCGGGTTATCTTCAGAAACTCAGGTTATTGAATACAGAGGCGGTAACAGTAAGGTTTATTCTACTGTTAAAATGCCGGGAATACAGAAATTTGGAAATATTACTCTCAAAAAGGGTATATTTAAAGGTGATAAAGCACTTTGGGATAAGTATAATCTGATCAAAATGAATACGATCAAGCGTTCTACTATTCTGATCAGTTTACTTGATGAAACGAATGCCGTTGCTATGAGCTGGAAACTGTTAAATGCATTTCCATGTAAAATGACCGTTTCGGATATGAAAGCTGATGCGAATGAAATCGCAGTTGAGACGATGGAACTAGCCCATGAAGGCCTGTCATTAAGCGCATAATAATTAATGGGAACTACTGATCAATATTACCCGCCTGTCGGCTTTAGTTTTAAAGTAAATGTTGAAGGAATAACGGGAGTAAATGAAGGTAGTTTTCAGGAAGTTAGCGGACTTAATGTCAAAATAGCTCCGAAAAATGTAGAAGAGGGTGGTGAAAACCGGTTTGTACACCGTTTTCCCACCCCTCCTAATTATGAGAACCTCATCCTTAAAAGAGGAATGCTCATTGGCTCACCACTCATTACATGGGCCAGAAATAGCTTCGAATTATTTACTTTTACGCCTAAAATTGTTAATCTTAACCTTCTCGATCAGACAGGTGCACCAATTTCCACCTGGAGGTTCGTTAATGCATATCCTGTTGCAATGAAAATTTCAGATTTCAAAGCCCAGGAAAATACATTGGTTGTTGAAACCATGGAGTTATGTTTTGATTATTTTACAAAAGTAAATTAAGATGCCTATAGAAATCAGAGAACTAGTAATTAAAGTATCAGTCGACCAGAATAATAAGAGTGCTAATTCGGGAATTGATCCCAGGGAATTGGCTGCTCTTAAAAGCAAGATCGTAAAAGAGTGTATGGAAACCATTCGCCTCCGGATGAAAAATACTTCTGAACGCTGATATGCAGAATCTGGTTAAATTAAAAATACTTGGATTTAAAGATCCTTCCTGTAAAGGAGTGGAGGCAGACTCTATTGTAGCATTCATAAATCCATCTGCTTATGAACGTTCCTTAACGGTTGATTATACCCAGGATCAGACTATAGGTTCAAGTGCAAGTACCCAGAGCTTTAAAAGCATGGGACAAAGTGATCTTAAACTGACATTCTTTGTTGATGGAACAGGTGTGGTCAAATTACCTGCAGGATTTAAGGATGTAGATCAATACATTAAAAAGTTTACCGATCTGGTAACTAAATACCAGGGTGAAATTCACCGGCCTTATTATCTGCTCATTATCTGGGGGACCTTGAAATTTACCGGTGTATGTTCAAAAATTGATATCAAATACAGTTTGTTTAATCCCGATGGTAAAGCATTAAGAGCGACCATTGATATCACAATCACCCAAAGCAAAGATTATAAAACCAAAACTCAGGAAGGGGCCAATTCTTCGCCTGATCTGACCCATTTAAGAACTGTTAATGCAGGAGACACACTTCCATTAATGGCCTATCGTATCTATGGCGATAGTTCCTATTATGTTGAAGTTGCCAGGGCAAACGGACTTAATAGCTTTCAGGATATTAAACCTGGTGATCAGATATATTTTCCACCAATAAAAAAATAATATGCCGATAGCATCACCCGAAAGCACTGCAGGGCAGACTTTAACCTGCAGTATTACTGTGAATGGTACTGTATTGGAAGATACCTATCCTTTGGTTTCCATCCGTACTTTACATGAAATAAATAGAATACCCCATGCTGAAGTAATATTGATAGATGGTTCACCAGATTCAGGTGATTTCGCACTCTCAGAGGGCTCAAATCTTATTCCCGGAGCCGAAATTTCAATCAGCGCAGGATATGATTCGAAAAATGATGTAATTTTTAAAGGGGTAATAGTTAAGCAGGCCATTAAAATCAGCAATGACAGTACCAGCAACCTGGTTATAACCTGCAAGCATAAGGCCGTTCAAATGACCTATAACAGGAATGATTCTGTTTTCTTAAAGATGAAAGATTCTGCTATCATTTCTAAAATCATCGGTAATTATTCTTTAAGCTCATCAGTTGATGCCACAACTTTTGAATATGAAAATGTATATCAGAAATCAGCTACCGACTGGGATTTTATTGTCGCCCGGGCAGACTTTTGTGGTTTGCTGGTAAGCTATAACGGAGAAACGATCAATGTTAAAAAGCCCTTACTAACTGCAACGCCGGTGCTTGCAGTGACCTATGGCGAATCCATTTATTCTCTGAATGCTGAATTTGATGGTGAAAGACAAGCTGCAAGCATCGAAGCCATTGGCTGGAGTCCTAAGGACCTGGCAGTAACAGCGGCTTCAAAGGCATCTGAACCAAGTCTGAATGAACAGGGTAATCTGGAAGCTAAAACCTTATCAAAAGGTTTTGGGAACCAGGAGTTAACCCTGTATTCAGGTACTCCAATGGATTCTGCAAATCTGAAAGTCTGGGCAGACTCAAAACTGCTGCGCATGCGGCTTTCGGCATTAAAAGGTTCTGTTACTTTTCAGGGCAGTGGCAAAGTGAATGCCGGAGACATGCTCCAGCTTGCCGGTTTAGGCGACCGGTATAACGGGAATGCCTTTGTTTCTGCTGTGGAACATACCGTTGATTAAGGTTCCTGGATTACCAGAGTTGACTTTGGCCTGGATTCAAAACCAATTTCAGAATTACCTCAGTTTTCGTACTCACCATCTGCCGGACAATTTCCTGCAATTCATGGATTACAGGTAGGAATTATAAAGCAATTGGATCAGGACCCTCAGTCTGAGTTTCGTCTGCTGGTAACC
>CAZGWG010000163.1:0-9342 GCA_964529165.1 uncultured Sphingobacterium sp.
TATTCTGAAAGCGATCTGGAGACGGCCATAATTAATAAACTTGAACAATTCATGCTCGAGTTAGGAAAGGGGTTTCTTTTCGAAGGAAGGCAAAAACGGATCACATTAAACGGAGATCATTATTATGTCGACCTGTCCTTCTATAACCGGCTGCTAAAGTGCTTCGTTCTGATCGACCTGAAAATTGGCAAACTCACTCACCAGGATATTGGGCAGATGCAGATGTATGTAAACTACCACGATAGAAGAATAAAGCTGCCGGAGGAAAATCCTACAATAGGAATTATACTCTGTAAGGAGGAGAATAAGGCTGTGGTTGAATTCACCTTGCCTGAAAATAATAAGCAGATCTATGCTAAGGAATACAAATTGTATTTACCAAGCAAAGAAGATTTGAAAAAACAATTGGAATAGGACGGTTAAATAGCAGAATATATTCAGTTGCGCTGATGGCTACTGTTCTTCGATTGAGTATCATCAGTTAAGCTCAAATATTGCCTAGCTCCTGTCAGATCTAAATAAACTTAATAAATTTTAAGAATCCTGCTGATATCTCCCTCCTAGGTAAACCATATTCTGAGTATTCTCATGTTTTATTTGGAAATCTAACGATAACTCTATTATATTTACTTTTGTTAAGTAAATATAGATTATAATGAAACAACAAACCCTTGGTGAATTTGAGGAGTTGGTTTTACTCGTAGTTGCCGCGTTGCACGACGAAGCTTATGGAGTAGTCATTTTAGACAACCTGGAAGACAAGTTGAAAAAAAAGGTAAACATCAGTGCAGTTCATGTTACTTTAAAACGCATCGAAGAAAAAGGTTTTGTAAAATCAAGGTTTGGAGGAATTACTGAAGATCGCGGTGGCAGACGGAAGAAGTTTTACGTAATCACACCAATAGGTAAAAAAATGCTCGATACACAGTACGAATTGAGAACCACTATCTATAATCAGATCCCCGAAATATCCTTTGGTTGAGAACAGCAGTAAGAATGAAAACACCCCCCCCAAAAAAGCCCCTTCAATTTCTTCGCTGGTTCTGCCGGGAAGACTATCTGGAAGAGATCGAAGGGGATCTAACAGAGGTGTTCAACAAACAATATGAAAACACTCCGCGCAAAGCACAGTGGAAATTCGCATGGAGTGTGATCAGGTATTTCAGACCAGAGTTTTTAAAGCCATTAAAAGACTATTATCAACCTATGACTTATACTTTCGGTAAGATCTATTTTAATATAACCAAAGTACTTATACCAATTGTTCTTATAGCGGCAATTATAATGATTGTATTAGCATTGACGCCAGTTAGGGTCAATAGAGAAAATTCAATAGAGGCGAAAGCGATTGTAATCGCAGTTAAGCAAGGAGGATTAAAGGATATTGTTTTTAGTTTAGACGGTGTACGGGGCATGTATTACATCAGCCATATAACCAAAAAGGATTTAAATGCTGACAGCCTTAACAGTATGTTGGTCAATAAGGAAGTAATAATCTATTATTCAAAGCCGCGTTTCCTGAGTTACTTAAGTCCGATGACAAGTACTATTCAAATAACCGAATTAAGATTAAATGATGAAGTGATATTTTCTGAGTTTCAATAATTATCCCCATATAAGAGTGAATACCTATGAAAAGATATAATTTGAACCATTTGATCAACCTAATTTATGGTATGATTATGTTCAACCTCCAGGTGAGCGCACAAACTATTGTAAAAGTTCCTGACATTAGTTTGGAAAGTTATACCGGAGTATACAATGCATCTGCCAATTTCAGTCTAACCTTTATTAAAGATGCTGAACATTTAGTTCTCCATATTCCCGGTCAGCCATCTATTGATTTTTACCCTGAATCTCAAACGAAATTCTTTATAAAAGAAAAGTCAGGAGTAACAGTAGAATTTATCAAAAATAATGAAGGTGTTGTAGATAAAGTACTGTTGATACAGGATGGTCAACGAGTTATAGCCACCAAATTAACCTCGGAAATTTTCAATCCTGAGAAACATTATTCTATCATCCAATTAAAGGAAGATTTTAACTTTCTAAGGTCAACATTGGAGAAAAATCATCCCCGACTATATGAATTTACGCCCAAAGCTTCATTTAATAGATACTTTGATAGTCTGTATAGAACTATTAATAGGCCAATGAACGAAATAGAATTTAGATATTTTCTACTGCCGATTATTGCAAAGGTTCATTGTGGCCATACTTCGTTAGAGCAAACGGTATTATATGGACAACAACGTCCAACCTTGCTCCCTCCTTTTGTTCTATATTATGAAGGGGAAAGAGCATTTATACGTTCGAGTGCAGATTCCCTCTTATTGCCCGGAACAGAGGTCTTAGAAATCAATAATACCCCTGTGACTGTCAGAATAACTAATTTTCTCAAAAGAGTAAGTGCAGATGGTATTCATTCGTCGGTCCAATATTATATTATGAATAAACCGATGAGTTGGTTCATCTACGAAATACCTGAGTGGTACAATGTTAAAAATTATAAACTGTTAGTAAAAAAGGATGGGGAAAATATTGAGGTGAATTTAAAAGCACTAGAAATGTCTGAATTTATCAAATTTAATCCGCCTCCTCCGGGCAACAAAAATCAGCTTGATATCATAGCAGATCATAGTTCAGCAATTCTCACTTACCCAAGACTTGATTATCCAACTGATTCCATTAGAAATAGATTCTTGAATGATACTTTTCTCGAGCTCAAAAATAAAAAGGTAACTAATCTCATCATTGATTTACGAGGAAATGGCGGTGGGACGCCGCTAAATGCAGCTTATTTCCTACGATATTTAATGGATAAAGATTTTGTCTATTCAAATACATCTAGTATCAGCGAATACACCGAATTAACCAATATAACCAGTGTTGATGAAAATAGATATAAAGGCAAAATGTATTTTCTTATAGATGGCGGAAGTTTTTCTTCCACGAGTCATATTCTGTCTTTTGTCAAAAAATATAAACTCGGAACGTTAATTGGGGAATTAAGTTCTGGTTCATACTCCTGCAATACAATAGGTTTTCCATTCCCTTTACCAAACAGCCAGCTAATATTAAAATGCGCGACAGGCATTTATGAAACATCGGTGAAAGGACAAGATAGAGCGAAAGGAATCGTTCCTGATTACGAAGTGAGGAATTCTCTCACAAATATTTTGAATGGCCAAGATAAAATATTAGAGTTTGCAAAGAAACTGGCATTTGAACGTAAATAATCATTTGATGAGTTACATGGCAATATTTGTGTTATAAGTTCTTTTCAATGAACTTAACGACAACAACTATCACTATTGTAATCAATCCTGCTAACCCAATTGCTACACGATAATAGTTTGTCCTGACACCATATTTTTTCCATGCGCTCTTGTAATACGATTCAGAATGCTCCTTAATGATGGATCTCTTAAAGCTCTCCTTCGAGAAGTACGCAATTAGAATACTAAGGCAGACAAAGATGGCGACAGCTAAATAGGCACTCATGTTATTTTTGTTTACATAAAGTTCGTCAATAGAGGTGATATTTCCAATAGCTTTAATTTATCACCATGTCCTAAATTATTAATATCGACTCTTTTTATAGAGAAATGAAAGTCATTCTCATAAAAAAGGAATCACCACTACTAAATTCGAGCTCACTTCGCTCATTAAGCACATCAGTGTGGAAGTCTACAATAAAATACTATAACTGTAACAACTTTATTTTAACTACACATGTAGTTGAATAATGACAGAATTAGTTTATCTTAGAGCTAAACGAGCATAGAAGTAGTATCCATACGAATCTTGTACCGTGCAAAACCAATAGCTTTACTTTAATCCATTGCGGTCACTGAAATTCAATTCCCGTACAGCCTACCTTTAGACATTATATATCGATCGAACATTTAGATAGTAATTATCGATGAAACAATCATTAATTGAAAAATGGGAAAGAATTGGGCTTATAATCTCAATTTTAATTCTCATTACAGCAGCGCTTATCGAATTGTTTGCCAATTGCATAATAGCGTCATATCCTACAATGGTTTCAATAATCACAGGACTGGCGGGCGGATTCGTTGCAACTATACTTGTTCTGTATCTTGAGAGGAAACACGAACAAAATAGATTAAAGCGATACTATTCAAAGTATCATGGGTGTTATCGGAGAATTGAGATGGGTCAAGATAATACAACTGATGAAAATCTCATAGATCAGAGAACTGATAATATCGGACTTTTGATTTCTATGAACTATCAAGGTGGGCATGAGTTCTTGCTAGATATTAATTATTGGAAAAGTAAAAATGCCAAGGCGATTGGCTTTGTTGAGTTTAATCCAAAAGACAAAAAATCAGGCAAGGGTAATTATAGATATATACAAGGAGAAGGCTATATAGGTCAATACGGCAAGTTGGAGCTATCTTGGGATGAAAATAGAAATGAAATGCTTGTTTTTTACCATCATCAATATCCACGTACTCTACCATTCAATCCCGATAACAATAGAGGGTGGGAAGTATGGAAGATGGGTGGCCTTTAATGAATGTGACCATCAGCTATAGTCGTTACTCGTTTTTTATTCATTGAGAGACATATAGATTCTATTTTGCCAAGTACGATTAATTACTACCTTGTATCGTATAATTAACAAAACCAACGTAAATATTATTATTAAAGAACAATTATAAATGGGACGCAAAAAGCAAAATAGTGGACTACCTACTTTTGACGAATTAATTGTCCCGACAGTTCAGGCACTTATACAACTGGGTGGATCGGGAACTGTGGAAGAAATAAACACTAAAGTTTATGAAATCGCAAAATTGCCAGATGAAATTTTGCAAATTCCGCACGGAGACGAAGGCACAACGAATGAAGTTGATTACCGACTTGCGTGGAGTAGGACTTATTTAAAGAAATTTGGTCTTCTTGAAAATTCCTCACGAGGAATTTGGGCTCTATCAAAGGCAGACATAGACATAACCAAACTTGACCATATTGAGATTGTACGAAAGGTCCGCGAACAAGATAAGCCCAATTCTCCAAAACCTAAAAAAGCAGCGGAACAAATAGAGCAAGAAGTTACGGAAGAAGTTGATAATACCGAGGAATGGAAAGAGAAGTTATTAAATGTTCTTTACAACATATCACCATCCGCGTTTGAAAGACTTGCACAACGCCTCTTGAGAGAAAGTGGATTTTTTCAAGTTGAAGTGACTGGCAAAGTTGGTGATGGTGGAATTGACGGTAAAGGAATTGTTAGGGTAAGCGGGCTTTTAAGTTTTCATGTTATTTTCCAGTGTAAGCGTTATAAAGGCTCTGTAACCCCAAGTCAAATTCGTGACTTTAGAGGTGCTATGCAAGGACGGGCAGATAAAGGGCTCGTGATTACAACCGGAACATTTACAAGAGAAGCTGTTAAGGAAGCAACCCGGGATGGAGCCCCTCCCATCGATCTTATAGATGGAGAACTTCTTTGTGATAAATTAAAAGAATTAAGACTGGGAGTAGATACAAAGTTGACAGAATCAGTAGATATTAAAAACGATTGGTTCAATAACCTATAATCCAAACGCACAAAACTCTTAGCAAAATAAAGATTAATTACCTACAAGAGTATAAAAATAATAGTGTTCGCCGATATATATAATTGTGAAAATCATAACTTGGAATTGTAATGGGGCATTAAGAAAGAAATTTGACAATTTAGCAGAATTTGATGCTGACCTATTGATTATTCAGGAATGTGAAGACCCTCTGGAGGCCCGAGATAAAAACTACATGGATTGGGCTAAAAATTATTTATGGATTGGCGACACAAAAAACAAAGGTATTGGGATCTTCGCGAAGCAAGATATTGAATTGAAGAAATTAGACTGGACAAATATTTATAAGGATCATAGCGTTAAACATTTTTTACCCTGTTCAGTTAATGGAGAATTTGATCTTTTAGCTGTCTGGAATCATCAAAACAATTCGCCAAACTTTGGATACATAGGGCAGTTTTGGAAATATTTGCAAGTTAATAAAGACAAAATCAGCAATACGATAATTACAGGGGATTTTAACAGCAATGTCATTTGGGATGAATGGGATAGATGGTGGAATCATTCAGATGTTGTAAAAGAATTGAATGAAATAGGAATTGAAAGCATTTATCACAGGTTTACTAAAGAAGAACAAGGCAAAGAAACCCAACCAACATTTTTTTTGCATCGAAATTTAGCTCGGCCATATCATATTGATTATTGCTTTGCCCCAACAGCTTTGATTAATAAGTTGGAGAGTATGACTATTGGGCTTTATGAAAATTGGAAGCATTTAAGTGATCATTCCCCCGTGATAGTAACTTTTGGCAGATAATCGAAAAAGTACAGACAGTATTCCAAGACCACCATGTATTCGGTTGGGGGAATACCATCCATTTCACCACCCATGCAAATTTAGCCACGCCGGATAATGAGTAAAGGCTATACAGAGCGGGCAGAGTTGTTTTTATTTTCATTGGCTTGCCCGGCCTTGACACATTATCCGGCTATCCGCTTTTTGCTGCTTAAGTGGTAAAATGAACGGGTCTGTTCATAGTTTCGATTGTCGTTTCGATGATAATCAATGGACGCTTCTAAATCACACCTTCCAGTCTTAGCCGCTTGATTACCAAATCCACATCAACGGTATCGTGTTCATTTTTAAGATAGATTTCTGATAGGATTACCGTTTCGCTCACAACAACTACACAGGTAATTACCCTTGCACCGCCGGATTTCCCTTTGTTGGTGCCGGAAATAGCTAACCGGATTTTATAGATATTTTGCCCCAGATCTGTCCCAAGCCGTGGATTTTCTTCCAGATTGCTTATAAGTTTGGCAATATCTGATTTAATGGAAGGATGTTTCCTTGAGATCTTTTTAGCTTCACGGTCAAATGAAGAAACGGTTTTGACCTTATAGCTCATTTAATAATTCTCTTGCGTCACGTAACTCGATTTTACCTTCATTATGAAGTTTAATTTCTTCAAATGAGGTTTTCAGCCGCTTATAAGTAGCCTTTTCCGCTTTATTTAAGGGACGTTCTCCGGCTTCTTCATTATAACTGGCACCGAAACGGTTCAAGATCTCCTTTAGAATAGGTAAATCTTTTTCGTTATCAATATGTACGGTTAATGTTGCCATAGTACAAATTTACTGATATAAATTTAAAAATATATTCTTTTTAACGAATAAATATGAGATGAATTATATCTTATTTGGAAGCAGAGGGATATTGCTCTTCGAGAGGAAGGGTCGGCTTACCACTCATTTGCGCAAGCGGTGGTTGCACAAATGACAATGCTGATTGGGATCAACGCAAGTGAATAACTCCGCTATATTATGAAAAATGCTTTTCAGGTACCCCAAATACTCGTATATTTGTATAACACCGTTCATTGACTATCCGTTACAGTGCTTTGGGTAAATCAAAATAAACTAATTAAACTCAAATATAATGAGACCTATTAGGTTATCTGTTTTACGAAGCAGCTTGATAACTTTCAATAAATCAACGATTTAAGTGGTGGGATAATCGTCCTGCCACTCTGACTTCACCCGTAAATTTATGATGGGCCTTTTATCTTAATTTTATAATCTCATTCTGTGTGGGTAAAGTCGGGCACTATCAAGCTATATAGCGTATTAAATTATTACTATCTCTTTATATCTGATTTACGAGTATAAATTTGAGGATGCAAATCTTCCCGACACAGTACTCCGTACTTTCTGCCTCTGCAATACGAAACTTCATTGAGAAACAATTCGGATTTACTAAGATAAACTGTCGCCTACTCATACATAATGTTGGGGATACCTACATTCTTAGCGATAAAAGCGACAAATATATCCTTAAAATTTATCGTGAGGCACATCGTAACGTTGAGGAAATTAGGGCGGAATTGGAACTATTAAACATCTTATATGACAGAGGGGCTAAGGTAGCGCGACCACTTAAAGATTTATCAGGAGAGTTTGTACAGTTTTTTAATGCTTCAGAGGGAATAAGACATGGAGTTTTATTTGCCTATGCTTATGGAAGTGTTCAAACAGATCTGAGTAATCAACAGCTTGAAACTGTTGGAAGAGAAATGGCTCTTATCCATAATATTTGTTCTTCGATGGAGCTTTCATGGCCAAGAAAGGAGTACAACTTAGATACCATGGTCATTAATCCGCTTGAACGCATTAAACCTGATTTTGAAGGGATGGATGAGGAGTATCAGTATTTGATGCAAACTTGTGCGAAGGTGATGAAAGGTATTGAGTCCTTCGATCTGAGCCAGTTTAGTTACGGATATTGTCATTATGATTATCTACCCAAAAACTTTCATTTTAAAGATGATGGCTCAATAACTTTCTTTGATTTTGACTTCGCAGGTAAAGGATACCTGGTAAATGATCTGGCATCATTTTATGCGCATTTCTTTTTACAGGTTATGTTTAATAAAATGACTCAGAATGAGGCTGACCACGCCTTTGATGTTTTTATAACATCGTATAGAAACGTTAGGCCGCTGTTGGACGAGGAGCTACGTGCTATACCCTATTTCGGTTTTACATGGTGGATCTTCTATTTTGGTTTTCATCATGATAACTTTGAAGACTGGTCTAATTCCTTTTATCACCCGCGTTTTATAAAGGAACGCGTAAACTGGATAAAGAAATGGGCAGATTGGTATATTTTTAAGTGATACTTCTAAAATCTTGCACTAAGTGGCCCACTAAAAAATAAATCTCAATTTCACCGCCTCCGCAAATTTAGCCACGCCGGTCGTCTGTAAAGGCTATACAAGCGGGCGGTTTTTATTGTTTATTCGTAACCCGGCCTTGCCCCCCGCCCGGCTATCCGCTCTTTGGTGCCTACACGATGAAATGGACAGGATTGTTCCAATGATAGCATCCCGGGAATGATCTGTTAAGCCACAAAAAGCATAAGAAGGAAAATGGCTCAAGAGAATGTGGAATAAATAGGTAATGCGTTTGACAAGTGCGTTATGCCGCAAAAGCTCTTGTACGGTTTTTCTTCGCAGGTTAGCTTTGCTGGTGCAGATCATTACCCGATCACCCGTTCAGGTAATTCCTTTTGGTTTGATAATGCATCAGATAACCCCGTTTGGCCGAATCGTTCAAGAATGAGCGTGAGATCAGGCTTTCTACCTGTTCTTGTTCGAAAAGAAAAGGCGCTAACAATTTATCTATCCTTTTGGGCTGCACGCCGATTCGTTTGCCAAACTCCCTGAAATCTTCTGCCGAGGCATGGCCTTTGGTCTTCCATGCCCGGGACTGGAATTTATCTGCAAAAAGC
>CAZGWG010000164.1:0-5111 GCA_964529165.1 uncultured Sphingobacterium sp.
ATTATTAGGATGTTATATATATGAACAGAAAAAAAAACAAATTCAGTATTCTACTATTTTTAGCAGGCATCTTGTATATGTCGGGACTTCAGGCACAGGAACGACTTACCCTGGAGCAGGCAGTACAGACAGCGCTGGAAAACAACTACGATATCAAGTTGAATAAAAATGATGTTGAACAGGCCAAGAACAATGTAAATAGGGCTAATGCCGGAATGCTTCCTGTTATTACGGGGAATTTGAGCACGAACAATACTGTTTCAAACACAAAACAAACGCTTTCGAGTGGAGTATCTCAGGAAAGAAATGGAGCAAAAAATACAAGTCTGGTGTATGGTCCTGTACTAAACTGGCAGGTATTTGACGGCTTTCAGATGTTTGCCAGATATGACAGGCTTAAAGAACTTGAAAACCTTGGAGAAGCAAATTTTAAACTGACTGTTCAGACAACATTGGCAGATGTAATTAACAATTATTATGATCTGGTACAACAGCAACAGCAAATTGAAGCACTTAGTGGTGCACTTGAGATCTCCAGAATCAGGCTCCGTAACTCTGAAAGCAGATATACTATCGGCAAAGCCGCCAAACTCGAAGTACTGGCTGCTTCAGTTGACCTGAATACTGATACAACCAATCTTCTAAGACAAATTGACCTATACCGTAATACCAAAATTAAGCTAAATGAACTTCTGGCCAGAGATATAAATACCGATTTTACAGTCTCAGATACGATTATCATAGGCACAAGTCTAATGCTTGCTGAATTGCAAAACTCCGCAGCACAATTAAACCCTTCCTTGCAATCTGCTTTAATTAATAAAAGAATTTCAGAAATTAATCTCAGGGAGGTGAAGGCAAACCGATATCCTGGGATAAGTTTGAATACAGGTTATAACTTCAACAGGTCAACCTCTGAACTTGGTTTCGCAAGAAACTCTGTTGGAAGAGGTCTGAATTATGGCCTCACTGCATCCATCAATATCTTTAATGGCTATTTACAGAAAAGAGCGGAAAAAAATGCCTCTCTTCAAATTGAGAATAGTCAATTGCAATATGAGAAGCTGAATCAATCCATTAATTCTCAGTTAAGCTCTTTGTACCAAACTTTTCAAACTAATCTGCAGTTGGTAAAACTTGAAAGGCAAAATCTGGAAGTAGCGAGACAAAATATGGATATCACTCTTGAAAAATTCAGACTAGGCAGTGTTGCGCCTCTTGAATTCAGGGAAGCGCAGCGAAATTATATCGATGCAAATGCCCGTTATACCAATGCGCAATTCGAGGCTAAACTGGCAGAAGTAGCCTTATTGCAACTTTCAGGCAAGCTTAATCTTCAGTAAAATTCCTTTAATGCTAATTCGCTTGCTTAAGTGCAAAGAATTAGTAATTTTGATTTGATGAATACCTTCAAATACAAAAGTGTATTACTGATAGATGACAGCTACATTGACAATCTGATTAATCGAAAGATTTTAGATAATGGAAATTTTGCTGAGTCTATTACTGTGATCGAATCTCCCAGAGAAGCGTTTAATTACATCCGAGATTTATATCATGAAGGTAAAGAACTTCCTGAAGTCATCTTTCTGGATTTGAGAATGCCAATAATGAATGGATTTGAATTTCTTAAAGCATTATTAGATCTGCCGGATTTGGGACCAGATAAAATCAAAATTTATGTCCTCACCTCATCACTCGATCCGAAAGATATCAAAAAAGTGAAAGAAAACCAGTTGGTATCCAAGTTTATCGGAAAACCACTTACCAGTCAAATTCTTCAGGAAATTTAATTAAGATGTTATTAGTTGCAGACAGTGGTTCGAGCAAAGCCGACTGGATATTAACCGTTTCAGATAATGAGACAATCTCCTTCAGAACAAGTGGTATCAATCCATTCTTCCTTTCTGAAAAAGATATTATCAAAATATTTCAGAATACTCCTGAAATACAGCCCTATACAGATAAAGTTAAGGAAATTTATTTTTTTGGAGCCGGTTGCTCCAGTCCTGACCGACGTGAGCACATATCCAATGCTTTATCTAAAATATTCAAGAACGCATTTGTTAGCGTTGATATAGACATTATAGCCTCAATCTATGCAACCTTGGGTAACGCCAGGGGAATCTGCTGTATACTGGGAACCGGGTCCAATATTACTTATTTCGATGGTACCAAAATTCACGAAAGTAAGCATGGTTTGGGGTATATTCTTGGAGACGAAGGTTCAGGGACATGGTTCGGAAAACAACTAATTACCAGCTTTTTATACGACACTATGCCCCGGGAGCTCTCAAATAAGTTTTATTCCAAATTTAAAATCGATAAGGAGTCCGTTATTAAACAGGTTTACCAGGAACCTGCACCCAATTTCTATCTGGCTTCATTTGCTCCTTTTTTAAGTGAAAATATAGACCATCCGTTTGTAATTGATATCTTAAAAAGAGGTTTTATTGAATTTATAGAAACAAATATCAAATCTTATTCTGATTATAAGAATCAGACCTGTCATTTCGTGGGTTCAATAGCATATCACTTCTCTGATATTCTGAAGGAGTTATGCAAAGAAAATGATATTAAAGTTGGTAAAATTCTGAAACACCCTATCGAAGAATTATCCCGTTTTATTTTAAAAAACGAAATACTATAAATCGTTAAAAATTAAATAGCGCAGGCTTTATTTCCAAGTCTGCTTATAGCATTTCAGGGCTATAAGATTTAGAATCCTGATATGCGTCTATCAGATCTTTAACAGAGTTAACTTCGAAATCGATACCCCAGGGGTTCCATGAAATAAAGCGCATTTTTGTTTGCTTATTGCGGCCTGTCAATTTCTTATTTGATATTTCCTCATAAATACCAAAATTTCCTAAACTGTAGTAGTTTATTTTAACTTCTTCGCCGCTCAAATTATGAGAGTTTATTAATTCAAATCCCATTGTTTTGATCCAGTTTTTTATCGCGGCTATTTTGCTTTTTACCATACCGATACATTTTAAACATTAAATACTTATACTCGAAGATCAGACCAAATGTTCTTCTTTTGATCAAATTATAGTCAAATTATATGCTCATTAACTTATAAATGTGCTCTGTAAAAGTATCATAAGGGATTTTAGTATAAATTATTGCATATTAATGACTTAGTCTATTCACTTTCAACATGAAGCAGATAAAAAAGTGTAGAAAATAATGGACATTCTTCTGTACATTATTGCTCAAAATTCCCTTGTATTTAATAGCTATGTGACTATTGTTACAAAAAAGGAATAACAAAGCATGTTAACTTGCAGAAGTTTAAAATGAAAGCTAATAATAATGCGATTGTTAAGATTTGCCAAATCCAATATTAGTAACATCTTGTTCTTGCTTTTTGCAGGTATTATGTTTTTCAGTGCCGATGCAAGAACAGTCCTGATTCAGGGTCTTATGAGTACCGGACTTTATAGTGCAGATGCTCCTACTCCATCAATGGAAATACAAAAAAGCATTCCCGATGATCTGACTTTCATATCAGAGGACGGGGAGGTAATTAAACTTGCTGAAAACAAAGGCAAAGTTTTCTTTATCAATTTTTGGGCAAC
Source organism: uncultured Sphingobacterium sp. (assembly GCA_964529165.1). Classification (GTDB taxonomy): domain Bacteria; phylum Bacteroidota; class Bacteroidia; order Sphingobacteriales; family Sphingobacteriaceae; genus Daejeonella. The sequence goes on from CAZGWG010000164.1 coordinate 3,585, forward strand.
CTGGTGTCCACCATGCCGTGCTGAAATGCCTTCTATAAATTCATTGTATAATAAGATTAAGAATAAAGACAGGGTCAATTTTATAATGGTAGACGTCGATAATAAATTAGCATCTTCCATGAAGTTTATGAAAAAACGGTCCTACGAGTTAAAAGTTTATTCAAGTGCGTCTGTCATTCCTGAACATCTCTTCAATGGCACTCTTCCTACAACACTTATAATAGGCCCTAAGGGTAATATCGTCTTTAAACATAGTGGTATGGCAGATTATGACAATACTGAAATGGTTAACTTTATAAATGCGCTTAGTCGCTAAAGAAACCGTAAAAAAGTATTTTATCATCCAGAGTGTAGAAATACCTAAATTTGTATTTCAATCAATCGTATAAACAATATGAAAATCCTTCTTTTCACAATATTTTTATTCTTCTCTGCAACAGGATTAAGTTTGGCTCAAACACCAATAAATAACCAGCAAGCTTTAGATAAAAAGGATAACTGGACTAAAAAAGACCTGATCGAGCCCTCTGCATTAGCTGCAATTCTCGCAAATCCAAAAACTAATCAACCTAAAATATTTAATATTGGAGTAGTTGATAATATTCAAGGGGCAGTAAACTTAGGTGGCGTGAGTAAAAAGGAGAATCTTGAGAAATTTGAAACAGCTTTATCAAAATTACCAAAAAGCACTTTCATTGTCGTATACTGTGGTTGTTGCCCTTTTGAAAGATGTCCGAATATCCGTCCTGCGGTTAATATGTTAAAGACAATGGGTTATACCAATGGCAAACTACTTAACCTTCCAACAAATTTGAAGCAAAACTGGATTGACAAAGGTTATCCGATTGCAGCAAAATAGTCGTTTTCTGTAGTTGATTAGTACTTTTTTCCTAGTTCTTTTTCGATTCACGTATCAAAAGCCAGGATGAATTTGAGTCAATTATTTATATATTCTTTTCAGTCATTATTCCTACCTATTCCTAACTATTAGTGAAAAACAGCACATGAAGTAGTAAACCGTCTTGGTTCCTGGTTCTTTTTTAATTCTACTCCAAGCCCAAAACGCGACTCTGAATAACTGGGAAATTAGGTTAAATTATTCCCGTAATTGTAGAAGCTTTTCTACACTATTTCGGGAATAATTTCCACACTTCTTCACTTCACCCACTCCTAGCCTATTTAAATGATTTGGCACTTTGATTGTAATGTTAACTAATTAATTATTTAACTAAATTTTATACTAAAGGTTAATATAATTTTCATTAATTAAGTACATTTAATACCTGTGTAAGATGTTTGAATTGCCTGTTAGATAAACGTTATCGGACTATCTCTCAATCTAGGAGCAGGCAGGGCTATTTTAACTATGAAAAAACAAATTCTGGTTGTAGATGACGAATTAAGTATCCTAAAATTGCTTAATTTTATACTGTCAAAAGACTATGATCTTGTGATTAAACAAAATGGTGCTGATGCTATCAGTTGGCTTGAAGATGGCAATGATCCTGCACTGATCATTTCCGATTT
>CAZGWG010000164.1:5121-9305 GCA_964529165.1 uncultured Sphingobacterium sp.
GAAATGCCTTATATTGACGGAGGATCATTTATCAGAAACTTAAAAATAAGCGGATTTTACAGAGATACCCCGGTAATTCTGCTTTCCGGAGCTGATAATCTTGAGAAGATTGTTGAAAAAATGCCATTTCAGGCAGATTGTTATTTTAAAAAACCTTTCAACCCTGCGGAATTAAAGTTATCGATCACGGAAACACTTCTTAAACAAAATGTCGCAAATAACTAAGTCAAAAGAAGTGTCAAATACCGTGCACCATTTGAGCATTGCTTATATGGGTACAGATTCTACTTCCTGGCTTTTACAGGAATTACCATCCGAATTTTTCTTAAACAAACATCATACATTAGAAGAGCTTAAAGATTATCTTGACGATCAGTCAATTTTAACCTTGCCAGATGTAATTCTGATTGAAACAGATTCTCAAGGCAATTGCTTTAATTTCATTGAGGAACTTAAGAAAAATCCACTTTATCGTGAATTGATCATTGTTCTGATAGCATCTAAAAGGGACAAGGGCTGGAAATCAACTGCTTTAAAATTAAAAGTACACGACTTTTATACCATGCCTTTCCCAGTTGAGCACCTGATAGAAAGACTTCATTTTCTGGTTAAATTTAAGTTGATTAAACCACAGCTTTCTGTACTTGAGAACTCAGAGATCACCTACAAATCACCGCCAATGAAGCGGATTTTTGATATCGCTGTTTCATTAATTTGTATTATAGCTTTATCACCCGTTTTTATTTTAACTGCGATACTCATACGCCTTGATTCGAAAGGGCCAATTATTTATAAGAGCAAAAGGGTGGGTACCGGTTATAATATATTTGATTTCTACAAATTCCGGTCTATGCGGGTAGGAGCCGACAGCCAGTTGAAAGAATTATCAGATCTTAATCTTTATAAGAATAATGGATCTGATGATGAAAACGATGCTACTGAAAAACGATCAACATTTGTAAAACTAATTGCTGATCCAAGAATAACCAGATTTGGATCCTTCATCAGAAGGACAAGTATTGATGAATTACCTCAGCTTTTCAATGTCTTAAAAGGAGACATGTCACTGGTAGGAAATAGACCATTACCCCTTTATGAAGCTGAAATGTTGACCTCTAATGATTGGTCGCAGCGCTTTATGGGGCCGGCAGGTGTCACTGGCTTATGGCAAATAAAAAGCAGAGGAAAAAGAGATATTTCTGAAAGGGAACGAAAAAAATTTGATAACTTTTACGCGTCAAATTATTCATTCTGGTTCGATTTTCAAATCTTGCTTAAAACCTTACCGGTAATATTGCACAAAGAAAAATTTTAATAATATGTTCAGGAGATACTTTTTTTTAGCAACATTTTCTATACTCCTTTTAAGTAATTCTGTAAAGTCGCAGGAAACAATGATGACCGAAATATCGTATGTTTTCCTCGAGAAACTCATTGCTACCGCAAAGGAAAATTACCCAAGAATGAATAGTTTTGAGGGTCGTATCAAGGCTGCTAAAACAACAGTTGGTCAGGAACAATTATCCTGGCTTGACGCATTTGCATTTTCCTACATATATAATCCGAATAACACTTTAGATCTGGCAACTCCACGATTTTTTAATGGCTATCAGGTTGCGTTCAATTTTAATTTAAGTTCTTTACTTCAAAAGCCAGGCAATGTAAAGCAGGCAAGAGAAAGTGTAAAACTGGCGCAATATGACCTTGAAGAATATCATTTGACTCTTGAAACCGAGGTGAAGCGGCGCTATTTCAGCTACGTTCAGGCTCTTTCAAACTTACGACTTCAAACTAAATTGAGCTCAGACGCATTGAATGTAAGCAATGATATCAAAACCAGATACGAAAAAAGTGAGATAACATTTGAGCAGTATACATTAGCTCAGATGTCTTATTCCGGGGCATTGCAAGCTAAAATCTCTGCAGAATCAAATTTTCTGATTGCCAAAGCATCTCTTGAAGAATTGTTGACAAAAAAGATCGAAGAAATACAGTAGGTTATATAGCATGGAAGAACTAAAGAAATTCATCGACTTATTATTACGCTACAAGATAGTTTTGATCACTGTGCCGCTTATTACGGTCATGGTTACTTTTTATATTGTACGGAATCTTCCTGATGTTTATCCTGCACAAGCACAAATTGCAACGGGTATCGTTGATGAAACTCAGCAAATGGCACTTTCAGAGGCTAGTGTCTTACAGGAGTCGAGAATAAACCAGAAATTCATAAACATGGTGCAGGTTATGAATTCAAAAAGCATGCTTGACCTGGTTTCTTATAAATTAATTATTCATGACTTAAGTGGCAAGCCTTTCAGAGAGCCTAGTGAACTTCTGAAAACATTAAATCTTGAAGCTAAAAAGCACGCATTAAGTGTATTTAAAGAGAAATTAAGCAAAAAGGAAGGCCTGAACCTTAGAAACGAGGATGAAGAGGGATTGCATCGGATTCTGGGCTCCATGGGATATTCAGAAATGGGCCTTAAAAATGATCTGTTGATTTACCGTGCCGGAACCACGGATTTCATCTTCATTGATTTTCAATCTGAAAATCCCGAGTTATCTGCATTTGTAGTCAATACTTTATCTAATGTGTTTACTGATTACTATACGGTTCTCGTAAAAGAAAATCAACGCTCTTCTGTAAACTTTCTTAAGAACCTGTTGAAAATAAAATCAGATACTCTCCAAGCAAGGATAAGTGGACTGCGGGAATATAAAATTCGAAACAGAATACTTAACCTGAATGAGCAATCATCTCAAATCTATACGCAGACTGCAGATTATGAGTTAAGAATGCAGCAGGCTGAGAAAGATATTATTGCACTTAGGGGAACCATTGCCAACATAGACAAAAAATTCGATCCTGCTGATCGCCGCTACATGGAATCGACCTTTACTGATATTAATCAAAAAATAATTGGTACAAAGGCTCAGATGAATGCCCTGCAGGACAAATACATTCAGAGTGATTTTGATGAGCGCTACAAAAATTCGATAGATTCACTTCAAAAGATAGTGAGTGCCCAGATTAACACAATGTCTGATAAATACACGGACAATCCGCTTAGCTCAAAGGCAGCACTTATACAAAAAAAACTTGATCTTCAGATAGAGCTTGACCGTACTGTTTATGGCCTGAATTCATTAAAAAATCAGCTAGCTCTGATGAGTAAAAAATTCGAGCAATTAGTTCCACATGAAGCTGTAATTCAGAGCTATGAACGGGACATCCAAACAGGTAGCGATGAATACCAGGATTTATTAGCACAGTATAACAAAGTGACGATGGAGGCCGAGTTTCCGGTAAAACTAAGACAAGCTCAGGTAGCAATGCCAGGGCTGCCTTTACCCTCCAAAAAAATGCTCCTTGTAATTATCAGTGGTATATTAAGCGGAGTTTTCTGCGTAATTATCTTGTTCATCATGTTCTTCCTGGATAACCGCATTCGTCGTCCGGCAGATCTTGTTTTACTTACCAAATCACCTGTACTTGGCTACCTAAATCTTGTTGGAAAATCGACACTTGATCTTAAAGGAATCTGGAAAAACCTCCATGGAACTGCTGAAATGCGTGAGTTTAAAAAGCAACTGCGTTCCACCCGCTTTGAAGTCAACCGGGAATTAGCTCGCACCTCAGACCGCGGACAGGTTTTAAGTATTACCAGTATCGCCGAAGGTGAGGGGAAAACACTTATTTCAGCGTGTATTGCTTATACTTATGTCATGGTGAATAAGAAAGTTTTGCTCATTGACGGAAACTTTGACAATCCCTCTATTACAAAAAATTCCAGCACTAAATTATTTCTTGAAGATTTTCTGTACTCCGGTGATTTAGGTGGAATTAATTTCAATTCCGGAATTATGGTTATGGGGAACCGGGGCGGAGACAAATCATTATTGGAAGTGAGTGATGAAGAAACTATCATGGAAAGGTTGGAACAATTACGTTCCCAATTCGATATTATACTTGTAGAGACCCCCCCTCTTGATGCATTAAACAAAGCAAAAGAATGGATCATGTTTACCGATAAGACATTAAGTGTTTTTGAGGCTGACCAAACTCTCAATGAAGTAAAGAATCAGCATATAAATTATCTGACAACCCTTAATGGTCAGTTTATTGGCTGGATACTGAACAAAGTTAAACAACAACAGGGGAAACCGGAAGAACAGATTGA
>CAZGWG010000165.1:0-9283 GCA_964529165.1 uncultured Sphingobacterium sp.
ACGATCACTTTCCGGGAACAATGAGTTATTTAATCGCCTAAATAATGACATTGCCTGAAGGGGTCAAATGTTTATAGTAATGCCAATATCACGGAAATCCCGACCCGAAGTGGTCGCATGTATTTGTAAATCCTCACATACGACCCCAGGGTCGGGTGCCATTATTTTATGGTTTCTATAAACATACTAACCCTTTGGGGTCGAAAAACAAAGAATTTAACAAGCCATAAATAATTAGAAAAATCAGGAATCATACGCCACGGGTAGGCGCTAGCAGTAAAATTTAGCTTATGTGATTTTTAAGTCGGGAAATTCAGACCCGATAGCCATCCTATCGTGTGGACACATTTTCTATTTCATCATGTTTAGGCATCCTTGTTCCCCGCTAGGGGGAATAAAAGGGGTGGATCCTCCCCGTAGCCCCTCCAAAGGGGCACAGCATAACGCCTAAATCCCTGCTTAATAATAAAATTTGATACTTAGACACCTGTTTATAAGATGTGTCCACCCGATGGCTATCGGGTCGCCATCTCGGAATGCGACTGACGAAATCTACTTTCTTTTCGCCCAGGTGATTTCGTAAGTCATTACTCCTTCGTAAAAGCAATAATCGCTTTTTGGATCCTCTGTAGAGTCTCTTCTTTTCCAAGAAGCACCGCAATATCAAAAACTCCCGGACCAAATTTGCCTCCTACAAGCATAACCCTGAATGGCAGCATCAACTCACCCGGTTTGATTCCCTTTTCTTCGGCCAAGGCTTTAAAAACAGTTTCCAGATTGACAGCATCCCAGGCTGTTAACCCTTCCCAGCTTTTGATCAGCTCATGGAAATATCCGGTTTTGGCCTCGCTCCATTTTGGCTTAACGGCATTCAGGTCGTAGAATGCAGGCTGCTCAAAGAAGAATGATGCCTGATCCCAGAAATCCTGAAGAAAGGTCATGCGCTCTTTGACAGTCTCAAGAACTTTATCGAAATAGTCATTATCCTGAATAAGGATTTCTTTTGCTTTCAAAATCTCAAGCACCTGATGCCTGATACCTGATACCTCAGACCTCTTTATATACTCATGATTAAACCACTTCGCCTTCTCAAAATCAAATTTCGCACCGGCCTTGCTTACCCGCTCAATACTGAATTTCTCAATAAGCTCTTCCATACTGAAGATCTCCTGCTCGGTTCCGTCGTTCCAGCCTAAGAGGGCCAGCATATTGACGAAAGCTTCGGGGAGGTATCCCATTTCACGGAATCCTCTTGTAATTTCTCCGCTTTTTGGATCTTTCCAGTTCATTGCATAGACCGGGAAACCCAGCCGGTCGCCATCCCGCTTGCTTAATTTACCATTGCCATCAGGTTTAAGAATGAGTGGAAGGTGCACCCAATGTGGCATATCGGCTTTCCATCCAAGATATTCCCAAAGCAGGATATGAACCGGCGCCGAGGGTAGCCATTCTTCCCCGCGGAAGGCATGGCTTATTTTCATCAGATAATCATCCACAACCACTGCAAGGTGATAGGTTGGCATGCCATCAGCTTTTAATAGTACTTTATCATCTACAAGATTGGTATCAAAACTGACATCTCCACGTATCAAATCGTAAAAATGAAGGGTCTCATCTGCCGGAACTTTAATGCGGATTACATGCGGTACTCCCAGATCCAGAAGTTCCTGAGTTTCTTCTGGTGAAAGGTTCAGGGAATTTCGTAATGCCGCACGGTTTTCATGGCCGTAACGAAAGTTTGGAAACTTCTGGCGCTGCTCATCCAGTTCTGCCGGGGTGTCGAATGCATAATAAGCATAGCCATCCCTGACAAGCTGCTCGGCATATTTGCGGTAATTGTCTTTGCGTTCACTCTGACGGTATGGGGCAAAAGGGCCGCCATTCTCCGGACCTTCATCCGGATTTAATCCGCACCAGGCCAGGCAATCAAGTATATATTGTTCTGCCCCTTCTACATAGCGGCTTTGGTCGGTATCTTCTATTCTGAGGATAAAATCACCCCCGTGTTTACGGGCAAAAAGGTAATTAAATAACACCGTTCTTACTCCCCCAAGATGTAAACCTCCTGTAGGGCTGGGTGCAAATCGTACTCTTACTTTCTTAGTTGTATCAGGCATGGGGGCAAAGATAAAGAATAGTTGAGACCCGATAGCTATCGGGTTGAAAATGGACACCCGATAGTTATCGGGTTGAGCGTGTATCAAAGCAGTGTGTCATTCTGACGAAGGAGGGAACTTTGATATTGAATTGATAGTTGATAGTTGACAATTGACAGTTGACAGTTGACAATTGACAGTTGAGAATTGGAAATTGTGTTGATCATGACTATTCGATTTCCATGAACCAATACATTCCTAACAACTAACCAACCATTAACAACTAAATTCCTGCTCTTTCAGTTTCCTTTTGTAATTTGCTTATCGATATGAATCAATACGAATGGAAACGCCGCTGGAAGTTTATTTTACTTGCTTTTGCGGTGGTTATTGCTGGCGCCTCATTATGGTATACTGATTATCTGGTCAGGAATATTTCGGTGGCAGAGCGTACAAGAGCGGAATTATGGGCCAAAAGTACCCGTAATATTATTGCTATGCCTGATGTAAATGATGAGTATATCACCTTCATTTACAGCATGAGAGACAGTCTTGCCGTACCTGCAATTGTGGTAGATTCGGCAGAGAATATCATCACCTGGCGCGGTCTCGACAGTACAAAAACAAACTTCGAACTGGATTCGGATACTACCAAAAAATATGATCCGAAATACTTCAGAAGGGAGCTGAAGGAAATGAAATCACAGCATCCTCAGCCCATTGTTCTGGATCTGAATACCATGGGTAATCAGCGCTGGTATGTTTATTATAAGGACTCTACTCTTTTAACGCAATTAAGGGCTTTTCCATACATACAGTTATCGGTCATTGCAATCTTTTTATTGATGGCCTATGCTGTTTTTAGCTCGGCAAAAAGATTAGAGCAGGACCAGGTTTGGGTGGGACTTGCAAAAGAAACAGCTCACCAGTTGGGGACACCCATTTCTTCGTTAATGGCCTGGACGGAGTTGTTAAAATCGAGGTTTAACGTGCCTGATGATCCGCTGATTCTTGAAATGGAGAATGATGTGAAACGCCTGGAGGTGGTAGCCGACAGGTTTTCAAAGATTGGATCGAAGCCCATTTTACATAATCATGTAGTATATGATGTTGTTGAGGAGTTCGTTAACTATTTCAGGGTAAGGGTGAGTGATAAGATTCAATTTATCCTTAGCGGTGATAAACAGGTAGAGGCACTGATCAACGTTCCCTTGTTCGACTGGGTAATTGAGAATATCCTGAAAAATGCAGTGAATGCGATTGAAGGTACAGGATCCATAAAAATTGACATCAGTGAAAATCTGGTAAAAGAGCAGGTCTTTATTGATATTTCTGATACCGGAGCCGGTATACCCAGACTTAAATTTGAAGCGGTGTTTCAACCCGGGTACACCACCCGTAAACGGGGCTGGGGACTGGGTCTTTCGCTTACGAAGCGGATTGTTGAGAATTATCACCAGGGTAGTGTCTTTGTTAAGGAATCTGAAATAGGAAAAGGAACAACTTTCCGGATTGTTTTAAAAAGTAATATGACTTATGAACCGACCACAAGCTAATGATTACCCTGTTTTTTACAAGGGTTATATAGATACGGTGAGCGATGATGTGCTTGCCGAGCTGGAGCAGCAGCTTAAATCCTTTCCGGCTTTATTAAAGGAAATTCCAGAAGAAAAGGCGGGTTTTGCCTATGCTGATGGAAAATGGACCCTCATTGAACTTGTTGGTCATATTCTGGATACAGAGCGGATTATGGCCTACAGAACTTTACGGATTGCCCGCAATGATGCAACTCCTTTGCCGGGTTTTGAAGAGCGTGATTATGTGGCGAATGCTCATTTTGAAGACAGAACACTCGGCAGCATGGCAGAGGAGTTTGAATACTTGCGTAAAGCCAATCTTTTTCTGATTAAAAGTTTGAATGAGACTGAGCTTGCACGGGTTGGAATTTCAAATGAGAAGCCAATATCGGCAAAGGCATTAGTGTTTATTATAGCTGGTCATCTGAATCATCACATCAGAATCATTAAAGAAAGGTATTTATGATCTGGTCCAGAGAATATACTGTTGAAGAACTTAATGGCAGACCTAAAGGTCATATTGGAGAATTGATTGGAATTGAGTTTACCGAAATCACAGAGGACTCCATCTCGGCCAGGATGCCGGTTAATGAAAAAACGCATCAGCCTTATGGGATACTCCATGGAGGTGCTTCAGTGGTTCTGGCCGAATCGCTGGGTAGCGTGGCGTCAAACATGATCATCGATTCAGATAAGTATATTGGCGTTGGACTGGAGGTTAATGCCAATCACCTGCGGCCGGTAAAATCTGGCTTTGTAACCGGAATCTGTAAACCCATTCATATTGGTGGTAAAACTCATGTATGGGATATAAAGCTGTATGACGACCGGGGAAAAATGAATTGTGTGAGCAGGCTGACCGTGGCAATAATTCCTAAAACTTAACGATGAGAAGTTTCAACTGTGCTTTTTTGAAATTGCTGTAGTATTACAGCAATCAGCATTACAAGCACACAACCTACCACATTCAGCCATAAGAAAGCCATAAGATCCATCATCCAGCAGCCAAACACGATGATTTCGGTAATGATAGCTGCGGTGAAGGTGGCAGATCCTCCAATCTTTTTAAGGTAAAAGGCAACAATGAATATACCGAGAATGGTTCCATAAAATAAGGAACCCAGGATATTTACCGCCTCAATCAGATTGCCCATTTTACTTGCATAGAGCGCCATAAGGACGCAAAATATGCCCCAGATTATGGTTGTCCACCGGGATACGGAAAGGTATTTTTCATCTGAAGCATTCGGGTTGACCAGTCGTTTATAAATATCAATAACACTTGTTGAAGCCAGCGAGTTTAATGCACTTGAGGTAGATCCCATCGATGCCAGGAAAATGATGGCGATCAGTAAGCCAATAAGTCCCTGCGGAAGATATTTGGTGACAAAACTAAGGAAGACATAATTGTTATCATTGGTATCTGCTTCGGGATCATTCTTCTTCATCAGGTCAACCGCCTGCTGCCGGATGGCTTTGGTTTTTTTATCAGCATTCTCCAGTATGGTACGCTGCCTATTAATAGCAGCTTCATCATTCGCATCCATGGCCTGTTCAAGGCGATTGATTTCTGCCTGTTTCTCGGTAAATGCTAGGGAATAATCTGTTTTGATCTGCTCCAGTTCATTATTGTAAGAACTCTTCTCCAGCTTGCTTAATTCGTAGCTGTTGAAAAAAACAGGAGGCTGATGATACTGGTAGAATGTAAATACAAGTACTCCGATTAAAAGAATCAGGAACTGCATGGGGATCTTTAACAGACCGTTCATTAACAAACCCAGCCTGCTTTGTCCGATAGATGAGCCTGTAAGATATCGCCCAACCTGGCTCTGATCGGTTCCGAAATAGGATAATTGTAAGAAGAATCCTCCAATCAAACCGCTCCATACGGTGTACTGATTATTCCAGTCGAAGCTAAAATCAATGGCATTGGTACGTCCCATTTTACCGGCAATCTGCAGGGCTTTTCCAAATCCCACGCTTTCAGGAAGCATTTTCACAACCAGAATCCCTGCGACCAGAATTCCTGAAAATATGACAGCCATTTGCATCATTTGGGTATAGGATACAGCTTTTGTGCCTCCGTAAACCGTATAGCTGATTACTAGTCCGCCAATAAACAGCGTAGTAAAGGTGGTGTCTATATTAAGAATTGTAGAGAGAATAATTGATGGTGCATATATGGTGATACCGGTTGAGAGTCCGCGCTGTATCAGGAATAAAAAGGAGGTTAATGCCCTTGTTTTAAGGTCAAAGCGGTTTTCTAAAAACTCGTATGCGGTATAAACTTTGAGCTTATGAAAAATGGGAACAAAGGTGATACAGAGAACAATCATGGCCAGCGGAAGGCCAAAGTAAAATTGAACAAAGGCCATTCCCGACGAGAATGCAAGTCCTGGAGCCGAAAGAAAAGTGATTGCGCTGGCCTGAGTGGCCATAACCGAAAGGGTTACACTATACCAGGGAAAAGAATGATTTCCAAGCAGATAGCCTTCAATATTTTCAGTCCCCCGACTCTTGTAAATGCCATACACGACAATTATGAGCAGGGTAGTAAAAAGCACTATCCAGTCAATCCCGCTCATTCAAAAGTTTTAGTGAACAGATAAAACAAGACAATAAGGAGGACCAGCCATACAATCAGGAGATAGTAGAACTGGTTCCATGTCTTTACAAAAGGTGGAAGATCCTGATCAGGCCTCTTCTCCATGCTGAACAACATTGGCCCAGAAGCCGGCAGTTAGAAGGCCAAGCACTGCTCCTAAGACCATGTAGCCAATAGATCCTGTTACGACCCATGCAGTAAGGATACCACATATTACAGCAGGAACGATGTAATAAACACTATTTGATTTTTCAGAGTTTTCAGTTTTCATGTTATTATTCTTTTTGTTTTGTGATCAAATTTACAAATAATCTGTATGCACCGGGTATTCCGGCAGGCAATTCCCTGAAAAAAACGAGGGAGGTATATACAAATCGCCCTTTTCCATAATCAGCTACCAGCAAGGCTCCGTCATTTGCTGTTTCACCCGGATCATTCATGCTTAATATGCGGCTGTACTTAGGATCAGCATCCGAAAGGAAATATAATCCCCTTTCCTGGATCCAGCCTTCAAAATCTTTTGCCGTGATCTTATTGGGGTAGTTTAACACAGGATGATCTTTTTCAAGAAAATTTACAGGGGCATTCTCATCAGTTACCCTGTCGCGTGTAATTTTAAAAGGATAGGGTCCGATATTCTGTACCAGTAAGGGATTACTTACATTGTATTGAATGAGCAAGGTTCCACCTTTATTGACATATTCCATCAGTCTGGGCTGCATAACGGCTAATCTTTCATTGACATTATAAGCCCTTACTCCGGTAATAATGGCATCGTATTGGTTAAGATCAGTACTCATTATCTCATTTTCACTCAGGGTGCTTACCTGATAACCGATCTGCTGCAAGGATTCAGGAATCAGATCACCGGCCCCGGCAATATATCCGATCTTTTTGCCTCCTGTTTTAAGGTCCACCCGTTCAATTTTAGCCTCGGCCAGCGGAAAAAGAGTTTGTATTGGAATGTGCTCATAATTAATCACCCGGTTTCCGCGATTATAGTGCTGCCCTCCTGATGTGATATTCAGTGTGAACTTTCCGGATACGGCCTGATCAGTAGGACTGATTGTAAATTGCACTGTTTTTTCATCGCCTTTTTTAGCAAGGTTAAACTCAATTATTTGAGGTTCGATTTTCCATCCCGAAGGTACCTCCGGGCTCAGGCTGCCTTCTGTTTTATCGCGGAAGCTTTTCAAATGTACCTGTATGGTTTTGGAGGTATTGCCTACAAAGACATAAGCCTTATCAGCGATGCTGGCTGTAATGCCCGGAGCAACGATCAATGGCTGATAAACTTCGCCGCGTACCTGGTCTGTATATTTATAAAGTGCGGGACGTTGATAAGAGATTTCCTGATCGGAGATTCTGAATCTGAATTCAATCATAGCGGCAGATGGCTTCTCGGGATAGCCAATTAATTGCTGATCATCAATTTTAAACATACCGATTGGATGATTATCGATCAGCCAGTAAGGTTCTGTAATTTCTTTTGCTAATACACTGCTTGGAATACTCTTAGAGATTCCCTCTTTCAGGTCATGTTCCTGCTTTTGCCCGTTTACACTCAGTAATTTAACCGGAATTTTAGATTGAAGTACGATGTCAGAGCGAAGCTTGATACTGTCGCCCAATGCCTGAACTGCCTGTAAGGTATAGGGCTCAAACCAAAGTCCGGCTGCTGCAGCAATCAGATCTTTCAATTCTCCGGCTTTTTGTTTTTTCCAGTAGTTTTCAGGTAGCCGGTCAATTGTCTGAAGTATACGAATTAGTGCCGGAACGGAAGCAGATGGATCATCCATATTAAAATTCCGGTCGGCTTCGCTTATCATTTTTCCGATTTCCTCTCCTCCAGGGATGCGGTTCCATTTTGAATTTATCCCTTCAAAGAGATCAGTTTTTGTTAAAACACCTGCGGTATGGATAAAATATTCGGTGGCTTGTCCGCGCTGCCTGGCGCTGCCAAAGCCCTGACTTTTATGATTTGTACGACTTTCTGCCGCAATTTCACCATAAGCTTTTCCAAGCAAAGGGTTATAAAGACCAACTTCAAGCTTTAACTGATCTTCAGAAGTTGTATTCAGTGATCCGAAATTAAAGGTATTCCAAAGAATTCTTCTGGCCTGCCATACCTCTACATATTTTAATTGTTCAGGAAAACGTTTTGGATCTGCCGCTGCGATAAATGCTTCGCGTGCGATGATTGCAGAGGCTGCATGCTGACCATGTCCGGCACGGGCATCTTCCGGGAAGCGGGTGATTATGATATCAGGCCTGAACTTCCTGATTACCCATACCGCATCGGCAAGCACCTGTTCTTTATTCCAGATGCGGAAAGTCTCATCAGAATTCTTTGAGAATCCGAAATCAATTGCCCGCGAAAAGAATTGTTCTGCACCATCGGTACGCCTGGCGGCAAGTAATTCCTGCGTACGGATGAGTCCGAGTAATTCTGATTGTTCATTTCCAATCAGGTTTTGACCTCCATCTCCTCTGGTCAGAGATAAATAACCTGTTCTGAATTTCTTTTCATTAGCAAGAAATGCCAGTAAACGCGTGTTTTCATCATCAGGATGCGCGGCAATATAAAGTGCAGAACCCAGGGTATTTAATTTTTTGAGCCCAAGCTTAATTTCTGATGAACTGGCTTGAATAGCGCTTTGACCGGATACAAAAAGTGGAATAAACAGAAAGAGGCTAAACGCTAATTGACGAAAGTTCATAATGTGCGATCGATAATATCCGAAAATATGGAAAAAACCATGCCTGAAGGCGATGACACAAAAAATTTACTTAGGAGAGCCTAATATTCAGGTTTAGGAGGTTCCAGCCTTCCTTGATCCGATAATTATCGGATGACACACTTTTTTGGGGATTGTGGAGATTCCAGCCTTCGCTGGAATCGTAATGCGGAATCACTAGTGTCCGGTTAAAAATTAAGTTCTGAATAAAACAGGTTTATATGGATTTCATTGAATGCTTTTTGTCTGATTTTGAAAAGAAAGCCC
>CAZGWG010000166.1:0-9200 GCA_964529165.1 uncultured Sphingobacterium sp.
TACCAGCTTATTCCCTGCAGGATTCAAATGCACCCTGTCTGTTGTCAGAATTCCGGATTCCTTATTCTCCGGATTATTCTTCAGATTATAATCCAGAAATGCTTTTCTAAGGTCAACCAAAGTACAGGAGTACTTCTGAGCCAGCTCCCGAATGATATT
The DNA here is from genome assembly GCA_964529165.1 of uncultured Sphingobacterium sp. Classification (GTDB taxonomy): domain Bacteria; phylum Bacteroidota; class Bacteroidia; order Sphingobacteriales; family Sphingobacteriaceae; genus Daejeonella. The sequence continues at coordinate 160 of CAZGWG010000166.1, forward strand.
ACTATATCGGTTAAGATCCCCATCCTGCGCATTACTGAAGTCTGTACGCTCTCCAATAGCAGCAGGAGTACAAACAATAACCCTGATACCGGCAGCCTGCATCTTCTTAATCATGGCGGTATAAAATGCAATGAATTTATCCGGATCAGTACCTGTTTGCGAACTTTGCTTATGCCAAACATCGTTTACCCCGACATATACCACCACAACATCCGGCTTTTTGCTAAGTACATCGTCCTCAAACCTTAGAAAAAGATCATAAACCTTATTTCCACCGATTCCGGCACCAATCAGCTCATATTTCGGATTCGTACTCTCCTTCACAGCCTCCTGCATCAGAGTAATATATCCCCCCGGATTAACACCCGCCCGGGTTATTGAATCTCCAAAAAAGATCACTTTAACAGGCCTTTGAATTTGCATTGAACACATTAAAATAATCACAGCGAAAGAGAGTAGTACTTTTTTCATGTTTCTTCTAACGATTAATAAAATTTACAAAAATTTAATATTGAAAACATTTCTATCTAATCAACAACGTAATTCTGAATTGTTATAAGGAAAATTAACCATTCTCCCAATTTCCCTGCTTCCTATTCCCTACTTCCTATTTCCTATTTCCCATTCTCAACTATCAATTGTCAACTCCCCATCCTCCCTCTCTTAATCAAATAAGAATGCAGTACCTGATAAAACCCAGCATGAATATCGGCATCAATCAGATCAATCTTATATTGTGCACACTTTAATTTCAGTTCTTTGTGATAAGAATCAAAAGCAGCTACATAAGCCTCTTTTACATTATTGGGATGTACCTTTAGCTCCTCTCCATTCTCAATATCTATAAAATGATAAGGCCGGTTCTCAAAGTCAAAATCCAGTTCCATTTTATGATCCAGAACATTAAATATAATTACTTCATGCTTATTGTGCTTCAGATGCTGTAAAGCAGAAAATATCCCTGATAAACCCTCTTCCGACTCAGCCACAAGCATATCACTGAAAATTATGACCAGCGATCGCTTATGGATCAATTCTGCAATCTGATGTAAAGCAGAAGCCACATCTGTACGATTATCCCTGCCCTTTCTGCTCAATAAATTTTCAAGCTCTGAGAATAAATACTTCTGATGAACTGCAGTAGATTTAGCCGCAGTAGACAATTCCAGTTTATCTGAAAACAAACTGAGTCCGAATGCATCCCGCTGCTTCTTTAACAGGTACATTAGAGAGGCGGCAGAATAAACAGAAAACAATAGCTTATTAAAATCTTTTTCGGGATAATACATAGACGATGAAACATCCACAACAATCTGACAGCGCAGATTTGTTTCCTCTTCAAATCGCTTGACAAATAGTTTATCTGTCCGTCCATACAATTTCCAGTCAACATTTTTTACAGAATCACCGGTATTATATAACCGGTGCTCAGCGAATTCAACAGAGAAACCATGAAATGGGCTTTTATGGAGGCCTGTTATAAAACCTTCAACCACCTGCCTTGAAAGCAGTTCGAGGTTTCCAAAATCCTGAAGGTCTTTATAATTTGTCAGATTGGGTTCCATATCCTAAAATAGCATAAAATTCATTCCCCGAAGAAAAAGCTTTACACTTAAACAAGTATGATTTTTTGCTCAATTTTTGGAAACTCCGAAAATGACTCAATTTTTATACCTTTGATTAAATATATGCCATTAACCAGCATATTATCCGCTGATCAATAAAATTTACTCTATATTCTGAACATTTAAAGATGAATACTAAGTTATCTTATGCTCTCATTTTAAGCTTGCTGCTTTTTACCTCATCCATAAAAGCTCAATTAAAAGAACTGAATTTTAAGGAAGTCTTTGGCAATCCTCCAAAGGATCTGTTCAATCCATTACCGAGGTACACAGGTTGGGCAGACAATTCCCATTACATCGAATACCGAACTGAAGGTCGGGAAACCAAACCCTATACTGTTGATGTACGCAGTGGCGAGGCTGTCCCTTCGGCTCCCGAACAAGTTAATGAAGCATCAGTCTATATAAAGAATAAGGATATTTTCTACAAAAGCGCTGCCGGTATTGAAAAACAACTGACCAGGGATACCCTTATTGAGAAAAATCCAAGCCTGTCTCCAGACGGAACTCAGGTAGCCTTTACACGGAACAATGATCTTTATTCAATTAACATCAATACCAATACCGAGACCCGTTATACGACAGATGGTTCTGATGTAATTTATAATGGATGGGCTTCATGGGTATATTTCGAAGAGATTCTCGGCAGGGCCAGCCAATACAAAGCCTTCTGGTGGAGCCCCGACAGCAAAAAAATTGCTTTTATGCGTTTTGACGACTCTCTGGTCCCCGTTTTCCCTATCTACAATTCCAAAGGGCAACATGGCTTTCTTGAAAATACAAGATATCCAAAAGCCGGGGATAAAAACCCTGAGGTTAAAACCGGAATTGTCACTGCCGGCAGTAAAGGAATTGTGTGGACAGATTTTGATCCCAAAATGGATCAGTATTTTGGCACGCCCTTCTGGATGGCTGACAGTAAGACTCTCTGGATGCAATGGATGAACCGGGATCAGAACAACCTGATTATTTATAGTTTAAACCCGCAAAACGGAAGTAAAAAAATTATCTATGAAGAAAAGCAAGATACATGGGTCGACTGGTTCGAAAACATGTATTTTTTCAAAAATGGTCAGGGTTTTATCCTGAAAAGTGATAAAAGTGGCTGGGGACATTTCTATTACTATGACCTTGAAGGTAAGCTCAAAAAGCAATTAACTTCCGGAACCTGGCGTGTTACAGAGCTTCTGCTAGTTGATGAAAAAGCTCAGGAAATTTATTTCACCGCGAGGCAGGAAAACTCAACCCGCAATGACCTGTACCGTGTTGAATTAAAGGGGAATGATGAACCCCAGAGACTCACATTCGGTAATTATGATCATCAGATCAATCTCTCTCCCGATGGAAAATACTTCATTACCACCTATTCAAATCTGAGTACTCCGCCAAAATCTGCCTTAATGGATACCAAAGGCAATCTGATCCGCGAGCTTGCAGATGCTAAAGGTTTAGCATACGATTCCTTTAAAATGCCTAAAACCGAGTTATCTTATTATCAAACCCGCGATGGATTAGAACTGCCCATGACGGTTATTTTACCGCTAAACTTCGATCCGGCGAAAAAATATCCGGTATGGATATCCGTCTACGGTGGACCAGATGCAGGCAGGGTATTCGACAAATGGAATAATCCCCTTGGACAAACCTACTGGTGGGCTAAAGAAGGGATTATACAGGTGGCTATAGATAACCGTAGTTCCGGACATCTTGGGAAGACAGGTATGGATTTCATCTACCGTAAAATGGGGAAATATGAGATTGAAGATTATATGGATGCCACCATTCAGCTTAAATCAAAACCATATGTTGATGGAAGCAGGATTGGAATCACAGGCGGAAGTTTTGGCGGATATATGACAGTAATGGCCCTAACCTATGGTGCTGATGTATTTACCCATGGAATTGCAAATTACTCCGTAACCGATTGGAGATTGTATGATACCCATTATACCGAGCGCTTTATGGGTACCCCTCAGAATAATCCTGAAGGATATAAGATTACTTCACCCATCACCTATGCGGACAAGCTGAAGGGAAATTTGCGTATTGTGCATGGCACCATGGATGATAATGTTCACATGCAGAACAGCATCCAGTTGATTGATAAATTACAGGATTTGAATAAGCATTTTGAATTTATGCTTTACCCTGGTGAACGGCATGGCTGGGGAGGCTCCAAAGCCAGACATAGCACCCAGGAAAACGTAAGGTATATTTATCAAAACATGTTGCAAAAAGCAGTGCCGGGAGATTTTTTGGAGTATTGGAAATGATGAGTTGAGTAAATTAAGGAACTTAACCATTTCCAGCGAAAGCTGGAATCTCCCCATATATCCCTACTAATTTGTCATCCGATAACTATCGGATCACACGAAAGTGGGATCCCTCAATCCTCAAATAATAACATTGCCTGAAGGGGTCGTATGTGAGAATTCAAGTAAATTCAACCACTTGCTCGAGTTTATATACCTTTGAATCGTAGCCTTTCTTTTGAAAATCAATCAGTATATATCCTACTGAAATCATTCAAGCTAACCCATTCTCACAAAAAAAGCCCTTCAGAAAATCCTGAAGAGCTTTTAAAATGATCGATTAGCGTATTAAAACTGCTTGATTAATTTCTCAGCAAGCACCGATTTTGGCACTGCACCAATCTGCTTATCAACAATTTCACCATCTTTAAAATATAATAAAGCAGGAATATTTCTGATCCCGAATTTCATTGAAATACCCGGATTATTATCGACGTTTACTTTCCCGATAATTGCTTTTCCTTCATACTCTTTTGCCAGTTCTTCAACAACAGGGCCTACCATACGGCAAGGACCACACCATTCTGCCCAAAAATCAACCAATACAGGTTTATCAGACTTAAGGACTAATTCATCGAAGTTTGCATCTGTTAATTCTAATGCCATAATAATGAGATTTACTGTTTATAATTCAAAGATAGTATTCAATATTCCTGCCACAAATTACTGCTGTTAATGTGACACTAATTCAACTTATACCGAACGCCAAGCAATTTAGAAATATCTTCGAGAAATTCATTGCTCGGATTTATTTTCACTGATTTGGATGGCATTTCGAGTGTCGTTTCTCCTTCAAAATCCATGATCATGAATTTCAACTGACAATTGCGCTGAGGATTCTGCTCTGTATTGAACCTCAGAATCTCATCCATTTTAGTCATAAAGCTCTCAGACACTTCAGTCAGGGGCAGTTGAATAGTCAGACATTTTGACATTTTCTCTCGCAATTCCGATAATAAGACAATGCTGTTTACCTTAAACTCCCAGTTATCCTTTTGCTTAAAGCGCTCAGAAACAGTGCCCCTTACCTGTAAAAACAAGCCAACTGCAAGGTATTGCTTTAATTTAATATAATCTTCACCAAACAGTGCAATCTCGAAGGTCTCGCCATAATCCTCCAACATAAAAGAACCAAAAGGCTTACCCGTTTTTGTAGTACCATGCCTGCAGGCTGATACCAGTCCGCCGATAACCAAATCCCGATTGCTTATTTTCTTAAACTCTTCCTGATCTTCAGGCAGTGCTTCAGTGCTCTTCATTCTGTTAATCAGGCTCAGATGCCTTACCTGATGGGAGCAGAAATTCTCCAGTTCAAACTTATAATTGTCCAGCGGATGCCCGGTCAGATAAATTCCAATGGATTCCTTTTCATACTTCAGCTTCTCAATCAATCCCCATTCTTCACATTCCGGAAGCTGTGGTTCGGTAATTTCAGCATCATTGGTGCCTCCAAACAGAGAAGCCTGTGATGAATTCAAATTATTCTGAAAATCATTTGTGTACTTAACCAAACGCTCAATCCCGTTATAAAGTCCACCATCCGGTTTAAAGAAAAACTGAGCCCTGTTAAATCCAAAACAGTCGAAGGCACCTCCATAAACCAGGTTTTCATACACTTTTTTGCTCACTGCACGTGAATTGGTACGGCGTGCAAAATCATAGACACTGGTATATAATCCATTTGCCTCACGCTCTTCAACAATACTTTCTACGGCCTTCTCTCCTACACCCTTCATTCCCGACATGCCAAAACGAACCTCTCCCTTTTTATTGACCGTAAAACTCAGTTCTGATTCATTGATATCTGGCCCCAGAACCGGAATACCCATCTTTTTACACTCCTCCATAAAGAAAGAGATCTTTTCAATGTTATTCTGATTGTTCAATACCGCGGCCATGTACTCTGCCGGGTAATTTGCTTTCAGATAGGCCGTCTGATAGGCCACAAAAGCATAACAGGTAGAATGCGATTTATTAAAAGCATATTGTGCAAAAGCCTCCCAGTCGGTCCATACCTTTTCGGCAATTTTAGGATCATGACCATTGGTATTACAGCCCTCCATAAACTGGGCTTTCATCTTATTAAGAACCTCAATCTGCTTCTTACCCATGGCCTTACGCAGCACATCCGCATCTCCCTTACTGAAACCGGCCAGCTTTTGTGAAAGTAACATCACCTGCTCCTGGTACACAGTTATACCATAAGTTTCTTCCAGATGCTCCTGCATATCCATCAGGTCATAACTCACCGCCTCACGGCCATGTTTACGGGAAATAAATTTAGGGATATACTCAATTGGCCCCGGACGGTAAAGTGCATTCATCGCAATCAGATCCTCAAACTTATCCGGCTTCAAATCACGCAGATACATTTGCATTCCGTCACTCTCAAACTGGAAAGTACCGTTCGTATCACCCCGCTGATATAGCTCAAAGGTCTTCTGATCTTCCAGCGAAATATAATCGATGTCGATATCGACATTATGATTCTGCTTAATCAAACGCAGGGCATCCTTGATAATGGTCAGGGTTTTGAGACCCAGAAAGTCCATCTTAATTACTCCCGCATCTTCAATCACCCGCCCGTCAAACTGGGTGACCAGTAAATCCGATTCCTTAGAAGTAGCAACCGGAATAATATCCGTAAGATCGTATGGGGCAATGATGATACCCGCAGCATGAACACCTACGTTCCGCACTGATCCTTCCAGGATCATCGCTTCTTTCAATACATCCGCCTGCAAGGATTTACCATCTTCCAGAATCTTCCTTAAGGTTTTAATATTCTCAAAGTCTTCAGGATTCTGTTCCTTTTTAACCGTATCAATCGGAGCTGTCATCACCTGTACCAGGTTAGTTCCCGGTCTGTCGGGAACCAGCTTTGCCAGCATATTCGACTCGGCCAAAGGCAGATCCAATACCCGGGCAACATCCTTAATACTCGATTTCGCTGCCATAGAGCCATAGGTAATGATCTGGGCTACCTGATTCTTACCGTATTTATCCACCACATAATCAATCACCTTCTGGCGACCGGCATCATCAAAATCCGTATCAATATCGGGCATTGACTTACGATCGGGATTCAGGAAACGCTCAAACAGCAGATTGTATTTAATGGGATCGATATTGGTGATACCAATGCAATAAGCTACCACAGAACCGGCTGCAGAACCACGGCCAGGACCAATAAATACACCCAAATCACGCCCGGCACGGATGAAATCAGCTACAATGAGAAAATAGCCAGCAAACCCCATTGTACGGATTGTAAAAAGCTCGAAATTGAGACGCTCTTCCACCTCCGCACTTATATCCACATAACGCTCTTTGGCACCTTTAAAGGTCAGATCTTTGAGGTATTCCCATTGGTTCATATTATCTGACTCAGGACCCTGGTGAATCTTAAACTCATCAGGAATCGGGAAATTCGGAAGCATAATGTCCCGCTTCAGTTGAAGCACATCAACTTTGTCTACAATCTCATTTGTATTGTCAAGCGATTCAGGAAGGTCATGAAAAACCTTGCCCATTTCTTCCTGACTCTTGAAGAAAAACTGATCATTCGGAAATCCGAATCTAAAACCCTTCCCGCTCTCCTCATCCGTTGCTATCGGTGTACTTTTCATATCACCGGTATTCACGCATAAAAGGATATCGTGTGCATTGGCATCTTCCTGATCCACATAATGTGAATCGTTAGAGCAAATCACTTTAACATTATATTTCTTTGCAAATTTGAGCAGTACCGCATTCACAGTCTCCTGTTCAGGGATATTATGACGCTGAAGTTCGATGTAATAATCCTCACCAAAGAGATCCAGCCACCATTTGAACTCAATCTCAGCCTCTTCCTCTCCTTTCTTCAATATGGTTTGAGGTACCGAAGCCCCCAGACAACAGGTTGTTGCAATCAGTCCTTTATGATGTTTTAATATCAGCTCCTTATCAATACGCGGCCATTTGCTGTACAATCCTTCGATATAACCCAGAGAACATAGTTTTACGAGATTTTTATAGCCTTCTGCATTTTTTGCAAGCAATAGCTGATGAAAACGCTGATCACGTTTTTCCTTCGTAAACTGCTTCACATGCCGGTCGTCTACCACATAAAACTCACAACCTACAATGGGCTTTACCCCATGTTTACCGGCTTCGGCAACGAATTTAAACACCCCGAACATATTTCCATGATCGGTGATGGCCATGGCTTTCATACCATCGGCTTTAGCCTTTTTGAAAAGACGCGAAATATCTGCCGCACCATCCAATAGTGAGAATTGTGTATGTACGTGCAGGTGCGAAAAATCAGGCATAAAGATATTTTTGGGATGAATTCAAATTTACGAATCTTTTAGGGCGGGAAGAAGGGTGTTGAAAAGTATAAAGATATTAACTATGCCCTTGCGCATAATTATGCCCCGAAATGAAATCAAGGCACCTTATTTGCTTCTGGCTGAACGAATGTAAATCCAGTCAGAATGAATACAATCAGATCCATCAGCATCATTGCCCTAGTAATATTATTAACTAGTTGCGCTTCACTGTATATGCCTAATGTTCCGAACACCCCGATGCTGAGTGCGAAGGATGAGGTACATGCTTCCGGACACCTGACTTTAAAAGGGAATTTTTCATTCAACACTGCTTATGCATTTTCAGATCATTGGGGTGTACTTCTGAATGCTTCTGTAACCAATCAGGAAAGGTCAAAAAAGGAATTCAAACAAAATCTGCTGGAAAGCGGGATCGGCTATTTCACTCGCTTTGGAGCTGATCAGAACCAGATTCTGGAAGTTTATGCCGGACTTGGCATGGGAAATTCCGAACGTATCTATCTGACAAATACCGGCATCGGATCAAGCATTGATGAAAGCCAGGAGATCAACTTTGGCAAAAAGTTTCTGCAGATAAATTACAGCACGAAGAAAAAGAAAACCCTGAATTTATTCGGTGCCAAATTTCCATTAAACTATGGCACGGCCTTACGCATCAGTCATATCCGCTCAAACAAATTTCAAATCAATGGCCTGGAACAATTACCCGAGGATAATATTTTCTTCGAGCCTGTATTTTTTACCAGAATGATACTAAGAAAAAACCT
>CAZGWG010000167.1:0-9183 GCA_964529165.1 uncultured Sphingobacterium sp.
AAAATACCAGGGCTATAAAAAAATTAAAAAGGAATTGAGCAGTAGTATGTTCAAATAATACGAAGCAGATAGGCCGCTCCCCGATTCAGGAGCGGCCTTGAACTGTTAGATAAATTTGGCTAAGGCCATGGTTTAATAGAACTGAGTTAAGTTTTTAAACCCGATTGTAGCGGATACCGGCCTGTGGTTAAGGCCTGTGGAGTATGAGCGAAAAGCGGGGTTGCCCTTAATATCAGCACAACAGAAGGTTTCCAAAGAAACCTATTTAAGACCCTGACATAGCACCCTAACTTTATAGTTAAATAATTATTCCACTTTAATTTGCCTCATCAGCACTTGGACCATAACTTCCGGGAATAGGAATATTAAGCAAGCGGAGATAAACTCCCAATTGGGCGCGGTGGTGAATAATCTGGCTGATAGTCATTCGTATCATATCTTCTTTTGAAGACACCACATGAATCATATCGCCTGTTCTTAGTGTCCAATCGGGGATCAGGTCTTTATCTTCGGCTCCGGACAGATTAGTTCTGGCATCTTCAAGCGAAGTTTCGAGCAATTCAAGCAATGCAGATGTTTGATTGACATCAGCAGGTGAATAGGGATGAACTGCGAAATCAAGTCCATCAGTATTCAATGTCATTCCTATCCAGCCCGGAAGTTCAGCAATGTGGGTTGCAAGGGTTTTAATATCCATGCTCTTTACATGCGGTTTCCAGCCGAATTTATCATCCGGTATCCTTGAAAGCATTTTTTTTGTAGTTTGAGCTTCATTTTCGAGCTCCTTAAGGAAGTTTTTGATCAAAATCATGGTTCTATTTGTTTATTTGAATACAAATAAAACTCTGCTGAATGACAGCCCTATGTCAGCAGTATTATAAACTATCTGAAATAGCAGCAGTCATACGCCTTACATGTTTCTTTAATGCTTCTGATTCAATTATTTTTGCCGCACCTCCAAACATCATAAACCAACGGGCAAAATTTTCAGGACAAGAGCATAAGAAGGTCATTTCAAGCTGATCATGAATAAGTTTTTGAGAAACAAAACCATAATAATATTTCTGATTATCAAGCCAGTAGGCTTTAGGCTGAGGTAAACTGATTACAATATTTTCAAGATTTTCATTTTCTTCAGTCTTTCTGCTTTGCAGGTACTCTTTCAAACCCGGGTGAGACTTTTCAAATGGAGTGTCGGTCTCCTGAATTGATAAAATACGGTCGAGCCTGAAATCCCGATAATCATTACGCATCCGGCACCAGCCGATGAGGTGCCAGTAATTATCTGTAAAGAAGATTCCCAGCGGTTCAACAAGACGCTCGGTACTCTCCTGTTTATAGTTAGAATGATATTTGATATTTATTACCCTGCCTTGATCCACACTTTTCAAAATTGGCTGAAGCAAGTGTAAATCGGGTTGTATGGGTGAATCTCCGGGTCTTCTTAAAACTTCAATCCGGTCGTCAATACTTTCTAGTAAATCCTTCTCGGATAGATTTAAGACTGACCTGATTTTATACATTGCCGAACTGTAATTCCTGCTGTTGGGTCCGTCAGTGAGCTTGGCAACCAGCTTTTCTGCTGTAAGAAAGGCAATGGCTTCTTCGGGGGTAAACATAACGGGAGGCAAACGAAATCCTTCAACCAGTGAGTAACCGATACCCGCCTCACCAATCAAAGGGATTCCACCCTGCTCCAATGTCCGGATATCACGGTAAACGGTGCGCAAACTAATTTGAAAACGATCGGCAATCTCCTGGGCTTTAACCACCCTTCTTGATTGCAGTTGTATAAGAATGGCAGAAATACGATCAATTCGATTCATAGGGAGAACTGCCGTAAATATAAAAAAACCTATGCTTAGTTTGATGGATCAGCTTTCAGACTTACTAATCTTTACCATCAATCAAAACAAATTAATTCCGGCAGACCATCCAAGCCAGCCCTTCGTATGGGTTGAATACTCCTTTGCTGATGTGGGTGCAATCCTGGCTCTGTATCCCGCAGCACTAAGACTTGCCGGATCGGAATAATAAATTGAATAGGAAGGTCCGGCGAATACACTCAGCCCTTTAACCAGCTTAAACTGCATATTTAACTGCCCTTTGCTGAGTATATTAGGAAAATCCCAATTGCCTAAATAAAGCCCTTGTGATGATAACTCTACAGCGCTTGAAAGCTTTTTACTGAAAATAAAGTCGTGTCCTATACCATATCCGGCAGAATAAATCCGATCATTTTCGGCATAGCTTGCTGCTCCAATGAGCATGGTATAGAACTTGGCAGTGCCTGTTTTCACTGCTAACTGAGTGTCGAAAATATCTGTGGAAGAGAGGCTCAATTTATGATATCCCTTGTTTACCCAGTTGATCAGTCCGATACTAAAACCAGAGGATGTATCGGCAACATTTATTAATCCGATCTGTAATCCTTTCATCACTTTTGCATAGCTGAAAATACCTCCGATCTGTATCCCTCTCATTTCTTTTGAGGCCACATTTCCAATACCTGAGATTTGTACTCCGCGGGTATTTCCTGAAATGAGGTTCCCGACTCCGGCTACCTGAAATCCATTCATATCCCTTCTCACATGATTGAACACTCCGGCTGCCTGAAAACCCTCCGTACCACTTCTTACATCATTCACTATACCTGCTGCCTGAAAACCTGTAAGGCTATCCAAAACTGAATTTACCAAACCTCCGGCTTGAAAACCCCGAACTGAACCTCCTACCAGGTTTGCCAAGCCTGCAAGCTGAACATACTGTACATTATTTTTGCTGATATTGAAAAGTCCGGCCACTTCAGCCCCATCAACCCCGGCAGTATAACCTCCCAAAAGATTCAGTGACGCCTTATTTACTACCTGAGAGCTAAACAAACCCTGCGAACTTAAACCCGGGAGCAGGGAAGCCTGATAGGGACTATTAGTCAGGAAACCCGAAATATTTAAACTCTGTATCTGTTGTTTTGCCGAAACCAAAAATCGCCCGATTCCAAGTTTTTCGACTATGTTTGAAGCATAGGACATCTTTTCATCATCCTCATAAGTATAACCCTCGGGTTTAATATTTACAGTGGAGAGAAACATTATACTGGTATCCCGGTAGGATTCTTTACTTAGGGTTAAAATTACCGACTGATGATTACCTCTAATCCGCATCCGGAAGTAACCATTCTTGTCACTTAGATCGGATTCCAGCAAACGTTTTTCATAAACACTCGCATCGGGGACATTTTTTCCTGTCTGTTCATCGACCACATAACCACTAATCAGATAGTGTCTTTGATCCGTTTTAATCATATCAGGCTGTATGGAAAATCGCCGGATTGTGGAACGAAGAATTACATAATTACCACTCTCCCGATAATCGGCCATATCTAGAAAAATTCTATCGAGAATATCCCGGACGGTTTCATTTTTCGCAGATAATGTTACCAGGCTATCCGGATTAAAAACCGTACCGCTATAAGAAAAAATAAAATTTGCTTTCCTGCTTATTTCGTTCAAAACCTCTGCAAGAGGCTGTTTATTGGCGTTTATAGAAATTCGCCGGTATAATTTTGGAATATCTGCCGAATGCTGAGCCTTTAAAGAATAGCCATAGCATATAAAAAGCAAGATCCACAAACACCTTAGTTTCATAGTTCTTACACTATTTTAAAATAATCTTTTCACCCTCTTTCTGAACTTGAATTCTAAGGGTCTCTGAAATAATATGTAGGATTGTATCGAGTGATTCCCCCCTGAATGTTGTGTTGAGGGTTAGGTCGCGTAATTTAGGATCAGCGATTTCTATCTTAGACTGGTATGCTTCATTCAGGATCTCAACCATACGCCAAAGCGGAGTATTATCTGCCACAAAAGTATTTGTTCGGTAATAATTATACAACTGATCACTGCTAAGTTCTTTTCGAAGGGTTTTGTCAGAATCTTTAATCAGCACTTTTTCGCCTTTCTTTAATTCGATCTGCTGATTTGGTAAGCTTACTCTAACCAGGCCGCTTTCAACAATCACCTCTGTGAGATCATGATTTTTTTTGACATTGAATGAAGTACCCAATACACGAATGCTCACCTGATCTGCATCGATAATAAAAGGTTTAGATTTATCAGGACTTACATCAAAGAAAACCTCACCCTGTTCCAGTTTAACACTACGCAGTTTCCCTTTAAAATCCTTTTTATAAGACAGAATTGCATTCTTATTCAAGGTAACTTTAGAACCATCGGGCAATACTTCTGTACGAACCATTTGGCCTGAGGATATGGTATCGTATCCATTTTGTTGGATGATCTGGTAGAAAGACCAGGCTCCGGCGATTATAAATAGTACGGCGGCTATCCGAAGCCAGGCCAGTCTTTTGGTAATGGGCCTGATTACTGCTTTCGGGTTTGCATCAGGGAGCTGTTGTTTAAATTTAAGCCAGGCTACTTCAGGATCAATTGTACTTTTATTTTCAAGTTTTTTACTTTCGTTCCAGATCAGTTCAAAACGGGCAAACTCCTTCCGGTTTTCAGGATCTTCAGCAAGCCAACGGCTCAACTCAATATCCTCTTCAGGACTTGTTTCTCTAAGCAGATATTTTATTAACAGATCGTCGCTCATCCTACTCAGGAATTAAAAAAACCGCTGTGAAACAATAATAATAATGAAGGCAAAAAGTCAAGCAAATTAACACGAAGTATTTTCAAAGCCTTACCCATCTGATTTTCGACAGTTTTAACTGAAAGGCCTAGCTGATCGGCAATTTCCCTGTATTTTAATTCCTCAAAGCGGCTCATCTGAAAAATGGTGCGGCATTGCTCAGGGAGTTCGTTTAGTGCCTGCTTGAGTCGCTCCTGCAACTCATTCAGTTCAATTTTATCAGATGTTTTTCCGGCTTGTCCGTTCATCGTAAAAGCAGCATGGTCCTGATACTTCAATTGTATTTTTTTATGGCTTATATAGTTCAGGCAATCGTTATGTACACATTTGTAAAGATAAGCCTTAATGGAGGTCTGAACATCCAGGTTACTGCGTTTTTCCCAAATTTTCAGAAACATTCCCTGTACAATTTCCTCGGCATAACTATCCTGATGTAACATCATACTGGCATAGGCATGCAGAGCATTGAAATGTGCTTTGAACAACTGCTCAAAAGCAGCATCATCAAACTGTATTCCGGTGATTTTGTTTCCTGTAAGTATTTGTTCCAAGATGCAAGCTGTGCTCTGATTTGCCCTTTAGACTACAGGTACCCCGGCTTGTTACAAATTTTCTCCGTCTGTTCTGCCAGACGGAGAAAACGATTCCCATTTGCCTCTTCAGTTGGTATTCTAACCCATCGATTCATTTGGTGTTTAAAATTTAACGACAGTTCCGCTGCCGCTGATTTCAGAATCAACCACTGCATTTCCGGTATAAAAGATTTTACCACTGCCGCTGATTCTTGCTCTAAGGGTATTCTGTACACTGAGGCGCACATCACCACTACCGCTAATCCTTACGTCTCCCTTGTTGCTCAATATCTTCTCCAGATTGGCATCTCCTGAACCGGAAATATTTACGTTTACTTCTTCCGCATAAAAAATATCGTTCACAGTTGTTTTTGAAGAACCACTGATCGTTAGACGGAACAGATTTTGCGCAGGAAAATTACCACTGATATCGAGCTTTCCGCTGCCGCTCATTGAAGCACTGTTAATTGCAGGCATCGTCACAAAAACCTCGATATCATCCTTTCTTACATTCACAAATTCATAGCCCAGGTTTAGTGTTCCATTGTGAATATTGGTTTTATATCTTGGAATCAGATTTCCTGAGCCCTTAATCTCAACCTTAAAGTCGTTACCATAAATAATTTTTATTGGATTAGCTCCGCTGCTGTGTACTCCGGTAAATGTACCCGGGTTTCGTACTTCACTAATGACATTTCCATCAGCAACCAGACTGTCTTTGCTGCATGAAAAAAAGAATAAACTGATAATTGCAATGAATAAAGTAGTTCTCATGATTGTTATTTTTTAATTGTTATAATTCTGTTATTGAAATAGTTATAATTTATTTTTAGATAGATTTTAATTTAAAACAGCAGGTTGATTCCGGCATTGAATCCAATGTAGATTCCCTCGAAGTTATTGCCCCAGCGATTCTCCCATGTGCGGATATATTTATCTGTAACTGCCCGTCCTTCGCTTGTATTGGTATTGACATAGTTAAATGCCGGCCCGCCGAAAAGTTCCAGTCCCGGAACAGGCCTTAGTGATGGCATTAATCGAAATGATGTCTTGAAATATTCGCCCCATCTGAAACTTTCGAGGGTTTGGGTAAGAACTTCAGCGTTCATTCTGAATACCGGTGTGTTCAAAAAATGGGCGCCTAAACCTGCCTCGAAGGCATACACTTCTTCCTTATTCTTGAAATTATACCCTGCTGCAATAATTCCGTACAACACTTTACCTCCGGAACGAAATGAGAGCAAAGCAGTCTGGTTTTCATCAATACTAAGTCCGATGCCTTTCTCACCTTTGCGGATAATATTGATAATTCCAATCGGATAATCACTGCTATCGGCAACATTGATAAAACCGGAGAACTGTACCCCACTCACTTTTCTGGCTACATTGATAAAGCCGGCAAACTGTGAGCCCTTCACATCCTCTGCTGTATTTATAAACCCTGAAAACTGTGAGCCTTCAATTTTGCGCGATACGTTACTGAAGCCGGCAAACTGCGGACCCGTTACATCTCTGGCTACGTTTGAAAAGCCCGCCAACTGAGCACCCTGAATATCTGTAGCTTTGTTTAAGAAACCTGAAAACTGAGCGCCTGTAACCCGACCTTTTGAAATATTAGTAAAGCCGGCAAACTGCATTCCTTTAGCTTCGGCATAACTATTCATAAAGCCGGCAAACATCATCCCGTCTGCAGCCTTACCCACATGATTAGAAAAACCGGCAAACATCATTCCCCTGACATCATTCTTTACAACAGCGGATATACCGGCAAAAGAAAAGCCTCTTTCTGCTGCAGAAACTCCGGCGATTAAATTAAGAGAGAAATAATTGGTATCTGCTGCTGCGTGGGTTCCATTCGTACTGATTGGGTAAGCAAATCCTATATTGACCCTGTCATTATGCAAATTCTGTGCATTAGCAAATACGCTAATCATTAAAATGGCTAAGGCAAAAAATATTTTTGAATAGCCCGGATAGTTGTTCATTTTTATTTTCATTTTTATAATATTTTGGATGAGACAGGTAAAAGAACTTTTACCCCTACGCCGGATGAAAAAAAAATTAAAAAATTATTCAGATATGAAACTGAGGTCTCACTGAATTTTATTCTATGCCCTTTAAACCTTAATTTTATTATCTTTCGATCCTGAAATAGAAATTTATTTAACCAATGAAATCATTTAAGATCCTGTTTGTACTGTTGCTCATTAGTCAGATCACTTTTGCCCAAAGTATTGTCAATCTGATCAATCGTGCTGATTCGTTTTTTGACACGATGGATAAGGGTAATTTCGAGGAGGCACATGGCTTTTTTGATGAAAGTGTTAAAGGCGGAATCACTCCTGACGAATTAAAGCTTTTCTGGCTAAGACTTGGAAATAGTCTGGGAACTTATGAATCAGTAGAGGGTGCCAAGAACTCCATTAAAGGCGATTTTTTTCAGGTGATTCTAACCTGCGGATTCTCAAAAGGCTCTCAAACATTCACTTTCGTATTTAATAAATCTGAAAAGCTATTGGGATTTTTTATAACACCCGTAAGCGTTGATGCCGATTACGTAGCTCCGGCATATGCCGATACTACACTATATTCCGAGAAAGAAATCAGCATAAAATTTGAAGAAGGGCAAATGGCTGGTGTATTTACAAGTCCTAAAAAATTAAGCAGCTTTCCGGTAGTCATTATGGTTCATGGTTCAGGCCCTTCGGATATGGATGAAACTGTTGGACCCAATAAACCTTTTAAGGATCTTGCGGCAGGTCTTGCTGCAAAGGGCATTGGGAGTATCCGGTATGTAAAGCGCAGTATGGTATACCCAAGATCATTTAATAAAGCTTTTACAGTTAAGGAAGAAGTTCTGGATGATGCACTGAGTGCAATTGCGCTGGCCAATACGCTTCCAGGGGTAAATAAAAGCCAGGTTTATCTGTTAGGACACAGTCTTGGCGGTATGCTTTCACCAAGAATTGCAACACTTGCTCCTTCTTTAAACGGAATCATTCTGGCTGCTGCTCCGGCAAGAAAGCTTTCTGACCTGATTGCGGAGCAAAATGCTTTTATATACAAAGCCTCGGGAGATACCAGTGCAGCAGGAAAGCAACAATTTACTGAATCATCTAATGAAATTGACAGGTCAAGACTTCTTAAGCTTGGGGACATTGCTCCTGATTCAGTGATACTCGGAGCACCGGCATCCTACTGGATAGATTTGAATAATTATGATCAACTGGCTGCTTCTAAAAGAATTAAAAACCGCATTCTGGTTATTCAGGGAGCATATGATTTTCAGGTTTCTGTTCAGGATTTTAATATCTGGCGGACCACATTGGCAGCAAATAAAAATGCATCATTTAAGCTATACCCGGATCTGAACCACCTCTTATCTTCTCAAAAAGAAAAAGGAACCGGTGCCCAATACCGTACACCGGCAAATGTTAGTATAGATCTGATTAATGATATTGCGCTTTGGATTAAGGGTAAATAATTGGCATTTCTTAAATAACAAAAGCTCCGGTAAATTATGCCGGAGCTTTTGTTTTATAGATCAAATCAATAAAATTTAACTGTTCCACGGGCCTGTGATAGCCAGCGTCAGTCCGGGTGATTGAATGTTGACAAACAAAGTTCTGCCTGAGGGAGAAAAAACCGGCCCAGCAAATTCAGATTGACGATACCCGACATTTTTAGCGATCACATAGGTCTTTCCTTCCGGAGTAATTCCAATAATTCGTGCGTCTGATTTGTCCTCACAAATAATCACATCGCCCCATGGTGCTATGGTCAGGTTATCACAACTCTGAAAGGTATCTATATCGTTGGATTCCAGAAACAATTCCAGCTTTGCCGGTGATTCACGTTCCCGATCCTGTCCTTCAAACTTGCTTGGGATATATTTGAAAATCTGTCCGTAGCTTTTATGTCCTCCATTAGTACAGGCAAAAAACAGCTCATCTTTTCCGTA
>CAZGWG010000168.1:0-9115 GCA_964529165.1 uncultured Sphingobacterium sp.
GGTGGTTGCACCCACTAGTGTAAATGGATTCAATGAAATCTGAACAGAACGGGCATTCGGTCCTGTTTCGAGCATGATATCGATCTTGAAATCCTCCATTGCCGAGTAGAGGTATTCTTCAACAAGCGGACTCAGACGGTGGATTTCGTCGATAAAGAGAATGTCTCCTTCTTCAAGATTGGTTAATAATCCGGCCAGATCCCCTGGTTTGTCAAGAACCGGACCGGAGGTGATTCGGATATTAACTCCCATTTCATTGGCAATAATATGGGAAAGTGTAGTTTTTCCTAAACCGGGTGGGCCATGCAGTAAAACATGATCCAAAGCCTCGCCACGTTGTTTGGCCGCCTGGACGAATACACGAAGGTTAGCCAGGATTTTATGCTGACCTGTGAAATCTTCAAAGACCTGAGGGCGCAGTACTTTCTCAATCTCCCGTTCTACAGGTGAAAGATTATCTTCTGCAGGGTCAAGATATTCATTCATAGGCTATTAATTATAGGATTTAAGCTAGAGGTCAGCAATGGGATATGAGCAATAAGCAGTGGGCAACGAGACATGACTAATTAAGTATAATGTAAAGATAAATCTTAATGCGCTTAATATTTTAAGATTCTGGTCAAAACAGTTTTATTTATACTTCCTGAAGAAGCTGTTTAACTTAATCTGAATTACACCCCAAAAAGCTTCCCTGAATATCTTCGTACTCATCTTGGATGTGCCTTCAGTGCGGTCTGTAAAAATAATTGGAACTTCCACAACCTTAAAGCCATATTTGATCGCCGTAAATTTCATCTCTATCTGAAAGGCATATCCAATAAATTTGATCTTATTCAAAGGTATAGTTGCAAGAACTATCCGCCTGTAACATTTAAAGCCGGCGGTTGCATCCTGTATATCGATTCTTGTAACAAGCCTCACATACACTGATGCAAAATAGGACATAAGTACCCTGCTCATGGGCCAGTTCACCACATTCACTCCTTTGATATACCTTGAGCCAATAGCCAGATCTGCACCTTCACTACAGGCAGTTTTTAAACGGATGAGATCTTCAGGATTATGTGAAAAATCGGCATCCATCTCAAAAATATATTCATAATTACGTTGGAGAGCCCATTTGAAGCCATGAATATATGCAGTTCCTAAGCCAAGCTTTCCTTGTCGTTCTTCGATATGAATCCTGCCTTCGTATTCCTCCTGAAGACTTTTAACGATTTCGGCAGTTCCATCAGGTGATCCATCGTCAACCACCAGAATATGGAATGCATCAGGAAGTGAAAATACCTTCCGAATGATATTTTCGATATTTTCCTTCTCATTATAGGTGGGAATTATGACGATGCTGTCTGATAACACGAATACAGATTTGATATTGCGAATATACTGCTTTCAACGAAGAGAGAGAGAATTCGGTATCTCTCTCTTCAATTTATTCTTATTAATTCCAGGCTATTCAGTTTTTGCCGTGGCCATAGTTTCCTTTGAAAAGTCTTCAGCCCCATGAGCAAGCCGTTTTAATGGTTTAAGTATTGCAATTACGATACCCCCGATAAGTGTACAAAATATGGCAATTCCTGTAAATATTTCGAGTTCACCTGCTGTCTGCGACCAAACGCCAACCCATCCGGCAACGTAATTCCCAAGTCCTGTAGCTGCAAAAAACACCCCCATCATGATGGATGCATATTTCACTGGTGCAAGTTTAGTTATAAAGGATAAGGCAACAGGGGAGGCACTAAGTTCTCCGATTGTATGAAACAGGTAGGCGAGAATCAGCCAGTACATAGCAGAAGCACCGTTATTTTGATATTGAATTGAGGCTGCCGACATGAATAGGAATCCCCATCCCATAATGATTACACCAATTGCAATTTTGAAGATTGAAGAAGCTTCTTTGCCATTTCTTTTCCGGTTAAACCAGAAGGCTGCTACCGGAATTCCAAGTGTGATAATAAAGAATGAATTCACTGACTGAAACCAGGTTGCGGGAACTGTCCAGTTAAGAAATTCAATCATACGATAAGTTTTTTCTGAGGCATATAGATTCATCAAACCTCCAGCCTGTTCGAATGCACCCCAGAATACAATAATCATTAAAAAGGACAGGAGCATGACTTTAACCCTGTCTTTTTCAATGCTGGTGAGTGGTTTTGAAATTATTTCCTGATCAGCAGCAGATAATTCCTTTGTTGCTTCCCCAACACCTTTTAGATGTTTATGACCTGCAATGAAAATGATTAATCCTAATGCCATTCCAATTCCTGCGAGTCCGAATCCATAATGCCAGCCCAATGTTTCGCCAACATAACCAATAACGATACCTGCTAAAAAGGCTCCGGTATTTATTCCGATGTAGAAAATTGTGAATCCTTTGTCCCGGCGGTCATCCCCCTTGGGATAAAGGCCACCAACCATGGTCGAAATGTTTGGTTTTAAGCATCCGACACCGGCTATAATTAAAGCTAAGCCGATATAAAAGGTAATTAATGACTGAAATGCAAGGATACTGTGCCCGGCTACCAGAAGTAATCCGCCAAGAATCACAGCTTTTTTTTGTCCGATAAATTTATCGGCAAGGATTCCTCCGGGAATGGAAGATAAATAGACAAGGAATGTATATATTCCATACAATTTCAGGGCTTCACTGCTGGTCCATCCGAAACCTGGATTTTCACCCTTTACTGATGAAACCAGGAAGAGTACCAGAAGGGCTCTCATTCCATAAAAACTGAATCTTTCCCACATTTCGGTAAGAAAAAGGATGTATAATCCTCTTGGGTGTCCAAAAAGCTGCTTTTGTTGTATTTCCATACGTTTTTATTAATTAATAATAATTGGTTGTGTTTATAATTGGATAAGATCTTACTCCTTAATTGGTTAAAAAGGAGTAAAAAGTTCAATTATAATTAAAATTTACTAAAATTGCCGACTTATATTATTTGTAAAAAATATAAATCCTGTCTAAAATGGTAGAGAAAACTTCCCTGATTACGAATGATGCTGTTGTTTTGGGAATGCTGATGAGTATTCTGGGATTAGTTTTCTGGTCGTCTCAAAGCGATCTGAAATTCTTCAAAAAGCTTTATTCGGTTATTCCGCCGATTTTACTTTGTTATTTTCTTCCAGGTCTGTTAAACTCGTCAGGTATTATTTCAGGTAGTTCTTCAGGATTGTATGCGATGGCATCCCGGTATCTTTTGCCTGCCAGCCTGGTTCTGTTTACCTTGAGCCTGGATCTGCGCGAAATATGGAAATTGAGAAAGAAAGCCGGACTAATGTTTATAACAGCTTCTTTTAGTATTATAATTGGCGGACCATTAGCTGTTTTTATCGTATCAGTATTTGCACCTGAAGTAGTGGGTGGAGAGGGTGCTGATGCAGTTTGGAGAGGATTGAGCACGGTAGCAGGTACCTGGATTGGTGGGGGAGCAAATCAGGCAGCCATGTTCGAGATATTTAAGCCGAGTGCAGATCTTTTTTCTGCAATGGTTGCTCTGGATGTATTTGTTAGCTACGCCTGGATGGCCCTTTTGTTGTATGGTGCAGGGAAGAACAAACAGATCAATCAATTTTTAAGAGCCGATGATCAATCTGTTACTGAAATAAAGG
Source organism: uncultured Sphingobacterium sp. (assembly GCA_964529165.1). Taxonomy (GTDB): domain Bacteria; phylum Bacteroidota; class Bacteroidia; order Sphingobacteriales; family Sphingobacteriaceae; genus Daejeonella. Next base: position 3,613 of record CAZGWG010000168.1, read on the forward strand.
ATAAAATTGAAGCCTATCAACTCAGTATTATGAGGATTCCAAAGATGGAGGATATTATTATGATTCTTGGAATTGCTTTTGGAGTTACCGGAATAGCACATCTGGGGGCCGATATTATTGCTCCCTGGATTACGATTAATGCACCTTATCTAAGTACTTTCAGCCTTACTTCCGGTTTTTTCTGGTTGGTAATTATTGCCACAACATTAGGGATGATCTTGTCATTTACAAAAATGAGAAATCTGGAAGGAGCAGGTGCCTCCCGGATAGGAAGTGTTCTCTTATATGTTCTTATTGCCACTATTGGGATGCAGATGAATGTAATGGCAATTTTCAAGAATCCGGGAATTTTAATTATTGGTTTGGTCTGGATATTAATCCATGCGATTGTATTGTTTATTGTTGCCAAGATTACAAAGACACCTTTCTTCTTTGCAGCGGTTGGGAGTATGGCTAATATTGGTGGACCAGCCTCTGCTCCGGTTATTGCCAGCGCCTTTCACCCGTCCCTGGCACCAGTTGGGGTATTACTTGCGGTATTTGGTTATGTAATTGGTACTTATGGAGCTTATGTTTGCGGATTGCTAATGCAGGCAGTTTCGCCGTAGATATCACCGTTATCGGTTATTTATTGACTGTAATTTATTGTTAAAGGTCAAATGACTTACTATTTGTCCCTGAAACCAAATACCTCATTCTCAATTTCCTCTCATTTTCTTCGGGTCATTAAAGTTGTCATCCTGGTTGGTAGGGTTGTTTTTAAGCTCCAGATCTTGCATAAATTTCCATCGACCGTTTATTAGTTTATAACCATCGTACGAGAAGTCAGGACCATAAAGTTCAAATTTTCCTTTTAATTTAGGATCGGGTGGAGCAAGGTGGTCGAAGACCACCGTGTTTATTGATGGTTCGTAGTTTAAAACCATAGATGCCCGTCTGTCATATTCAAAGATTATCCGTTTTTTATTGGGATGCTCTTTATCTCCATCAAATACCGGCATACCGAAATAAGCTTTTCCATCCTTGAAATAGAGTATTTCAATTACCTTTTTTGTTGATTTAACTGTATTACCCTTCCAGCCAAGTAAAAGGTAATAAGGAGTTTGCACATTATTTAGTACAGATATAATACGGTAATACTGAGCTCCATACCATCTTTCATTGGTTGTGAGGGTGTCTGCTGGATTTTTTATTGTCGGAGTATAATCCACTAAAGGGAACATTTGCAGCTTACCATCAGGATTATTCATTTGTATGGTACCATAATAGCGATAACTTCCATCATTATTCATTACATGCCAGCTAAAAATTCTGAATCTTTTATCGGGTGAATACTGGATTGAAACAGCCTTTAGGGAGTCAAATGAGAAATTAAAGGAATACGGTGTTTTTAATGTACTGATTAGTGTTTTAATAAATTTGTAGCTGGCATTGTACCTTTCTGGTTCGATGCTGTCATTAATCATTTTATAGGTGAGAACCTGAAGACTATCCTGAAGACTTAGCATTGTTTGCCGGTTTTTATTACTGTCGGAATGTTGGGCCAGAACATTGTTAATTACAAAAACAGACAATATCAGGATTATAAAAAACTGCCTCATTTCCTCTTATTGCATATTTTCAATAATTATTGCACTTGCTCCACCACCTCCATTGCAGATTCCTGCTACACCGATCTTACCTCCATTTTGCTGTAGTACATTAATTAATGTGACCACAATTCGGGCCCCTGACGCACCGAGGGGATGCCCCATTGAAACTGCCCCGCCATTTACGTTCACCCTGGCTGGATCAAGTTCAAGGATTCGGTTATTTGCTACTGAAACCACTGAAAAGGCTTCATTGATTTCGTAAAAGTCTACTTCAGAAGCTTTGATCCCCGCAAGACTTATGGCTTTAGGAATTGCTTTTGATGGCGTGGTTGTAAACCATTCCGGAGCTTGTTGAGCATCTGCGTATGATACGATTCTGGCGAGTGCTTTTATCCCCAGTTCATCAGCTTTGGCTTTACTCATCAAGACTAAGGCTGCTGCTCCATCATTTAAGGTAGATGCATTTGCAGCAGTTACTGTACCATCTTTTTTAAAGACAGGTTTCAGCGAAGGAATTTTTTCAAATTTAACTGCGTTAATTTCTTCATCCTGTTCAATGAGGCTTATTTCTCCTTTTCTGTCTTTTATTTCAACAGGTATAATCTCATTATTAAATTTGCTGTTAGCCTGGGCTGCCTGAGATCGTTTATAAGATTCTATAGCATAAGCATCCTGATCTTCACGGCTGATATTGCATTCACTTGCACAAAGTTCTGCTGCAGAGCCCATGTGATAATCGTTATAAACATCCCATAAACCGTCTTTTACAAGTCCGTCAATAATCTGACCATTACCCAGTCGGTAGCCATTTCTAGCTTTGTCCAGATAATAAGGAACATTACTCATGCTTTCCATTCCACCGGCAATAACAATGTCGTTCTGTCCCAATGCAATGCTCTGGGCAGCAATCATGATAGCCTTGGTACCTGATGCACAAACTTTGTTGATTGTAGTTGCAGGAACATCAGGAAGACCCGCAAATTTTGCAGCCTGGGTAGCAGGGGCCTGACCAAGATTGGCTGACAAAACATTCCCCATAAACACTTCCTGTATCTGATCTGATCTAATACCGGCACGTTTGACAGCAGCATTAATAGCAGCAGCACCTAGTGCAGTTGCAGAAAGACTTGAAAGTGAACCTCCGAAACTACCAATTGGAGTTCTTACTGCCGAGATGATATAAACTTCATTCATTTTTCTCTTTTTTGGTTAGCGAGTGCAAGTTAATAAATTAAGGTCAACACAGAATGATTGCACTATTATTGGTAATGTTCAGACTCATATTTTCCAAATTATTTAAATCCAGTTAATTTTAATGATCATTTATTATTCTTCTAAGTGTTAAGTGATCATTAGTTTTTGCTATAGGCTGTGAGCCATCAAATTTGAGTAATACTCATTAGTAGCGATATGCAGAGCTGATTGCCCATAGCTGATTGCTCAATGCAATTAACCTCATTCCATTTTCAACATAACACTTGCATAAATTTAACGTAATGATTATATAAATGTTTTGCTTAGTCATATTGTATAGAGATATTTACATCAAATGAAAAGATACTTTTATACGGGATATTCTGTTGCATTGTTATTATTGCTATTGATGGCAGCTTGTTCATCAAAGCCATATACATTTTTTCAAATGGCAGATACCCAATTTGGCTTCTTTAATGCCAATAAGGAATTCAGCAGAGAAACTGTTAATATGGAAAAGGCAATTGCTGAGTCGAATCGCTTAAAACCTGCTTTTATTGTTGTTTGCGGAGATCTGGTAAATAAGCCTGGTGATCTTGCTCAGATTGCCGAGTATAAACGGATTGCAGCTAAGCTGGATCCTTCAATAAAATTGTATAGTGTTTCAGGTAATCATGATGTGGAAAATGTTCCAACTCCAGCTAGTCTTGAACTTTATAAGAAGCATTTTGGAGAGGATCGCTATACTTTCCGTTCGGGGAATATGTTCGGAATTATAATTAATTCTTCGCTAATTAAAGACCCTTCTCTGGCACCTGCTGAGGCTGCAGCACAGGAGGATTGGTTAAGGAAAAATTTAGAGATTGCTGAAAAATCAGGAGCAAAGAATATCATGGTATTTATGCACCATTCTCTGTTCCTTAAAGATCCAAACGAGCCTGATGAGTATTTTAATATTAATAAAGAACGCCGCAAAATATATTTGGAATTATTTAAACAGTATGGTGTAAAGCAGGTCTTTGCAGGCCATTATCATCGGAATTCATATGGAAGAGCAGGAGATATGGAGATGATTACTACCGGACCTGTTGGAAGACCACTTGGAGCCGACAGTTCAGGATTCAGGATTGTGAATGTAAAAGGAAAAATCGTAGATCATCATTATTTTGCGCTCGATTCTCTTCCTGAAAGACTCCGCTTTAATAAAAGTAATTGATCTTAAATGCAAACTTCCTGAAAGATCTTTTCAACTGATATATGTCAGATTTGATATCCAGGCTCAAGGCCTTTGTTTCATAGTATTTTACTAAATTAATATTTTCTTAAATATTATCTCTGACTAATACTTTTCTTATTTTGGCATAAGACAAACCTATAGTTTTTATTAATATTTCAATTTAGCCCGGCAAATGATCTTAGATACTTACCACATTTTAATTGTTTTGTGTATCGTAACGATCATTTCTTATATTTTCAATATCATTTCAGACCGCTTAAAAGTACCTTCTGTAATATTGTTAATCGTTTGTGGAATGCTCTTGAAAGTTACAGGAGATCATTATCAACTGAGTTTTCTTGTTCCCAGGACAGTTCTCGAGTTACTAGGGGTTATTGGTTTAATAATGATTGTTCTTGAAGGTGCACTTGATCTTAAAATTACGCCTGATAAGAAGAAACTGATTTTCAGGTCATTGTTAAGTGCAGTTTCCGTGCTTTTTATAACAACAATAGCAATTGCTGATATTTTACATTTTGCTTTTGAGATTCCTTTTAAGCAGGCATTACCCTACGCTGTTGCTATGGGGGTTATCAGTAGTGCAATTGCTATTCCAAGTGTTAATAATCTGAATGCAGATAAACGGGAGTTTATCATTTATGAATCTACCTTTTCGGATATTCTGGGAATTATGTTATTCAATTATGTTATTTCAGACAAACTGCTTTCTATCAATACAGGGCTTGTTTTTGTTTGGAATCTGGTTTTAATAAGCATTGTATCTATTATTTGTACGGTTTTGATTATGGTCTTATTAAAATATCTTAAAGGACATATTAAAGTCTTCCTAATCCTTTCCATCCTGATTTTAGTTTATTCTCTTTCCAAGCAATGGCATCTGCCTTCTTTGTTTTTTATCCTCGTATTCGGTATGGTTTTAAATAATGCTGAGCCATTCCTTAAAGGATGGATTAAGGAATTTCTAGATCCCAAGAAGCTAAACAGTGTAAACCGTGAATTGAAGGGCATGACCGCTGAACTCGCATTCCTGATCCGCACATTCTTTTTTTTATTGTTTGGCTACAGTATTAATCTATCATTGATAATTTCACTTCCTGTGATAATAACTGGCAGCATTATAATTTTGGTAATCATGCTGATTCGTTATGTGTTTTTAAGGTATATAAGTAAAACGAATGTATTTCCTGAACTCTTTATTGCCCCAAGAGGTTTGATAACTGTAATTTTGTTTTACAGTATACCTTCACAGTTAACCTCCGATAAGTTTAATGAGGGAGTTCTTTCCTTTGTGATTTTAACTTCAGGTCTGATTATGATGTTTGGAATCCTTTTTTCAAAGCAGAAATTTAAGGTTGAAAATGAGTTGAAAGTCTACGAGGTATAAATGAGCATTTAGTTTTTCGATAATAAACGTTTGTAAGCCATTATCTGGCCCAGATGAAGCCCCTCATGGAATAGTAAAAAGTTAATTGCATCTTCA
>CAZGWG010000169.1:0-9108 GCA_964529165.1 uncultured Sphingobacterium sp.
TTATATTTCAAAGAATAAAATTACTCTTACTCCTGAAATGGATATTGATGCCCTATTGACTGAGGTTGAAAAGCGATATGATAAGCAACCCCACAGTACCATTGACGGCTTAAAAATAGAATTTGATAAGCAATGGGTTCATCTCAGGAAATCGAATACTGAACCGATAATCAGAATTTATTCAGAGAGCAGTTCAGAAACGGGTGCTGAATATTTGGCTCAGAAAATCATATCAGATATAAAAGAAATCTTGCGTTTAACCTAATAATCTGAATTTATAAGGAGAGAATCCTGCATACATTAATTTTTACAGCTGTTTTTACCAATGGCAGTTGTGAAATGATTTAATCTGTTGAATAATTTAATACTATGCGTGTATACCTGGATAATGCGGCTACTACCCCTATAGATAAAGAGGTATTGAAGTCGATTTATGAAGTAATGGAAAGTCATTATGGCAATCCGTCTTCCATTCATGCTCATGGGCGTGAAGTACGAACTTTGATCGAAAAGGCAAGGAAGAGTATTGCATCCCTTTTGCACGCCTCCCCCTCAGAGTTTTTCTTTACTTCGGGTGGAACTGAGGCTGATAATATGGCTATACGCTGCGGCATTATCGACCATGGAATTAAACATGCAATCACCAGTGCAATTGAGCATCATGCTGTTTTACATACGCTTCAGGCACTTGAAAACACTGGATTAATCCGTCTGAGTTATGTGAATATAGACGATAAGGGTAATCTGGATTATCAGCATCTGGAAGCGCTCCTGAGTACTGAGGAACGTAGTTTTGTTTCACTGATGCATGCCAATAATGAATTGGGAACCCTTACTGATATTGAGAGGGTAGCGGAGTTATGTGAAACTTATAATGCAATTTTCCATTGCGATACCGTTCAGACTATGGGGCATTATCCTCATGATCTCAGTAAGCTTAAGGTTCATTTCCTGGTGTGTGCAGCACATAAACTGCATGGTCCAAAAGGCGTAGGTTTCTTATACATTAATCATAAAATTAAAATCAATCCGATGATTTTTGGAGGTTCTCAGGAACGCAATATGCGTGGAGGGACAGAAAATGTTTATGGGATTGCGGGTTTGGCAAAGGCGCTTGAGATTGCCTATGCAGAGATGAATGAACATCATGAATATATTCAGGGTCTTAAGACTTATATGATGCATGAGTTATTGGAAAATATTCCCGGAATCGAATTTAATGGAGAAACTGATCCTGAAAAGAGTCTATATACGGTACTTAATGTTTCATTCCCCGAAATGGAAATGGCCGAGATGCTTCTTTTTAGCCTGGATATAGCGGGTATTTCTGCCTCCGGGGGAAGTGCTTGCAGTTCAGGAACAAATATCGGCTCGCACGTTCTAAATGGTATTCAAGCCAATCCTAATCGGCCGGCGGTAAGGTTTTCTTTCAGTAAATATAATACCAGAGAGGAGATCGATTATGTAATTCTGAAGTTAAAAGAACTGATCCAGGTTAAGATATAAATCCTTTAACCGTTCCTGCTATTGAATTACTCTTGCTTTTCAATCTGATTTTGTGTAAATTGGATAGTATACTTTAGAAAAGGAGGAAATCATGGCTAAAAAACATGTTCCCAAACATTCAGTAAAAAGTATTCCCAAAGATGAGCAGACCATGCTGATACGTGAAAAGCATTTTATTACAGGCTTAGTTCGGGGATACAGTTTCAGTCACCATTCCCATGGGCGTGTGAATCATCATTCCATCGGATTTAATCATGAACCCGGAACGATGTAAATTTTGAATCCCGCTGCTGCGGGATTTTTTTTATATTTAGAATCAATTAATTTGATACTAGATGCAGCGCAGAAAATTTTTACAAGGTACGGGACTTTCCCTTGGCTTCCTGGCACTGGCAGGCAACAGGGCTTTGGCCGATATTTTAATGCAGCCGGCCTATAAATTTACTCTTTTGAGAAATGATGTAGGCATTTTTACTGAGCAGGGTGGTACTATTGCCTGGTTAGCTAATAATTCAGGGATGGCCGTGGTCGATTCACAATTTGTTGCTCCCGCAACTCATTTGATAGCTGAGCTTAAGAAAATTTCGTCAAAGCCATTGAATTATTTGATCAATACTCATCATCACGGTGATCATACAGGTGGAAATCTTGCCTTTAAAGGTTTGGCTGAGAAGGTGGTGGGACATACGAATTGTCTTGCTAACCATCAAAAAACAGCAGCTGCTCAGAAGTCTGAAGACAAACAACTATTTGCTGATACCGTATTCCAGGACCAATGGAAGGGTAAAGTAGGCTCAGAGCGGATTCAGGCTCATTATTTTGGAGCAGGACATACCAATGGAGATATTATCGTTCATTTTGAGAATGCCAATATTGCCCACATGGGAGATCTTATGTTTAATAAGCGATTTCCATTCATTGACCGACCAGGGGGTGCAAATATTCAAAGTTGGGTGAATGTGCTGGATAAAACCATTGCTAAATTCGATAAGGATACCTTATTTGTATTTGGTCATTCTGCTGACCCTGCACAGGTAACCGGAGGGAAGGAAGAACTTAAATCCATGCAGAACTATCTTGAAAAGCTGCTGGTTTTTGTGAAAAGTGAAATTAAAGCTGGAAAATCTAAAGAAGATATCTTAAAAGCTCAGCGTATTCCGGGGGCAGAAGATTATAAGGGGCAGGGAATAGAAAGAAGTCTGATAGCAGCCTTCGAAGAATTAAATTCATAGTCAGATTTATATGCTATTAGTACTGAACTAATAGCATATAAATTTTCAGGCAAGCATTTTCAGGAATGAGCCTAATTTGGCTTTCATTTGTCTTCTGTCGACTATAAAATCCAGAAATCCATGCTCAAGTACAAACTCTGAAGTCTGGAACCCTTTGGGAAGATCTTTTTTAATGGTCTCTTTGATTACTCTCGGACCTGCAAAACCAATTAAAGCACCAGGTTCTGAGATATTAATGTCACCCAGCATTGCATAGGAGGCAGTTACTCCACCGGTTGTTGGATCGGTTAGTAAGGAAATATAAGGAATCTTAGCTTTGCTCAATAAGGCTAATTTCGCTGAAGTTTTGGCCATCTGCATCAGTGAAAATGCAGCTTCCATCATTCTTGCCCCACCTGATTTAGAGATCATCATGAATGGGATTTTATGCTTGATGCTGTAATCAATAGAACGGGCAATCTTTTCTCCAACCACAGAACCCATTGATCCGCCGATAAAATTAAAATCCATACAGGCAATTACAAGATTCTGACCTGCTAATTGGCCTGTAGCAGAGCGTATAGCATCATTTAAACCCGTTTTTTCATAACTCTCTTCCAGTCTGTCGGTATACTTTTTGGTGTCAGTAAAATTCAGTGGGTCGGCAGAGCGGATATTGGGGAATAATTCAGTGAATTCATTATTGTCGAAAAGAATCTCAAAATATTCTTTAGAACCTATGCGTAAATGATAAGCGCAGTATTGGCAAACGTATTTATTTTCTACCTGTTCTGCATAATGCAGCGGTTTTTTACATGATGGACATTTATTCCACAACCCATCGGGTGTTTCTTTCTTTTCCTCTGTGGAAGTTATTATCCCCTTTTTTTCTCTCTTAAACCAGGCCATTTCGGATATGTGTATAGCCTACAAAGAAACAAAAATTTTAAGAAAGCAAGCCCCATCAATATGATAGAATAAAACTTATACGCGTAAGAGCATAATAATTAAGCGCTTTACTTGATTTTGAGCCTATTTTTCCTAATTTCGATCATCTTATCAAAAACTAAAATCATGAATTTAAAAGAATTTAAGGGTGTTTTACATGGTGATGCCGTTCAGGAATTATTTGAAGTAGCCAAAAAACATCAGTTTGCTCTGCCTGCAGTTAATGTAATTGGTACAAATTCCATTAATGCGGTTATGGAGACAGCTAAGACAGTTAATTCACCGGTAATTATACAACTTTCTAATGGCGGTGCTCAGTTCTATGCCGGGAAGTCTCTGAATAACGATAATCTGAATGCATGCATACTTGGCGGTGTTTCAGCAGCACAGCACATTCATCTTCTTGCTGAACATTATGGAGTTGCTGTGATCTTACATACCGACCATGCAGCCAAGAAACTGCTACCCTGGATTGACGGACTATTAGACCATGGCGAACGTTTTTTTGCTCAGCATGGTAAACCACTTTACTCTTCGCATATGCTTGATCTGTCGGAAGAACCGATTGAAGAGAATATTGAGATTAGCAAAAAATACTTAAGCCGGATGAAAGGCATGGGGATGACTCTTGAAATTGAACTTGGCGTAACTGGAGGGGAAGAAGATGGTGTGGATAATAGCGATGTTGACAGCTCAAAATTATATACTCAGCCTTCTGAAGTAGCTTATGCTTACAAAGAATTAAGCAAGGTCAGTGAGAAATTCACAGTTGCGGCAGCATTTGGAAATGTTCATGGGGTTTACAAACCCGGCAATGTTAAATTACAGCCGGTTATTCTGAAAAACTCTCAGGACTTTGTTCGCTCAGAGTTTAATATCAGTGCCGAAAAACCAGTAAATTTTGTATTCCATGGCGGATCAGGGTCTTCTAAAGAAGAAATTCGTGAAGCGATCTCTTATGGAGCGATTAAAATGAATATTGATACGGATATGCAATGGGCATTCTGGGAAGGCATAAAGGATTATTACCAGGCAAAAGAAGCTTATCTTCAAAGCCAGATTGGTAATCCTGAAGGAGAGGATTCTCCAAATAAAAAGTATTACGATCCGCGTGTCTGGCTCCGTAAAGGGGAAGAGAATTTTGTTAAGAGACTGACCCAGGCTTTTGACGATCTGAATTGTATTAATGTCAACGACAGACTCTAAAAAAATTAAAGGGCTTTTCTTAAACGAAAGGCCCTTTATGTTTCAATTAAAGTTCAGGGAAATGGAAGATCAGATTACAGTTGAACGGATCATTAAGGAGGCAGATCTTCAGCAGGTCTTCGCTATTCGGAGAAAGGTATTTGTGGATGAACAGAACTGCCCTCCGGAGCTGGAATGGGAGTTTGAAGATGAATCTGTTCATTTTATCGGCAAGGTTAATGGCATTCCAGCAGGTGCATCCCGTTGGCGTAGAACTGAAAAGGGATACAAACTTGAGCGTTTTGCCGTTCTGAAAGAATTCAGGGGAAAGGGATTGGGGCAGGCATTGGTAGCCGCAGTTATAAATGACCTTCCTTCGGATGCAGAATATGTCTATCTGCATGCACAACTGGATGCAATGCCATTATATGCCAAATTTGGTTTTAAAAAAGCAGGCGAACAGTTTGAAGAAGCCGGAATACAACATTTTAAAATGATCCTTCAGGCCTGAAGCTTAAAGCAGAAAGCTGGAATTTGAGTTAAAGATCAAATCTCCTTGTCAACTGTCCATTGTCAACTGTCCCTTGTCAATTGTCAACTGTCCCTTGTCAACTGTCAACTGTCCATTTTCAATTAATAAAACACTTTCGAAGAATAGGCAACTGCTTCCTCCCATTTTTCAAGGTTAAGCCCATGGTCTTCTCCCTTTGCTTCAAGAAAGGAAATGAGGCTCTCTGTTGCAATATTTCCGGTGAGTTGATCAGATGCCATAGGGCAGCCACCATACCCTCTCAGTGAGCTGTCAAACCTTCTGCAGCCACTTTCCCAGGCAGCTTCTATTTTTTCATGCCAGCTTGATGGGGTACTGTGCAGATGGATCCCAAATTCGATTTTCGGGAAGGAAGATACCAGGTGCGGATACAGGTAAGTGATTTTCTCCGGACTCGAGACACCTGTTGTATCGGCGAGTGATAAGATTTCAGCCCCTCTCTCTGCCAGTTCATTTGCCCAATGCGCAACTATTTCATGTGTCCAGGGATCTCCATAAGGATTTCCAAAGCCCATTGAAAGATAAATGACGGCTTGTTTACCTGATCTCGCACAGTGGTTGAGTAGGTGCTCAACTGTATTTAGTGATTCCTGAATACCCGACCTGGTATTTCGCTGCTGAAAGGTTTCAGAAACAGAAAAAGGGAATCCCAGATAGGTAATTTCCTGGTGTTTAACGGCCTCTTCAATTCCTCTGAGGTTGGCAACAATAGCCAGAAGCTTAGTTTTTCCCTTGCTTAGGTCCAGTTTATCCAGTACTGCGCTGGTATCTTTTAATTGCGGGATTGCTCTTTCTGAGACAAAACTTCCAAAGTCTATTGTATCAAAGCCCACCTGCAAAAGCAGATTGATATATTCGGCTTTGATTCCTGTGGGAATAAAATCGTGAATTCCCTGCATGGCGTCACGAGGACATTCGATCAGTTTTGTCATTGAAGTTTTATCTTATTCCAAATTTTAATATAAAATCTGCTAATGTTATGTTAAAAATGAAATGAGGTTGATGGCATTGAGCAATCAGCTATAGGCAATCAGCCTGAACTCTGAAAAAATATCAATAATTTGAGTATTGCTCAAACTCGATGGCCCTTTGCCCATAGCCCATAGCAAGAAATAAAGATTAATTACGCTTAACATAACACTAATAGCAATTTCATCATTCCGGAACTGGTCAGGAATTATTTAGCATGAGTATCCTCAGTCATTGATTCCCTGCTGAATTTGCGGATAATGAGTCGGGTCCCCCGGTCATAGCTGAAATAACTCCATACCCAGTTTACAAAGGTGACAACTTTATTCCTAAATCCAACCAGTGACATCAGGTGTACAAACATCCAGACAAACCAGGCAAAAATTCCCTGAAATCTGATCTTACCAATATCAACAACTGCAAGATTACGGCCAACAGTAGCCATTGAACCTTTATCAAAATACTTGAACGGTTCCGGTTCCTCACCGTTAATGATATGGATTATATTTTTTGCCAGTTGAGTGCCCTGCTGTATAGCTACAGGAGCCACTCCGGGCAAGCCATTAGGTTTCTCCGGGCTTAAGCAGGCGGATACATCGCCTATCGCAAAAATATGCTCTTCTGACTTCACCCGGTTAAATTCATCTACCAGAATCCGGTTGCCACGGGTTATTGATTCTTCTTTTAATCCTTCAGGAACTGCTCCTTTAACACCGGCAGACCAGAGTACATTTTTTGTATCAATCGCCTGTCCGTTTGAAAGTTTGATTACCTTTCCATCGTAGCTTTCAACTCTCAGATCTGTAAAAACTTCAACTCCCAGCTCCTGCAGAAATTCTTTCGCTTTTCCTGATGCCTGGCTTGACATAGAACCTAATAATGCAGAAGAACCCTCAATTAAATATACTTTGATATCTTCAACTCGCAATTCCGGATAATCAGAGGGAAGTACATGCTTTTTTAATTCTGCCAGTGAACCTGATAGCTCCACTCCAGTAGGGCCACCTCCAACCACCACGAATTGCAGGAGAGCACTCTTTTTCACAGGATCAGTTTCAATTAAAGCTTCTTCCAGATTCTGAAGAATCATGCTTCTGAGGTTAAGGGCCTCAGGGATTGTCTTCATAGGCATTGAAAAATGCTCAATTTCCTTCTGTCCAAAGTAATTGGTATCTGAGCCGGTGGCAATAATCAGGAAGTCATATTCTATTTCACCAATTGTGGTATGAACGATCTTTTTCTCCGGCTCAATCCGCTCTACTTCAGTTACCCTGAAAGTGAAGTTTTTCTGGTTTTTAAATATTTTTCGCAGCGGAAATGCGATAGAATCAGCTTCAAGACCTCCGGTGGCTACCTGATAAAGCAGGGGCTGAAAAGTGTGGTAATTATGCCGGTCGAGCATAATGACTTCAACCTCTTTGTCTTTTAGCCTTTTGGCTATTTCAATCCCGCCAAACCCACCACCAATAATGATTATCCTTGGGAATGCAGTCGATTTATTCATAGCTTTTTCCATAGCACCGGTTTTATGTTTTTATAATTCTTCAGACAGCCTTAAAGCTCATCACCCCTTATTCGAAAAATCATGCCATTCAGGCTTTCTGTTATTCTGATCTGGCAAGCGAGCCGGCTGTCAAATCCTGCATCAGGTAAGGTATCCAGCATATCCATTTCTTCATTTCCAGGCTGTGGAAGATCTTCCAGGCCTTTCAGAACCTGCACATGACAGGTCGCACACAGGGCCATGCCTCCGCATGTTGCAAGAATATTATAGTCAGAGGCTTTCAGAACCTCCATTAAGCTCAGGCTGATTTCCTCAGGAATCTCTACGGGCTGCTGCTCACCGTTTCTGTCTTCTATGGTAATATTAATCATCTTAGAATGCATTCACGCCATATACTGTCGTGTATTTAAAACTTAACTTCTGATCGGGATATACATATTTAAAGGCGCTCTGCACCATTAGTGCAGCTTCATGGAAGCCGCACAGGATAAGCTTCAATTTTCCGGGATAGGTGTTTATATCTCCGATGGCATAAATACGATCCACATTAGTAGAATAATCAAAGGTATCAACCAGTATCGCTGATTTGTCAATGTTCAATCCCCAGCCTGCAATCGGGCCAAGTTTCGGACTTAAGCCAAAAAGAGGGATCAAATAATCGGTTTGAATAGTTCTTGTAACCTGGTCTCTCCCTACAAAGGACACTTCTTTGAGACTGCCATTGCCGGCAACACTCAATAAGTTCGATTGCAGGATCAGATCGATCTTTCCATTGCTAGCCAGTTCATGAACTTTCTCAGCAGAATCAGGTGCCCCCCTGAAGGTGTCGCCACGGTGAATCAGGGTTACCCGTTCAGCTATATCAGCCAAAAATATCGTCCAGTCAAGAGCAGAATCTCCTCCGCCTGCTAAAACAACCCGTTTGTCTCTGAAATTTTCCGGTCTTTTTACCATGTATTCCACACCCTTGCCTTCAAAGTCAAGTAAGCCCTGAATTTCAGGTTTACGTGGTTCGAAACAACCCAGACCACCGGCAATTACAACTACCTGGCAATGCACTTTTGTTCCATCATTTGTTCCAACAATAAAAGAACCGTCTTCCTGCTTCTCAAGGGTTTCTACACGTTCTCCAAGTGTAAATCCCGGGTCGAATGGTGCAATCTGTTCCATCAGGCGCTCAACCAGCTCCTGAGCTTTAACTTCGGGGTATCCGGGTATATCGTAGATTGGCTTTT
>CAZGWG010000170.1:0-7049 GCA_964529165.1 uncultured Sphingobacterium sp.
AACTGCAATAACATCCATCGAAACCATGGCCTCAGCATGAGTAAGATCACCTGCAACGAAACTTACTGCAGGCTTTTTTCCTGACTTAAATCGCTTACTGATCTGTTCCTGTACCTTGTTTATGAGATTTGAACTCCTGATATACACATTAATCTTGATGATCTGATCCAGATTCGAACCTGCCTTTTCCAAAACGGCAGAAATATTAGAAAAAACCTGATCGATCTGCCCATTGAGGTCAGCAGTAGCAACAATTCTACCGGACTTATCTAAAGGCAGAAATTGTGCTGTATGAATAAGCGGAACATCATCAACAATTACAGCATCCGATGCACCCAAAAGATTCATTGATCCTGAATAATGAATCGCCTGTCCTGATTTTTGCGCAGAAACAGAAAAACCATGGAATAATAATAAAATAAAAATCAAAGCTTTCATACGCTTATTTAATCAGGGGTTAACTGAAAAACAGATCGAAAAGTTGTAAACAGTAATTTCCCACTCTCTAACCAATAGCTATCAGGTACCTATTGCCTATTTTTACCATTTGCTATTTCCTGTTCCCAATAAACAAATCCGCCTTTACACTAAAATCAACTATTTACCGGCGCCCAATAAGCACAATATCCTTCGGCGCGAACAGGTCCTTTGAATAACATACAACCACCGCATGGCTTTTCCTTACCAGAGGGAGGAAGATAAAGGGCGCAATTGCTGCAATGACTATCAGGAATTGGTGTTTTATTAACATATGCAAGCTTTTTACGTTTTGCCACTTCCTCGGCACTAACGCCGCTAAGATCGTCGCATGGATTTTTTGGTTCAGGTTGAGGATTTTTGGGCTGATCCGACTCCTTCCCTTTGGCCATACTTATCAATGAATTACCGGCAATCAATATCCCTGTTCCAAACAGAACCGATCCGGTAAGAATGTACTTACCTATAAACTTTCTTCTTGAATATTTTTCTTCTTCCATAGTTGTGATTCTAACCGATTAAATTATACTACCGGATTATCTTTAATTTTTTCTGAGTAATTGAAATCCTTCCTTCACTTCTTCAACTGAACGAGTATTTAATTTAGCAGCGAGCTCTTTTACTGACTCATTTCTATTCAAACCTGCTTTCAATCCTTTTAAAGCTGCTTGCTGCACAGCCGAAGCAGATAATGCTTCGTTTGAAAGAATACTCAAATAAGCCGAGTATTGTTCTTTATTATATCGGGCTCCGATAATGTTTGATAAATCCTGAATAAAACTAAGTTTCCAGGGTTCTTCATTGCTAAAAAAGGCTTTATCCTGTATTAGCGAATTTAAAATTTCGACTGAAGAGCCATTATCCGAACTTATCACTGCGCTCCTGAACCAATCATTCTGACCGTACTTTCTGATTACTTCTGCAAGAGCGACTATCACTTTTTTTCCTTTAAATTGTCCCAGACTAAGTGATGCCTGCAAAGCGACACGCTTTGAGGGATCATTAATCATTGAAATTAATTGTTTACTGACCTTAGGATATCGCTCTGCGAGTATAATACCATTTTCACGTACCCCCGGTTCAGAATCAAGCAGCGATTGCTTAATGATCTTTTCACTAAGTGCATTCAAACCTTCAAGCACATAGAGTGCCTGAAGTCTTGTTCTTGGATCCGGACTATTTGAGAACAAGGATATTACCGCTGGCACTACTATTTTATCCTGACGCTCAAGAAGTAAACGCTGAGCCTGACTTCTAAACCAGCCATTTTTGTGGGAGAGATAATTCACTAACTGAAGTCCGCTGGCATTCTTAAGATCTACTTTTACTCCCTGATAGGTTCCATTTTCAGGTAATAAACGATAAATCCTGCCCATATCACTACCAGCCATAAAATCCATTTCAGCTTTAAGATCATCCGGAATTGATACCGGAGTTTCGATATGTTGTCTGTAATAATCCAGAATATATAAATACCCATCAGGACCAACTGAAAAAGTTACCGGACGAAACCAGGTATCGGTGGAGTAAATAAATTCTCTATCCTTTTCGGATTCAGCACGTTTTGCAACTAAAACCGGACTAGTTTCACTTGGACTTAAAATATCTCTATGGATCAGACTTCCGGATACATCAGTTGTAAAAACATTCCCATAAAATTCTTGCGGCAGCGCATCACCATTATAGATAGTACCACCGGAAGCTCCTGTAAAATGATCTTCTGCCCATTCTATCCTATTAAGATTCGCTTCTTTAAACATCCTATTTCTTCGCGCACTTCTTTCAGCTCTCCAGTAAGCAGGAGGAATTTCCTGAAACATGATTTCTTCATGATCTGTAATACTCACGTTAAATTTACTGCTTGGCATAAAAGGGTGCCTGTGGGTATATCTCCATGGAATAACAGCTTGCTGTAAATGAATTGAATTTTCCGTAAAGAAACGATGACCCCAGTCATCTATTGTCTGTCCGAACTGACCCGGACCAGTCTCCAGCTCAAATTCATCGCGATCTAACCTGAAGCGGAAATCAGCCCCTCTAACTTCAACAGGAGCCGCATCAGGAGTCTTACTATAGATTACTTTACCACTTTGCCCTCGATTATTAGCATATATCCAATTATCTATACCAAATTTAAGGCTGGTAACCTGAGCCTCAGAATTGTTCTGAAAAAAACCCGAAAACAAAATTTCCCTGACATCTGATTTTCCGTCACCATTCGTATCTTTAAGGTATAAAATATTAGGTGCCGCAGTCACAATAAGTCCGCCTTTCCAAGGTAACATACTGGTTGCTTCTGTCACGTTTTCAGCAAATATGATCGATTGATCAATTTTACCATCTCCATCTGTATCTTTCAATATCCTGATCCGTCCATGCCCCTTACCAGGCTCAACCTCATAGGGATAATCAGGCATTTCAATTACATAGGCATTCCCCTGTTCATCAAATTCAAGAGCCACCGGATCAAAAACATGAGGTTCTGACGCAAACAATGACACCTTATAGCCCTTAGCCACATTAAGTTTCTTCATGGATTCTTCCGGACTTAATGATCCCGGATAACGCTGAGCCATGCTGCTTCCTGGTAATAAAATAAATGGCAATAATAATATGGCCAAGCGCCAATTGAAATTAGTCTTCATTCCCTGTTTGATTTTTAACGAACTGTAATTTATAAAGCTTTTTCATTATCTGGTGGAGAATACTGTCTAGTGCAAATTAATTAGCTAAAATAATTCTCTGTTTTAAAAACTGAATATTTCATCTTATTACAAGAGTACGTATTAAATAAAAAACTCCTCCGATACCGATAAAATTACACTACGGTAACGTACCCGAAAATTAGAGATAAAATCTCAATATTCAAATTTTATTTAATTCTCTGATTCATTGAACCGATAAGCCCAATTAAAATATGACTTTACTCAAGCTAAACAAGCTTTAAGCCCCTCTTATCAGAAAGATGCAACCTTTTGAAACAAAGGAGTAAGAGTATTATTACCAATAAAGTGCAGAAATTAAAGCCTCTATCCTACCTCATTTAATAAATCAATTGTCGTTTAGTGCAAAAACAGTTAAGTAATAAAATTCTCTTGCTGTCTTAAAATATCCATTGAAAGAAAACTAATGAATTAAAAATCCATAGTAGACTGCACTTCGTAAATGAGCCCAAATAACAAAAAGACAAATGAAAAAAATAATAATTATGGCTGTTGCATTAGTAGCTTCTGCAATCGGCACAACAAGTTTTGCACAAGGAACCAAAATGGTTGGCGGTGCAGAGATGTATCCAACGAAAGACATTGTTGATAATGCGGTAAATTCAAAAGATCATACCACATTAGTAGCTGCAGTAAAGGCGGCCGGACTTGTTGAGACGTTAAAAAGTGACGGTCCGTTCACTGTTTTTGCACCAACTAATGATGCATTTAACAAACTTCCGGAAGGAACAGTAGCTACACTGGTTAAACCTGAAAATAAGGCTCTACTTACCAAAATTCTGACCTACCATGTTCTATCGGGCGAATATTCAGCTTCTGATATCGTGAAGGCAATCAAATCAGGTAAAGGAACCGCGCAATTCACTACTGTAAGCGGCGGAAAGTTATCAGCAATGCTGAATGGCAAAAAGGTGGTACTTAAGGACGAAAAGGGTGGGGCTTCTGCAGTTACCATAGCTAATGTTAATCAAAAGAATGGAATGATTCATGTAATTGACTCAGTTGTTTTACCTAAGTAAATAATCAGCAAATTGTCAAAATATCCCCGGACCATATCCGGGGATATTGTTTTTATATATTTGTCTATCAGATTGAAAACTGAGGTGAACATTTTTAAACATTGAGCCCAAGAACAAAAATATCCTTATCTGAAGATGAACTGGTGATGGCAATCCGTAACAAGGAGAAAGCCGGAGCTGAAGCATTGTATGATATGTACTCCTCTTCACTTTATGGTATAATTTTTAGAATAGTTCAGCACGAAGAAATAGCTGAAGACTTGCTGCAGGATACTTTTGTAAGAATCTGGAATTCCTTTTCTTCGTATGATGCCTCTAAAGGTAGATTATTTACCTGGATGGTTAATATTGCACGAAATATTTCGATCGACAAAACAAGGTCTAAGGATTTTCGTAACAGTTCAAAAACCGAAGACATAGAAAATAACGTATTATCATTAGAAATGCAATCAGGTGATACTTTAAATCCTGAAATTATGGGATTAAAAGAACTTGTTGCTAAATTGAAACCCGAACAGAAAATAATTCTTGACATGGTTTATTTCCGCGGATTTACTCATGCAGAAGTTTCAGAGGAACTTGAAATTCCGTTAGGAACCGTTAAAACCCGATTAAGAAATGCTATTATCAGTTTAAGAAAGGTATTTAATTAAGTGAAAGACCTCAAATCATATATTGAAAGCGGTATCCTTGAGCAATATGCGCTTGGAGATTTAAGCGTTGAAGAACGGCTTGAGGTGGAAAAATACGCTCAGATATATCCTGAAGTCAAATCTGAACTTATAGAAATTGAATCAGCACTTTTAAGTTATGCAATTTCAAATGCAATTGAACCTTCAGAAGGATTACGTAATAAGGTTTTAAATTCACTTGAAAAAGCTGAAGCTGAGGTACGTGCATTACCTGCTACCTCTTCCAAAGCATTAAAATTTTATAAATACGCATTCGCTGCGTCTCTTGCACTACTTTTCATCAGTGTTATCTTACTGATTAATCTGAACAATAAGCTCAATGATTCGTACACTCAAATTGCAGTACTGCAAACGGGAAATCAGAGGTTTTCAAATCAGGTGAATTATATCGACGAAGAATTAAGGGATACCCGAAATGCCTTACACTTTTATCAAAATCAAACTGCATATAAGCTTGTAACACTCAAAGGCTCTGATAAAGCACCTGAAGCCAGTATGCTGGTTGCTTTCAACCCTGAAGAAGAAGAAGTTATGATTGATCTTTCTTCCCTGAAAATGCCCTCAAATGATAAAGAACATCAATATCAATTATGGGCGATGGTAGATGGTAAACCTGTAGACCTTGGGGTATTTGATTCAGAGGGTGACAGTACCGGTATGAAAAAAATGAAGTCCGTCAAAAATGCCCAGGCCTTTGCAGTTACCCTGGAACTACGTGGAGGAAGCGCCAATCCTACAATGGATCAGATGATGGCTATCGGAAGTATTTGATTAAGAACAATAATCGTAAGTTTTCTGCTCAATACAATTGGTCGTATCGTAGTATTTTCGCAATAGTGTCCTGAACTTTCAGATAAATATTACACTTCCGTTTTCCTTCTTCAGTTTTCCCATTTTGTTATTCGTTACTGGTAAAATAAAGATTAAGTTTATTTACATAAACGAAATTTACTCTCACTTATCTATATTCCTCACATCAAATCCATTCTTATATTATTTGGCTATTGACTATACCATCCTATACCCCTATCTGAAAAAGAGTTTAAAAGCATCCGGGAAGATTCAGGAAGGCTTTATCAATTCCCCGAAACTGTCTCGGAACTGACATGAAGGTTACACGCATAGTACCTCCCACCCTCTCAGATAAGATGTTTTAAAATTAGCTATTGAAAGTATAGAAATAGTTTGTCAAAATAGTATTTAATTAGAGTTAAAAACCTAAAAAAATCTTTCAAAGCCCTGATCACGTATGAATTATTATTCCTGATCAGCCAGTTAATTACAGACATTATGAGGAGTCGCATTAGCAGATATTGAAGCAGCTTATTTTTAGCAGATTTTCCAATGTAATATGATGTTCAATTGAATAAGGATCATTTCTATTTTGATACTGAATAACTCAGCAGAATAAAAAATGTGATCGCATAAAAAAAGGGCCGAATAGCTAGTATTCGACCCTACATCTACCTATGAAAAACATGCCCTTTGGAGGGCAATCATGTAAGACAATTTATATGCCATTCGCTAAGTAATGCCAAATGCTTAAAATCCGACTTTTTTATTGCTAGAATTCCCAGCATGAAGATATTATACCCCATTTTGTAGATTTATTTCCCCGCCCCGATATTTTTTTTAATTTTTAATTAAGGGACATAACCATTGTAAGAAATTCAAAAGCAGCATACTGGTACTGAACTATGCCATAAACAAAAAACAATCTACTGCTTTTAAGAATTCAGGAGTTCGGAAAGGCTTTTAAATCAATAAAATAAGCTTCTCTAATTTAAACGGGTAAAGAAGGTGCCTAATCAGACTATAGGTATTAAAAAATGATAGAATTATCCAGATTTACAAAATGTTTAAAGAATCACTATTTAATTATCTAAGGCAACAGCACTGAATATTTCATGCAGGTTAAAAGCAATCAATTATCGATGTTATATCGAAGAGATATTAAACCTGTCTCATAGGTTTTGGATTCCAGCAGACTAATCTTGATGCGATTCTCGTTTTCTCTGAAAAGAGGTTTGCCACTACCAAGGAGTATTGGATGTACAGACAGCCATAATTCGTCTACCAAACCTTCTCTAAGGAATGTATCTGTAAGTGATGCTCCACCAAAGAGCCAGATATCTTTG
>CAZGWG010000170.1:7059-9075 GCA_964529165.1 uncultured Sphingobacterium sp.
CCAGGTTGTTCTTTTATTTTTTGTGCTTCGGCAATGCTATTTTTTGATACAAGAATTGCCTCTTTACTAACTGATGAAAGTGTACTTGAAAATACATACTCGGTCATTGCAGGCATATTCGGTATACCTTCACTATTATTGCTATTTGCATATTGTTGCAATACCTCGTAGCTTTTACGGCCAATGAACATCGCATCAACACGATGATAGAATTCATTTAAACCATAGTCCTGATCTGTAAAACACCAGTCATATTCACCATTTGGCCCTTCGATATAACCATCCAATGTTATGGCCAGTCCTAATATTAGTTTTCGCATAGCTGTATTTTTTTTGTACAGCAAAAATGTGTAAATCCAATCACGCAAAATTGTACAAAACGGACATCAATACAAAATATGTTTCGCAAGCGCTACCTGACCGGGTGTATGTCCTGTAAAAGATTTATAGTCCCGGTTAAAATGTGCCTGGTCGTAATATCCACTTTTATAAGCTACCTCTGTTAGGGAAATTAAAGGATACTTTTTCAGATAATCCAGCGATCTGATAAATCTGGAGACAAGCAGGTATTCTTTGGGCGATAAGCCGACAAAACGCAGAAACTTTCGTGCCAGATGGCGTTGACTAAGACCTATATAATAACTGAGCTGACTTACTGGCAAATCGCAGGTTGATTTCTCTATCTTCCTTAAACAATTGTCAATCTGCGGATCACATTGATTTTTGAACAGTATCTGCAACAGGTACTTCTGAAGAAAAAGTACACGATCTTCGTTATCACTTGCATCAGCCAGTCTGCCCTCTATTTCTCCAGAGATACTGTCCCATAAATCAGACAATACAAGGGTTTTATCGGCAAGCAAATGCATGGGTACATTAAAGAACCTATAGGCCGTACCAGGATAAAAACATACGGCAATGCAACCAGTCCCTTTTCGCATTTGCACATCCGAGTGCTGACTCATCCGAAAAGTAACAATACTGCGATCGTATAACTCCTCATCAATAATTGCCAGTGGCGTATCAGTATAGTTAACAAATAGTTCAACACAAGTATCAGGTAACACGCGGATATGATTAGTATCCACACCATCTTCGCAATGCATTGTGCATATCAGTTTTACATAGGGCTGCAACTCCGGAATAAGTTTATATTGTTGAATAAACATATCTGCAAATATAGGCTATGGCATCAAAATGCTTCAAGCCGGGCAGATTTGAATTAAAAAAAACTATAGATACTGAATTGTAAACAATTAGAAAGATTGGTTTTTTAGAGTTTCCATCGATTACGAAAAATTGATTTTTAAGCACAACATTAATTATTAAACTCATCAGATGACTTGGAGTCACTGTTGTCCGGTAAAGAACAAAAAAGCAAAAAAAATAGGGGCCGAAGCCCCTGATTAGTATAGATTTGAAGTTACCACACAACAAATTTAGACTATGCCCAAAAGTACATTTTTTACCGGACAGCCGGTGTTCAATCAGTTACTTTGTTTTATACCCCGTTCCAAGGTGGAACAATTAGCGCATAAACATAGCGTTGACCGTTATTGCAAGAAGTTTAAGGGATTTGATCATTTGGTGACGATGCTTTTTAGTGGCTTTCACCACTGCACGTCCCTACGGGAGCTTATCACCGGTTTACAGGCCGGTTCATCCCGTCTGAGCCACCTGGGTATAACCAGTACGCCCCGCAGAAGCACGCTTGCCGATGCCAATAAGCGTCGGAGCGTGGATTTCTTTAGTGACCTTTTTCATTTCCTGAGAAACCGTTATGTTGGTTTTTTACCGGACAACATAAACCGCTGTTGTACAATTTTGATTATAGTTGGCTTTCCAACAGCGGGGCTCCTGACATCTGCAGTTATGAAACTATCTTAAACATTTGGTTTTAAAATCTTCGGGAACCCTTCGGAAATTATTCGGGATTGGTTCGGGAATTGTTCGCTCTTTAAATGGCATTTGTTCGGCCTTTCTTCGGGAATCCTTCGGTAACAACCGAAGCGTAGT
>CAZGWG010000171.1:0-9033 GCA_964529165.1 uncultured Sphingobacterium sp.
TGTTTGCCGACACGTTATTTATCCACCTTCGCTCTAACAAGACCCGCTTTATGCTGGATGAAGTTGAGCATCCCGAATTCGAATCACTGGATGAACAGAAACATGGTCCCAATCAGGTAGCCTCGATGATCTTTAAGCGAAGCAATACACTTTATCAGGATAAGGATATCAGTGGCGAGCAGTTGATTCTGATCAATACCGAGCTGAATTCCCTCACTGATGTTTGCGGTGCATGCGAGCGGATTAAGAATACACCAATCCCCATGTCTTACAGCTCATTTATCAAGAAGTTTATTTTCATTTATGTGCTTACCCTCCCGGTGGGTTTTGTGTTCTCAATGGGTTATTTCGTCATCGCGGCGGTACCTTTTATCTTTTATGTAATGGCATCTCTGGAACTGATCGCTGAATCTATCGAAGATCCTTTTGGAACTGACCCTGATGATCTCCCTATTGATAAGATCGGAGAAAACATCAGGAAGCATGTTTTAGAAATCATTCATTAAATAGCGGAATTAATCAATTTTATGTAATTAAATATCAGTAGCTTTCTGCTCTTTTTTGCTAATTTTAAAGCCGTTCCCGGAGGGATTTAACCGTTTTACTTTTTGTTGTTTTGAGATATTTATTCCTGTTAATACTTTGCTTTCTTTCCGGCACCCGACTTTATTCTCAAAAAATAAACAGCGCCTATAAACTTTATATATCAGAAACAAGACTCCCAATAGTGATTGATGGGATTATTGATGAGGAAGCCTGGAATGTAAAGGACTCGGCAGCTAATTTTTACATGGTCAATCCGATGGACACCAGTTATGCTAAGGTAAAAACTACCGTACGTATGACTTACGACCAGCATAATATTTATATTTCTGCGATTTGCTACCAGGCCCAACCAAATACAAATTATGCGGTTGAATCGCTGAGACGGGATTTTGCCTACACTAAAAACGATAATTTCCTGCTTATTGTCGATCCTTTCGACGATCAAACCAACGGATTTACCTTCGGCGTGAATGCAGCCGGTGCACAATGGGATGGGCTCATATTTAACAGCAATGGCTACGATCTTAGCTGGGATAATAAATGGTATTCAGAAGTAAAGCATTATACCGATCGCTGGGTTTTTGAAGCCGCCATTCCTTTTAAATCCATACGGTATAAAAAGGGAATTCAAACCTGGGGAGTTAATTTCGCCAGATTAGATATCAAGACTCCTGAAAAATCGGCCTGGGCAAGAATTCCGAGACAATTTAATGTGGCTTCGCTGGCCTATACCGGAAATCTGATCTGGGATAATCCGCCGCCTGAAGCCGGCACAAATATTTCTGTCATCCCATACGTTCTGGGTGGATTCACCAAGGATTATGAGAATAATACCCGCACTAAATTTAAAAAGGACATTGGTGCAGATGCCAAGATCGGGATTACTTCTTCCTTAAATCTGGATCTGACGGTGAACCCGGATTTCTCACAAATTGAAGTTGATAAGCAGGTCACCAACCTGGATCGTTTTGAGCTCTTCTTCCCGGAACGGCGGCAATTCTTTCTTGAAAATGCAGATCTCTTTGCAAATTTCGGATATTCAACCATCAGGCCATTCTTTTCGCGAAGAATCGGATTGGGTGTACCCATTGAATTCGGGGCAAGGCTGAGCGGCAGCCTGAATAAGAAGTGGCGTATTGGTGCAATGGATATGCAGACCAAAAGCATGGATGAGACGGGACTTCCTACACAGAATTTTGCAGTTCTCGCCTTACAGCGAAGGGTATTCTCACGTTCCAACATCCGGTTTATGTTTGTGAACAAACAATCTGTTAACTATGATCCCGCACAGCATCCCGGAAAACCAGTTTATAATGCCTTCAACAGAAATATCGGATTGGAATATAATCTTGCCTCTACCAATAATCTCTGGACCGGTAAAGCAATGTTCGTCAAATCATTCGGACCGGTAAAGAACAGTGATGACCTGGTTCATGCTGCAAATCTGCAATACAGCAGCAAAAAATGGCTGCTTAGCTGGCAGCATGAATATGTCGGTGAGAACTATACCGCAGAGGTTGGTTATGTACCCCGTATAAACTACATTAAACTGAATCCTAAACTCAGTTATCTGTTCTTCCCGAAAGCTGGTAAGATCTTGAACCACGGGCCTACACTGAGCTCCAATCTCTATCTAAATAAATCTTTCAATCAGACAGATAATGAGATTGCGCTCAATTATAAATTTACGCACCGCAACCAGAGTACTTTCGAAGTATGGACTTCCGATAATTTCATCCGACTGCTCAGACCCTTTGATCCTTTAAATACAGGGAAAGGTAATTTAGGTACCGGAACTGAACATTCATGGAATACCTTTGGAGCGAATTACTTCTCCAAGCCGCAGAATCTATATACCTACTCCTTCTCAGGACAGTATGGAGGATATTATGCCGACGGATCCCGTTTAAATATAACAGCAGATCTTGGTTACCGCTTTCAGCCTTATGTTAATATAGCCATGAGTACCAGCTATAACCATATTGTTTTGCCACAGCCCTGGGGAGCTACAGATTTATGGCTTGTAGGTCCGAGGACTGATTTCACTTTTAGTAATAAGCTGTTTTTTACCACTTTCCTTCAATACAATAACCAGCAGAAAAACCTGAATGTGAATACCCGCTTACAGTGGCGCTATAAGCCTGCAAGTGATCTTTTCCTCGTATTTACCGACAATTATTACCCCTCTCCTTTTGCCATTCGTAACCGTGCTCTGGTACTAAAGTTCACCTACTGGTGGAATTAGTATCCTGATTCTTTCGGAACAGTATTCAGAAAAAAAACAAATATTATGCTTGCATAGTAATTGATTTAAAGGATAATGTTTATTTTTACGTATTAACCTATAACCATATGGTTCTACAAATCCTTTTTCTGATTATTGCAGCTACAGCTATAGCACTTTTCAGCCTGAATGTGCGCAAGATTATCCGGAATATTAATCTGGGCCGGCCTCTCGACCGTTCAGACCGGCCATCAGAACGTCTGGCTATCATGCTGAAAGTAGCTTTCGGTCAGTCGAAGATGGCAAAACGCCCGGTAGCTTTTATCCTGCATCTCTTTGTTTATATAGGCTTTATCATTATAAATCTGGAGGTACTTGAGATTATCATCGACGGGGTCTTTGGAACGCACCGCATTTTTGCTGAGCCTTTAGGTGGATTATATAATGTCCTGATTGGTTCATTCGAAGTACTGGCAGCACTGGTTCTGGTGGGGGTTCTCATATTCTTTGCAAGAAGGAATATCATTCATGTCAAGCGATTCAGCGGTACAGAAATGGGCAAATGGCCACGATCTGATGCAAACATTATCCTGATCGTGGAGGTTTTATTAATGAGCGCATTTTTAACAATGAATGCTGCCGACTATAAGCTTCAGCAATTGGGAGTTTCGCATTATATCAGTGCTGGTTCCTTTCCTGTCAGCAGTTTTCTGGTTCCGCTTCTCCCCGATTCAGAATCGGCCTTGATTGCAATTGAACGGTCCTGTTGGTGGTTCCATATCATTGGAATTTTTGCCTTTTTGAATTACCTGCCCTATTCCAAGCATTTCCATATCATTCTGGCCTTCCCGAACACTTATTATTCAAACCTGGAACCTAAGGGTGAACTCAGTAATATGGCTTCTGTGAGCAATGAGGTTAAAGCCATGCTTGATCCGTCTTATACGCCCGAGCCCGTACCTGAGGGCGGTCGTTTCGGCGCAAAGGATATCGGCGACCTGAGCTGGAAAAGCTTACTGGAGGCCTATACCTGCACTGAATGCGGGAGATGCACCTCTGTATGTCCGGCTAATATCACAGGAAAGCTGCTTTCTCCGCGTAAAATCATGATGGACACCCGCGACCGGCTGGAGGAAGTTGGAAAAAATATTGATAAGCATGGTAAGGAGCATCAGGACGGAAAATCTTTGCTAGACAGTTATATCACAAGGGAAGAAATCTGGGCCTGTACCACCTGCAATGCCTGTACGGAGGCCTGTCCGGTAAATATTGACCCGCTATCCATTATCGTAGAACTGAGAAGATTTGCTATAATGGAAGAGTCTCAGGCCCCTGCAAGTATTAATTCTATGTTCGGAAACGTGGAGAATAATGGTGCGCCATGGAAATATGCGGTGGCGGATAGGTTGAATTGGGTTGAGGAGGAATAGGACCAAATGGCTATGGGTAGGAAATAGAAAACTGGGAATAGGGACCCGATAGTTATCGGGTAGATAATAGGAAACTGAAGCTCATAACTGATAACTTATAGCCGAGAGCTCATAGCTCAAAACTGATAAAAAATGAACAAACTAATAGTTCCAACAATGGCCGAAATGGCAGCAAAAGGCGAAAGTCCGGAAATTTTATTCTGGGTTGGATGTGCTGGCAGCTTTGATGAACGGGCCCAGAAAATTACGCGTGATATCTGCAGGATTTTGCAGCATGTGGGAATTAAATTTGCTGTACTTGGTACAGAGGAGAGCTGCACTGGAGATCCTGCAAAACGGGCGGGAAATGAATTTCTGTTCCAGATGCAGGCGATGAGTAATATTCAGGTACTGGATGGATACGCCATTAAAAAGATTGTAACAGGCTGCCCTCATTGCTTTAATACGCTGAGAAATGAATACCCTGCATTGGGTGGTAACTACGAGGTGATTCATCATTCGCAACTGATCCAGCAATTGATTGATGAAGGTAAACTGAAAGCGGAAGGCGGCGAGTCCTTTAAAGGAAAGAAAATTACTTTTCATGATCCCTGCTATCTTGGAAGGGCCAATAATGTCTATGAGGCTCCCCGAAAGGCTCTAGAAATTCTGGATGCCGACCTGGTTGAAATGAAACGATGTAAATCGAACGGACTTTGCTGTGGTGCCGGTGGTGCTCAAATGTTTAAAGAACCTGAAAAAGGGAAAAAGGATATCAATATTGAGCGAATTGATGAGGCATTGGCACTGGGACCTAATATTGTAGCATCTTCATGCCCATTTTGCATGACCATGTTAAGCGATGGGGTTAAAAATTATAATAAAGAGCAGGAAGTAAAAGTTCTGGATATTGCTGAAATTACTGCAAGAGCTAACGGACTTTAAACTTCAAACAGAATAAGAAAGGTACTTTCAATTATGAAAGTACCTCCATTTTAATAAAAGTTAACCAATCTAATCCTTAATAATCGTCTTTCAAGGTATTAAATCTGATTGCAGAGTTAAAATCCAACGAATTTAGCTCTCATGAATTACAATGTAAATACCCAATAAGGGGTATAATTCAGTCCGCTTTATTTATTCCGGTCTAAGAGCCTTTTCATTTCAAGGAGGTCGTTATGGAGAGCGATAAGATCTTCGGCTTCAACCCTGATCAAAGGCAGACGGAAATGGGTAGCCATAGAATCTACATTACCGCTTCGGTCATTAAATGTCTGTACAATTACATCATCTTCCTGCGTTTGAATTGACAGATCTCCGGAAGAAGTATTTCCAAGATAGTCGATAGCTCTGATTCGCATCAGATTGAGAGAATAATACTCTTGCTTGCCATTGCTATAAGTGCGGCGGTATCTCAAAAAGCCTTCATCGTTCAGCAGCAATTCGAATTGTCTGATTCTGTCAGATTCTGAGCCAGGATTATGGAGTGTATTAAGTTTCACCTGCGTACGCAGTGCAAGCTGATGAAGTTCTTCATCGGCCCCGGCGGTAGCACCGCTAAAAACGATGAGCCATCCTGAAAGAATAAGGAAAAGATAAACCTGCTTTAAATTACTTTTATAACCAGTATGCATGAATCGGAAGCCAAATTCTGGTTTAAAATAAAAAGAAATGCCGGATTTTAAGAAAAATCCAGCATTTACACTAATAAATATCGATTAGAAGCGGAATCCAAGGCATAAACCGGCTCTTAATCCGGCCCATGGGCCGGTTATATCCAATCGGGCCCCATTGGCATCAACAGTGGTAGTAGTTTTTGCAAATGGAATTTCAAGATCCTGCAATTGGTTTCTAAGTTCCTGCTGTTCCATCGCATTCAATGATTTTTTACCATCAAGCAATCCATCAGAAGAACCGTACTGCGGACCAAGCATCCACCAGTCGAGATAAACTTTTCCGCCAAGTTTCCATTGCGCACCAATTAATAATCCCCCGGTAAAAGTATTGAGCTTTCCACTGAGGGGCATCGTTTGCGTGATACCGTTTACATCAAATTCAAATGGCATCTCTGCGGTGTAACGGCTGATACGCGCAAATGGAGCAAGGTAAAAACCTCTCATAGCCTGTTTCCCGAGGTAGAAACGAACCTCCGGAGTGAAAGACACATTACCGGTTTTAAAATTATCCAGTTGTCTGTCAGTCTCCGGATCATCAATCGCGTTTGAAATTGCAGAACGCATTGGAAGGCCTCCCTTTGGCATAATACGAAGCCCAAGTCCGGCAGTCACTTTACGGCCAATTTTATACTCATAAGCAACAGAAAAATTCCGCAGGGGTAATGCAAGAAGATTCAGTTTCACCAGACTGTTCCCTGAATCGGTAATTACATTACTGTTCTTCAAAGAATCTCTTTCCTGGGTAAAGCCGGTAGAACTGGCAATCAGCAATACAAATAAAAATAATAGTTTCCTCATAATTTGTCTTTTTGTGAGCGTTTTAAATTTTAGTGCATAAAAATAATGACATATATTGGATTAGAAAATACATCAAAAGCCTTATTTTTTATTAAAACCAGCAATCACATACTTTAATCATGAATTTGTAAAGCTGCAAGAAAAAGATACCTGGTTTAGCTTGATTTCGTAATTTTACAGAATGAATATTTCAGAAAATTCAAGAATTTGGATATATCAGTCTGACCGTCCCTTCAGCATTGAAGAAGAGCAGGCTATACAGCAGATATTGAACAATTTTACTGCAGAGTGGCAGGCACACGGGCATGCGCTGGCTGCCCTGGCGGAGATCTATTATCATCAGTTTATCGTCCTCTCCGTTGATGAGCAAATTGCGGGTGCTACAGGTTGCAGTATTGATAAATCAGTTTATCTGATGAAGGAAATAGAGTCTAGATTCAATATCAACCTGTTCGACAGGTTCAGAATAGCCTACAGATCGGGCGAAGATATCATCAATTGCAGCCGTGAAGAGTTTGAAGAGCAGATCAGAAAAGGAAATATCAATTCGGAAACACTCGTTTTCAATAATCTGATCAGTCGCAGAAAGGAACTGGAAAGCTCCTGGAATATTCCAATAGCTGATAGCTGGCATGCGAAAGTATTTTCCTTTTGAAGCAAAAACCAAGAACCAGGAGCCAAAACATCGGGTGCTTCATTTGAAATTTAGTACCCTTTCTCGCAACAGCTAACCGGAACCAGAAGCTTAGTGCAGGCCAATATTCAATCTTTAGAAGGGCAATTTCTTCAGGGCCCTCATATTTCTCAAAATTAAGCCCTGCTTATAATAAACAAATCTTGTTGGCCTTGTGGGGTTCCATCGCAATGGATTGGGTAATACGGCAATCAACAGCGCCGCCTGTGATTTAGTCATGCTTTCTGCTGATATGCCCCAATAATTCTGTACTGCAGCTTCTGCACCGTAAATTCCATCTCCCATTTCAATCACATTCAGATAGACCTCCAGAATACGCTCTTTACCCCATAATAATTCTATGAGAACAGTAAAATAGGCTTCAAAGGCTTTACGAATATAAGATCTGCCGGGCCAAAGAAATACATTCTTTGCGGTCTGCTGACTGATTGTACTGCCTCCCCTGATCTTTTTACCCTTCTTATTTTTTACAAAGGCAGTCTCCATTGCCTTGAAATCAAAACCCCGGTGGTTCAGAAAATTGACATCCTCACCGGCAATAGCTGCCTTTTTTAAATTGGTCGAAATATCTTCTATACGTATCCATGATTTGTCAATCTTCAGGTCTTTACCATCGATCTTTCGTTCAATGGCGCGCTGCAGCATTAGAAAGGTAAAAGGAGGATTAATGAAGCGGTAAATGAGGACCCAGACCAATGATACCGCGAGGAACCAGTAAATGGCCTTTTGAATTAGTCCGATGATTAATTTGAATCTGTTCACACTTAATATGCCAAAGATATTAGCTCCAATTTATTATAAAATAAAAAGTGCCTTCTGGATTTCAGAAGGCACTTAAAAATATAATTTTTTCCTGATTTATTTCCGCATTTAAAATGCGAAAAGGAAATTACTCTGCAATAACTTCAAAAGGAACTTTAACCTTTACTTCTTTATGCAGGTTAAGGTTTGCAGTATACTCACCCACAAATTTAGGCTCAGTATCGAAAGTGATGCGACGACGGTCAACATCAAAGCCTTCTTTCTTCAAAGCATCTGCAATCTGGATTGTGTTAACAGATCCGAAGATCTTTCCACTCTCACCAGCTTTTGCACCAATAGAAAGCTTAACACCTTCAAGTCTGGCAGCAATTGCATCTGCATCCTTCTTAATTTTATCCTGCTTAAAAGCAGCTTGCTTCAGGTTCTCAGCTAATACTTTCTTTGCTGATTCAGTCGCCAGTGTTGCATAACCCTTTGGAATAAGGTAGTTACGTCCAAAACCTGGCTTTACATTCACAACATCATCTTTCTCTCCGAGATTCTTGATGTCTTGTTTTAAAATTAGTTCCATTTCGCTTATCTCCCTCTTATTTTAATGAATCAGTAACATAAGGTAATAAACCGATATGACGCGCACGCTTCACAGCCTGAGCTACTTTACGCTGAAATTTAAGTGAAGTTCCGGTCAAACGACGTGGTAAAACCTTACCCTGATCGTTGATGAACTTTAACAAAAAGTTAGCGTCTTTGTAATCGATGTATTTAATACCGTTCTTTCTGAAACGGCAATATTTTTTACGGCTCTCGTCAACCTTTGGAGCGGTAACGTATTGGATTGTATCTTTTGCCATTATTTCGCTACCTCCTCAGCTTTAGTTTCCTTGTTTTTGTTGAAAGCTCCACTACGTTTCTTCTCACTGAAAG
>CAZGWG010000172.1:0-9028 GCA_964529165.1 uncultured Sphingobacterium sp.
GCGGAACATTATTCCGGATTTGATTAATCAACAATTCACAGTACTATTATGAAAAGAAATGCAACAGCCTTATGGAAAGGAAGTGGTAAAAGCGGAAGCGGAACTTTAAGTTCGCAAAGCGGAACCCTAAGCGATACTCAGTATTCCTATAAATCCAGGTTCGAAGAAGGCATCGGAACCAATCCTGAAGAATTAATCGCTGCAGCGCATGCAGGATGTTTTACTATGAAATTATCTTTCAATCTCGATGCAGCAGGCTTTACCGCGGATGAGTTGAGCACTCAATGCGATATTACCCTGGATGGTGGAGCAATTACCTCTTCACACCTGACCTTAAATGCTGTTGTTCCGGGAATCTCTCAGGAAAAATTTGATGAAGCAGTTGCTGATGCCAAGGCTAACTGCCCTATCTCAAAATTATTGAATACTGATATTAGTGTGGAAGCAAAATTAAATGCTTAACAAGTAGTCATTGGATCGGCCGGGGGCTATTCAAAAACTAGTGTTATGTTAAAAATGACATTGATGGCATTGAGCAATCAGCTTGAAATCTGAAAAAAAAGCAATAATGTGAGTATTGCCTCAATTTGATGGCTCTTAGCCCATAGCCCTTAGCAAAAAATAATGATCAATTTCGCTTAACATAACACCAGGATCCCGGCCGCTTCTTCTGAAACTGAACGGTTGATATCAAATTAATCCCTTTCCTAAACATCAAAAATGAAACCTGCATAAGTTTATTTTTTTCAAAACGACAAGAATATAAGCTCATGCAAGTTCTATACCCCATAAAAACATTTATATTCTGATGAAAAAATACGTTCTTTCCATAGCTGCAGTCTTAATTTCCATCGGAACAGCATCTGCTCAGGACCAAAAGCAACTGGAATCAAATTTCGATGCTTTAATCAGCAGTGAAAACATCGGTAAAACTATTAAAGAACTTACTGTTAAACCTCATTATTTGGGTTCGCCGGCCAGTAAGGAAGTCGCAGAAAATCTGCTTGCCAAATTCAAAAGCTATGGCTGGGATGCTGAACTTGAAATCTATAAGGTTCTGTTTCCAACGCCCAAGGTGAGGATTCTGGAGATGACTGCACCGACAAAATTCAAGGCTTTGCTGAAAGAACCGGCTTATAAAGAGGATGCAACCTCCGGGCATCCGGATCAGCTTCCCTCCTACAATGCCTGGAGTGCAGATGGAGACGTAAGTGCCGAACTGGTCTTTGTAAACTTTGGCCTGCCTGAAGATTATGAAACATTGGATAAGCTCGGAATCGATGTTAGAGGAAAGATAGTGATAGCAAGATATGGAAGATCCTGGCGCGGAATTAAACCCAAAGTAGCACAGGAACATGGAGCAATTGGATGTATCATTTATTCCGATCCAATGGAAGATGGTTATTTTCAGGGAGATGTTTATCCGAAAGGAAGTTTTAAAAATGAATATGGTGTACAGCGTGGTTCCATTATGGATATGGTAATTTATCCCGGTGATCCGCTAACTCCCTTTATTGGTGCAACTGAAAATGCAAAACGCCTGAAAAAAGAAGATGCAGAAAATCTGCTGAAGATTCCGGTATTGCCAATCAGTTATCATGATGCACAGCCATTGCTTCAGGCATTAGGCGGACCGGTAGCACCTCCCGACTGGCGTGGGTCATTACCATTTACCTATCATATTGGTCCGGGAAAGACTTCAGTAAGATTGAAGGTAGAGTTCGACTGGAAATTAGTTCCGGCATATAATGTAATTGCCAAAATCAGAGGATCAGAATATCCTGATCAATGGATTATTCGCGGCAATCATCACGACGCATGGAATACGGGGGCAAACGACCCAATAAGTGGTATTGCAGCCATGATGGAAGAAGCAAAAGCAATCGGTGAATTAGTTAAAAAGGGTTACAAACCAAAACGCACGCTGGTTTATTGTGCCTGGGATGCCGAAGAACCAGGCTTGATCGGTTCTACTGAATGGGTAGAAGATCATGCTGCTGAACTGAAGCAGAAAGCAGTGGTATATATCAATTCTGATGGCAATGGCAGGGGTTTCCTGTCGGCAGCAGGATCACATGGATTGGAAGCAATGGTTGATGGCATTGCTAAAGATGTGAATGATCCTCAAACGAATGTGACTGTATTTGAGCGTTTAAAAGCACGTGATATTGTTAATTCCGGTTCTGATAAAGCCAGAAAGGATAATATGGCGAAAAAAACAATGAGCATCGGAGCACTGGGCTCAGGTTCTGATTATTCAGCATTCCTGCAACATGCCGGCATACCTTCACTGAACATCTTTTATAGTGGTGAAAATGCGGGAGGAGAGTATCATACCGCCTATGATTCTTACGATTATTACAGCAGGTTTGGCGATCCGGGATTTAATTATGGCCGGACACTTTCTCAAACCATTGGTCGCGCCGTTTTAAGAATGGCAAATGCTGATACCTTACCCTTTGAATTCAAGAATCTGCATAAAACAATTTCTGCTTATGTCGCTGAAATGATCAGTATGACAGATCAGATGAGAGAATCGACATCGGTCTTTAATCAGGTAGTACAGGGAAACAATCATAAACTCGCTGATGACCCTACCAAACCTGTAAAAGTCCCTAAAATAAAGGCCGAAGTTCCATTCATTGATTTCTCCCCAATTCAGAATTCACTTGTTCAGTTAGATCAGGCAGCAAACAGATTATCAGAAAACCTGAGTAAAGGAACGATTTCAAAATCCGCTTTGGAAGAAATCAATAAGGCACTATATCAGGCAGAACAAAGTTTACTGACAGAGCAGGGACTTCCACGTCGTCCATGGTATAAACATACCCTGTATGCTCCCGGATTTTATACCGGCTACGGAGTAAAGACTATGCCCGGTGTTCGTGAAGCAATCGAACAACGCGACTGGAAAGAGGCTCAGCAACAGATAACTATTGCAGCAAATGCAATAGAAAGATTGGCTGAACATTTGAAAGCAACTTCGGACCTGGCCAAATAAGACCTGATAGCTACCGACTTACGAA
Organism: uncultured Sphingobacterium sp.; assembly: GCA_964529165.1. Taxonomy (GTDB): domain Bacteria; phylum Bacteroidota; class Bacteroidia; order Sphingobacteriales; family Sphingobacteriaceae; genus Daejeonella. The sequence continues at coordinate 3,027 of CAZGWG010000172.1, forward strand.
TTTACATAGGCACCATGCCTGTTAAATTCGTCAGTCGCTCACCTGTTGATACTAGTGTTATTTAAGTGTAATTGGTCATTGGTTTTGCTATGGGCTATGGGCTTTGAGCCATCAAATTTGAGCAATATTGAATATTAATGATATGCAGAGCTGATTGCCCATGGTTGTTTGCTCAAAGCCATCAACGTCATTTCATTGTTAACATAACACTAGATTGAATAGCTAATTGCTATGGCTAAGTCAAAAAAATAGCCTGAGGTGCTTTATTGGCTGAAAGTAAATCCATTTTCACACTTAACTCATTTACAATAGCATTACAATACTACAAATCAATACTTTATAAAATAAATTAATCAGTAAAATCTGGCTTAAACTAAAAAAACATACTATATTAGGATTTAAAGCATTCATCCACTCACCAAAACTATTAAATTATGAAATCACCTTTTATGTCAAGTGGTCCATTAGCGAACGATTTGGGCTTGTTAATTCTTCGGATTCTTTCCGGTGCTGTATTACTGACTCATGGTTATCCTAAACTCCAAAAAATTCTGGCAGGAGACCTGAACTTTGGAGATCCAATTGGCTTAGGGCAGGTACCATCCCTTTACCTTACAACTTTCGCAGAGTTTTTTTGTGCTATTCTGGTGATCATAGGGCTTTATACCCGTTTAGCTTTAATTCCGCTGATTATCAATATGGCGGTTGCATTTTTTATTGTTCATGCAGCAGATGACTTCGGAACAAAAGAAAAATCAGTACTTTTTCTGGGAATGTTCATTGTACTGTTCTTTACAGGAGCAGGACGATACTCAATTGACAATAAACTAATCAAATAATCCTTTTTAAAAGATTCATGATTTTTACCTGATATAATACAGGCCGATGGATTAATCCATCGGCCTGTATTGTGTGACCCCGCTGAGGCTCGAACTCAGGACCCACAGATTAAGAGTCTGTTGCTCTACCAACTGAGCTACGGAGTCATTTAAGAATCGCAAAGAAACGAAAATATTTTTATTTAACCTGCACTTGCCAAAAATGCTTGTTAAAATAACATTAACCCGAAATAAAATAATGAATAATAATTATTCAAACGAGACACTTTGACCCGAAGTTTCATTTGGAACCTTATTTTATTAACCTTACAATTTCGGTTTATAATTAACAAATAATGCTTCAGTCTCAATGCAATTAATTACTCCCGGATTTTATCCTGAGCTACCTTTAATAAAACACTATACATACTTTCAGGATTGAAAGGTTTATTTAGTATATCATAAATATCCATCTCTGCAAGCCTCAGTTTTACTTCAGTCATAATATCCGCAGTAAAGATGATAATATGCGTTTCAGGGAACTTTTCACGTATTAATCCGGCTAACATATACCCATCAATATCCGGCATGTGCAGATCAACCAGAGCAACATGGTATGAGTTTTTATCTAACAATTCTAAAGCCTCAGCACCATTCCCTGCACAATCCGGTTTAATCCCAAAATACTCCACCTGCTTTTTGGCAACCATCATATTGATGATATTATCTTCAACAATTAATGTGCGCAATCCTGAGAGATTTTGAGGATAATCCAACAAACCATCCGGAATGCCCTTAGATTCAGCAATTACCTGATCCTGAGTCAATCCAAATGAAATTTCAAACTGAAACTCAGTTCCAAAGCCGGGCTTGCTCTTTAAAGTAATATCGCTTCCATATAACTTAAGCAGTTTTTTAGTAATCGCCAATCCCAGACCGGTACCGGTATGTTTTCGATAAGGGGATTGTTGAACTTGTTTAAAGTTCTCAAAAATATTCTCGTGAAGAGACTCTGGTATGCCAATACCTGTATCCCTTACCGTAAATCTGACATTAACCTTCTTTTGATTCTTTGAGACCAATTCTATTACCAGAGTAACTGTACCCTCATCAGTAAATTTAACAGCATTTCCAAGAAGATTATTCAATATCTGACCCAAACGTATCGGATCAGCGATAATCGTTTCCGGAATATTCCCGGAAAGGATACTTTCAAGTTTAATGCCTTTAGCCTCGGCCAAAGTACTGAACTGGTTTTTAATATTCTCTGTCAGTTGAATCAGATTAACCTTAGAATTTACAAGCTCAACCTGATCACTTTCAATTTTAGTTAAATCCAGTATATCGTTAATTAACGACAGGAGATGATCTGCAGAGAATATTAGGTTATCAATATATTCCTTTTGACTCTGGGTATGATCTAATTTCAAAAGATTTGTAATACCAATAATACCATTTAAAGGAGTTCTGATTTCATGACTCATGATAGACAAAAAATCAGATTTAACTTTAAAAGCATCCTCTGCTTCATTCTTTGCACCAATCAATTCCTGCTCAATCAACTTATTTGATGTAATATCCATCAAAGCTCCCCTCAACTTTATAACCTTATTCCCCTTAGTTACCGGAATCCCCGTTGCACGAACCCATTTTTTTACCCCTTTTGTAGTAATTATCCTCAATTCAACATCATAAGCTTTCTTTTCAGTGGCCGATTCCATGGCATGATTTATCAGGATGTCAAAATCAGAATCAACAAAGAAAAGTTTGATATTATCGAAATTAAACTTAAAATCCTGAGGTAAATCGAATAATATATAGGCTTGTTTTGTACAAAATATCTCCTGTGTCAACAAATTCAACTCCCAGCCGGCAGTTTTATTCAGCTCTTGACTAACATCCAATAGCTGAACGGCAAATTCAAGTTTATCCTTCGTTTCCTCCAGTGCAAGTTCAGCGAGCTTTTGCTCTGTTACATTCTGAATACTTAATATCAGTATATAGCTTTCAGGATCTGGAGACTTGAATACAGGCTTCACCTTAGCTTTATACCATTGATTAATACGCTCATCAGGATGTTGATAAACAATCTCCTGTGGCACACCGGTTTTGACAACCTCCTTTACCGGTTCGGTAAAAAGAGCCGACTGCGGTCCCATAACATCTGCAATCTTCTTCCCGAGAAACTGTTCCCTTGGCGTAAAAAGTATACGCTCATCAGATACCCAAACATTTTTGAAAGTTTGATTAGCGTCTATTTCAAATACGATATCCTCAAGGGAAATAATCAGCGATTGTAAATGTGCAGTCTGTTCCCTCAGCTTTCTCTCAACCTGCGATTCTTCTAATTCCTTATTGGAGGGGTCTGACATTTTTAGTTATTAAAAATATTGGTCGAAATTATAAGTAAAAAAAGACTTTATTTAATTAAAAAATTAACTTATTAAGTTTAGGTTACATAAATGTCTCCAAAACATTGCCATTTCCGTTTGAAAATTGAGTTCTAAAACCTTTAATACTACACTTATGTTAAGTGTAATTGATCATTATTTTTTGCTATAGGCTAAAAGCTTCAAATTTGAGAAATACTCAAAGTATTGATACTTTTTCAGATTTCAAGCTGATTGCCCAAAGCTGATTTCTCAATACATCAACGTCAATTCATTGTTAAATAACACAACTTCACAGTACCAGGAATTATTGATTCTCAATCTGCACAACCCTGCCTCTCCTTCCGGCAACATCAAAAGCTGCAAACCGAAACTTCCCTTTTCCAGCCAATGGAGTATTATAGATCGCACTCCCTGATACCGGATCTGAACCGTCTTTGGTATATCTTATCTCAAATCCGGGTAGCTGAATATTAGCAAATACCTTCCCATCCCTGATCATCAATCCGGGTTCCGGGATACGATAGGAATAAGCGCCATTATAATAATTCAAACGTGGTAATTCACGTTTTCCAATACGATTAACAAATTGTGACCAGGAATTCTTATAGTAAAGATCATTCAGTATTGAATAATCCCCGATTGCCCATTCCGGTTCTTTTGCCCAGGCCCTTTCAGCTAGTCCCAGCAATTTGGGCAGCATCATATACTCCAGTCTTTCTTTGCTGATATTATTCTCAGACCATAACAATCCCTGCAGCCCGACAATATTAGACTTACCATAATCTGTCAGCCGGATCATTTTACTTTTGTCCAGATCTTTGATCGGCATTCCCTGGCCATCTTCTTTCACATTCTTCAGGAAATCAAAAGGAATGAAATAAAAAGGTTTATCTACATCGACCATACCACCCCATTTATAGCCGGGCTCAAAATAAGAGTTGTTATAAGCCAGATCGAAATACTGATTCGATACCGGAGAAAGGACTACCTTATAGCCACCATTGGCCAATCGGTAAGCCAGATCTTCTGCGCCCCATCCAATCACATTATTCCATACATGAAGCTGGAAATGATCATCTGCAAAATCCGGATTGGCAATATAGTGTGGCTTACCATCAAGCAGTGTTTTGCGCATTCCGGCCTCTTCCCATCCCGAAATAAATAAACCACGCTTTTTTGCCATCGCATTTAATTTCCCGAAATAATAATACCAAAGGTCATCGGCTGATTTAATATCAGAATTAGTAAGCTTCAGCTTCTGAAATGAGGGAGAATGCTCCCAAACTCCTGCCGGCACTTCATCACCACCATAATGAATAGTCTTTAAAGGTGCACCTGCCTCTTTATACATCAGAATCAATTCATCAGTAACCTTCTCAATGAAATTGTAAACTGAAGGTAAAGCCACATCCATTACATTATCATTCCATCCCTGAACAGAACGATATTTAGTCCTATCCTGAGGATCGATCAATCGATATCTGGAAGCTTCGGCAGATTTTCCCGCCTGCATCAATTTCTGATAACGACTTTCCATTGCTTTGATCGCAGCACGTGCATGACCGGGAGATTCGATCTCAGGAATTACCTGAATATGTCTTGAATCAGCATATTTAAGAACATCAATAAACTCTTTCCGGCTTAAATGCCCGCTACCCGGCAATTTATTTGGAAGGCCGCCTGATGCGAAAGCAGGTTGGATATTGTTTTTATGATCAAGTGTGTGACCCCTTACACTTCCAACCTGCGTTAACTCAGGAAGCGACGGAATTTCAACCCTCCAGCCTTCATCTTCAGAAAAGTGAAAATGAAAAACATTCAGTTTATATAAACTCATCAGATCCAGGATCTTTAGAATCTCTTCTTTGGTTTGAAAATTCCTCGCCACATCCAGCATAAAGCTGCGGTATCCAAAACGGGGTTCATCCTTCACTTCGACCGCCTGAACAATTATTGAATTTTGCTTACTTCTCCAGCTTAATGGAGGCATCAGACTCTTTAGTGACTGGATACCATAAGATGCCCCTGCCGGACTTGAGGCAGCGATCAATACTCCCTTCTCCGAAACACTTAATTCATAGCCCTCTGCTTTAATTTTGGAATCTCTTCTTAAAACTATACCGCCTGTACTGTTCTGCCTGAGCAAAGGTTTAGAACTTAACACCTTCCCAAGCTCTTCAAGCAGGTATCCCGCCTCTTTGATAAATAATGGATCCGCAGAAATAGTAGTATTCCCGCTGATTGCATATTCTGAATTCATTGATTTATACTCAAGCGGACTAGGAAATATCAGCGGTAATTTTGATGCCTCTATATCCTGAATATCCTGATTCTTTGAATAGACATAAGCAGGATTCATCCAGGTTTTTGACGCCTGCAGAGAATTTAAAAATTCCGCTGAGGGCTCAGGATAAATACACTTTAAAGGAATTGCCTTGTCAGGCGAATCTGATAAAACCAGATAAAAGCCCTGAGGGGCTTGTGTCACATTCTCTATATTTCCGGATCGGATCATTTGAAAATCGATTCTCGTACCTGCAGATATTCCATCAGAAGCGGGGTTAGGCTCAATTTTATAAAGATCTCCATTCACAAAGGAAATTGTTAACCCTCTGCTATCTGGTTTCGGAAAATCGCCTGAATAATTAAAATATAAAGTCCATCCCCGGACAGGTAAATCATCTGCTGATTCATTAGTCAGACTAAGAACAGAAAGCGACTGGTTTTTGCCTTCAAAATTATTCTGAACCGGCTGCCACTGAACAGCGATCTTAATATCTTTGGCCTTATG
>CAZGWG010000173.1:0-8976 GCA_964529165.1 uncultured Sphingobacterium sp.
GATCATCAGGAATTCTGACTTTGATCTTAAAAGATCAAAGTCAGAATTCCTGATGATCAAAACGGCTCCTCTGCTTGATATTCAGTCCACCATAAATGAATTGAAGGAGGTTAGCAGCATACACATTATCAGTATCAAAAATGAATGTAAGGAATTGCTTTATCTTATCGATCGTAAGAATTGCGGGATCAATCCATTGATCACTTGCGTATTACTTGATGCCGGAGAAACAAGCACCTATACCTTTCGATTAAGTGAAGAAAGAAATTTTTCGATCACTGAATATTCAGAGCCCTTAGATTTTATCTATGTTCCGGACGTTGCTCTCCTAAAAGCAGGATGCTTTAAATTGATTAGTAGAGACTTCAATGTCCATAAAATACAGCAAAACACCCATTTATACACATCAAACGATCTTAATGATTCATTCCCCGGACGAAAATTCAAATTGAAGGGCTTATGGAGCTACGGTAATTTCATTAAAGAAAAAGGCTTTAAAAAAGCTAATATCATTTGCAGAAATTTTCCTTTAAGTCCGGAAGAGATAAAGAAAAAACTAAAGATAAAAGATGGAGGAGATGAGTATCTTCTTTTTTGCACAAATCAAACTAAAGAACTTATAGTTCTGAGCTGTCGCAGAATCGGGTAAAAAAAATGGAGCAAAACTATGCTCCATTTAAGTTAGAAATTTTATTTATTTAAGGGAAATATACCCTGTAGATCCAGCAGAGCTTAATGTAATTCCTAAATTTTCCTTACACTAACTGCCTGTAATCCTTTTCTTCCCTCTTCAACTTCAAATTCAACCTCATCCTTATCACGAAGCGCATTGGCCCCTCCTTCTACGTCTTTGAAATGAACAAAAATCTCTTTACCATCTTCCTGAGTGATAAAGCCATAACCTTTTTGGCTGTTAAACCACTTTACTTTACCTTTTTGCATTGAAATACTATTAAAAATTTATCCTTATTAATTTATATTATAAACCTTAATACGCAGGCTTTTCTATAAATAATATAAAGAAATCAAAATTTACTTATCGGGCTGCGGTGTCATCCTTAAATAAGGTTTAATCTCTCTGAACCCTTTAGGGAATTTAGCGGGAATATCTGCAGTTTTAATCGCAGGCACAACTACCACATCCTCCCCTTCCTTCCAGTCAGCAGGTGTTGCTACACTGTAATTTGCAGTTAACTGAAGTGAATCAATAACCCTTAAAATTTCCTGAAAATTCCTTCCGGTAGATGCAGGATAGGTAATCATCAGTTTAATTTTTTTATCAGGTCCGATAATAAACAAAGAACGAACTGTAAATGTTTCCGATGCATTAGGATGCATCATGCCATACATTTCGGCAATTTCCCTGTTCTCATCCGCTATTATCGGGAAATTAACTTCCACATGCTGAGTCTCATTAATATCATTAATCCATCCTTTATGCGACTCTACTGAATCGACACTTAAAGCAAGAACTTTAACATTACGCTTATCAAACTCACTTTTTAAAGATGCCGTTCTACCGAGTTCTGTTGTACAAACCGGTGTATAATCAGCGGGATGAGAGAAAAGAACCGCCCAGCTATCGCCTAAATAATCGTAAAAGCTAATATCTCCCTGAGATGTTTTGGCTTTGAAATTTGGGGCAAGATCGCCCAGTTTTAAACTCATAATATTAAGATTTAAGCAGATTTAATAAACTATTAATAATAGACTACTAATTTAATAGATATTTTTCAATGATTTCAAAAAAACACTTCATAAATTCTTATGAAGTGTTTTTTTTACCTTAAGATGTTGTTGATTAAAATGCTGCCTGATAAATTATTAGTGTTTTTTAAGCTTTAGCTTATCATCAACCATTCCTTTGAAAATGTTTCTATCAAAGGCCTCATTCAGGCGTTCTGCTTCAAAAACCGACATGCCGGAAACGCTGGCTATCTTAGATGGAATATTGCTCACAGCAAAAGTTCCCTTCTCAGAATAGCTTAAAGCGGCAGCGAGTAGTTTTTCAGTCGGATCACCAAAGTCTTTCGTCACATCATCAGAAACACTAAAATCAACAGCCATACCACTATAATAGCCGCCTTCATTCTTTTGATTTTTAGTTTCAAACTGAGGTATGTATAAATCAATCTTATCGATTTGAATTGCGAAAAACCCAACCGGTTTACCATAAGTCTTCTGTCCGATAAGCTTAATATCGCCAGCCATTACTCCCTTCAGACTATTGATCAGAAGTTCAGAAGCTGAGGCTGTACCGCTTAGGACAAGAAAATATATTTTTTTAAACTCTGCGATGCCTTTTTTCTCAAAAAGCTCAACATTTCCGGCATCTTTCGTAGGCCTGTAATCAATATCTGCATAAGTGGCATAAAGACCATTCACACCACCTGTAAAACTTTGTAATTTCCCTTGTGCATCAAGCCAAGGTTGGTTGGAGAGTATCTTTGCATTGCCATCCTGCATGGTTTTAGTCCAGTAAGTGGTATACATGACCTGACCATTGTATGCTGCCGGAGCTATTAAATTTGTAAAAACATCAGCAGTAGCAACAGAACCACCTCCATTATAGCGAAGATCCACTACCAGCTCTGTTACACCGGCTGCCTGAAATTTACCGATTTCGGTTGTCAAAGCATCTCGTGAATTAGTTGTGAAACTATTATAAACTATATATCCTACCTTCTTGTTTCCGACATCAAATGTTTTAGTTAAAAAAATCGGATTGTTCGAATAGCTGGCACGCCCCACTACTACATCTTCTGAGCTGCCGTCAGGTTTTAAAACTGTCATGGTAACAGAATTTGCAGAGCCGAAAATTGCATCACCAACAAAATCCAGGTTAGAACTTACTGCTGAACTCAAATCTGTCCTACCATTTAATTTAGTAATCCTGTAACCCCGTTTAAGACCTTTCAAAGCCGCCGGAGAATTTGGAGAAACATATTTTATCCGAAGATCACTGGAAGGCGATGCATTATAGAATACAGAAAACCCATAATCACCGCTTACACCACCTAAAGATGATGATACTGATCCATCATCCAGAAAGGAATACTTATCTGTTGGTTTATTGGTTCCTGGCAATGCAATAATCGCATTTAACACAGCATCATTATTTGCATAGCTTCTGGGATTAAAAACAGCATAGGTGGGCATTCCTTCATTCCAGTAATAGGTATCTTTAGCATAAAGATAGATTGAATCCTTAGTCAATTCAGACCTGGTAGCTACTGCTGTAACAGGTGGTTCGATTACCGGAGCTACATTAGTTTTTGGATCTTTCTTACAGGCAGATACTAAAGTTAATACACTCAGCGAGAATATTAAGTATTTACTTAGCGGTCTTAAATTCATTTTATTCAACATTTTTTGGTTCGTTTTGAAATAATCTGTACTGTATGCTTAGTTCAATTCTGACATCAATTTACAGAAATTCATCAACAGTTAAATAATCTACACCCGAAGAGATTGCAAATTCCTGATCCGTTTCCGTAGCTCCTATAACCATGATTTCTTTTCTTGTTAATTGATGATCGTTCATTATATACGATAATACGTCAGGACTCGGTTTCAGGTTTATCTCAGATGCATAATAAACCCTTAAATATTTTTCAAGGCCGTTCCATTCAAATTGTCTGATCTTATTTAACTGAACTTCCGGCCTACCATTTGTAACTAAAAATAAGTGCTTTCTGTCGACTACGATTTCCTGCATTAGCTCAAGAATCCCTGAGAATAACAACAATTTTAGCGGAAGAATGGCCGTAGAATATAACCTCTCAAAATTAGCCCGGTATTTCTCATCAATCCCAAATGCTTCTTTAGCACTGTCGAAAATACGCTCATCCCCATGATGAGTATAAGCTGTTTTGAAAAAAGCTGTCAGATCCTGCGCAGATGGAGAGCCCTCCGTAAATTCAATAAAATTGGCAAATAGATAATAGACTTGCAGTAAATAATCTTTCTCTGGATATATTACATCATCCAATTCAAATACAAATGCCTTTATTCGGGTATCCAAATCCTTATATTTAAGCATATAAAGTTTATTAAGTCAATAATTAAATCTATTCTGGCAAAACATGCCAGATTGCAGGTTCTTTCTCAATCAAACAACTTGCCTAAAGAAAGCAAATATTAGACCAATCAGTTTACGGATGGTTTAGTCAGTCGTTTACAATCCATTCATTTGAAGGGATTATGATAGTAATTCCATATTCTTGGAAAAGCTGATCAGCCTTTAATAATTCTCTAATCTCTGCTTTCCTAAGCGGGTAAATCTTAACTATTTGATTATCAAGGCATATTTTAAGTATTTCACTAGTAAAAACCGGAGAAGATACTTCGGGAATACGAATGTACTTTTTACCCGGAATTACAGGCATTTCAATCTGCTCAGCAAAATAAACGGGAGATTCATTTAGTGATCGTTCTAGCTTGTACGCAGTAGAAAAAGATGCCGAGGTTATCAGAATTGCCATTTTCAGTAATTGATTATCAGTCCATCTTTCATCAGAACTTTTCGATCTGCCATAGCTGCAAGATTCTCATTATGCGTAACTATTACAAAAGTCTGTTTTAAATTGTCGCGAAGATCCTTAAATAAATGATGCAAACTTTCAGCATTTGCAGAATCCAGATTACCTGAGGGCTCATCGGCAAGAATAATCGAAGGACTATTAATCATAGCCCTGGCAACCGCTACCCTTTGCTGCTCACCACCAGAAAGTTCATTCGGCTTATGATTTGCCCGATCCCTTAAATTCAGAAGATCAAGCAGTTCCAACGCCTTAATTTCAGCTTCCTTTTTACCTTTTTTAGCAATAAATGCAGGGATACAGATATTTTCAATTGCAGTAAACTCAGGCAGCAGATGATGAAACTGAAAAATAAAGCCAATCTGTTCATTTCTGAATGCGCTAAGCTTCTTTGAAGATAAGGTATTGAGATCTGTATGATTCAATCGCACAGTACCCTGATCCGGGCGATCCAGAGTACCAATGATATGAAGCAAAGTACTTTTACCAGCGCCTGATGCCCCAATGATTGTAACAATTTCAGCCTTATTGACTTCCAGGTCTACACCCTTTAATATCTGTAAATTACCGTATGATTTCTTTATTCCCCTTGCCTGAAGCATGAATATAGCGCTTATGAATATGCAAATGTGCGAATTGTTTACTAATCTTTGGCTTCCCGTAAAATAATAGCTTTAAATTTAAAAAAAACAGCCTTTACTATTTTCAGGTTAGCAATAAAAACGTAGTTTTACCGCAAATAATAAGTAGATGAATATTCACGAATATCAGGGAAAAGCAATTTTAAAAAGCTTTGGTGTCAGAGTTCAGGAAGGCATTGTTGCTGATACTGCAGAACAGGCTGTTGAAGCCGCAAAGAAGCTAAAAGTAGATTATAATTCAGACTGGGTTGTTGTTAAAGCTCAAATCCATGCCGGAGGAAGAGGAAAAGGCGGTGGTGTTAAGCTTGCAAAGAACCTTGAGGAAGTTAAGGAAAAAGCAGGTCAGATTCTCGGAATGCAATTGGTAACCCCTCAAACCGGTCCTGAAGGTAAGCTCGTAAGTAAAGTTTTAGTCGCTCAGGATGTTTACTATCCTGGAGAAAGTGAAACAAAAGAATTCTATATCAGTGTATTGCTCGACCGTTCTAAAGGACGCAATATCATTATGTACTCTACCGAAGGCGGTATGGATATTGAAGAAGTGGCTGAACATACTCCTCACCTTATTTTTAAAGAAGAAATCGATCCTAAAGTTGGTCTTCAGGGATTTCAGGCACGTAAAATTGCCTTCAATCTTGGGTTAAGCGGTGATGCGTTTAAAGACATGATTAAATTCATCGCAGCATTGTACAAAGCCTATGAAGGAACAGATTCTTCTATGTTTGAGATCAATCCTGTTTTGAAAACATCTGATAACAAAATACTCGCTGTTGATGCTAAAGTTAATCTGGATGATAATGGATTATTCCGTCACCCGGATTATGCCGCCATGCGCGACACCAGTGAAGAGGATCCAACTGAAGTAGAAGCAAGCAAATCAAATCTTAACTATGTAAAACTTGACGGTAACGTGGGATGTATGGTTAATGGTGCCGGTCTTGCAATGGCTACCATGGATATCATTAAACTTGCGGGTGGTGAGCCGGCAAACTTCCTGGATGTAGGTGGAACAGCCAATGCAGAAACCGTTAAAGCAGGATTTAATATTATTCTTTCTGATCCGAATGTAAAAGCAATTCTTATCAATATTTTTGGTGGTATTGTCCGTTGTGACCGTGTGGCTCAGGGAGTAATTGATGCTTATAAAGAGATTGGTAATATTCCGGTTCCTATCATCGTTCGCTTACAGGGCACAAATGCTGTAGAAGCTAAAAAACTGATTGATGAATCAGGATTAAAGGTTTATTCAGCGATTCTTTTAAAAGAAGCTGCAGCTCTGGTTACTAAGGTGTTAGAGGAGTAAAGGGAATGGGAAATAGAGAATTGGGTTCCGATAGCAATCGGGTGTGAAATGGATTGTGATGAGAGATAAAAAGGAAGTCGTTGATATGAAAATATTAACGGCTTCCTTTTTTAAAAGAGTGTTGAACTTTGAATAAGACCCGGAGGTAGCAGATCTGTACCCAGCTTTTCATTGAATTTTTTAATCGTATAGTCAGCCAGAATCGGAGTATCTTTTTCATCATGCTGATGAAGGAAAAAATAAATATTATTCAGACCCTGTTCTTTCCATTTGGCTAAGCGTTCTGCCCAATCATCTATACGACTAAAATCTGTGCGGTGTAATCCATTACCAACGAAACGGATAAATGCATCGGGGCTGCTTAATTCCATATGAACACAATCCCTTCTTCCGCTTGCATCGGTAATGACTGAACCTTTATTAAGTGCATATAGCATTTGAAAAAGATCCTTTCTGGCAATAGTATCCTCATACCAGTCCTTATGCCTTACTTCTACAAAAACTTCGAAATCTTTGGGTAGTCTTTCAAGATAATTCTGAAGAGTATCAAAGTTTTTGGGTCCGAAATTATCACTCAATTGAAGGAATGCTGGACCCAACGTATTTCCAAATTCTGATATACTGTCCAAATACTGAGAGGTTAGCTCATCTGCATCCTTCAATCTTTTAATATGGCTGATGCTTTGTGTGAACTTAGGAAAAAACTTAAAATCTGCACGTGATGCTTCGGCTTTCTGCCGCCAGGCATTTACCTGTTCTTTTTTCGGCATACCATAGAAAACAGCATTCAGTTCAATACTGTTGAAATGCTTGACATATTCCCCTAAGAAATTGGCTTCTTTGGTTTTAGGCGGATAGATCATTCCAAGCCACTCCTTTCTGCCCCATTTTGCACAACCTACATATAAATCAGGGCTTGCAGGTTTCGTTGTTTCTTTAAGAACCTTGGTTGTAAGGCTTGTATCAGCGGGGAGAGTAAAATCTACCAGCGGGAATTGATTATCGGGTAGGCGGCCAAAATCCATAATCTATAATAATGGGAATAGTAATCAGATTGAAAATACTACGCCAAATTTACTGGTTCTGCTCTGATTATATCCTAAGCTCACCTAAATATAAACTATCAGACTGTCTGCTTCGATCGGCGGCAATAAAAGCAATGTATACATGAAATATAGTACCGGCCTTTAGATCTTTAGGTATTAGCAATATATCCTGGCCTGCACTTCTAAACTGTCCGGTAATATTTTCATAGGATACTGAAAATTTCTTTTCATAGCCAGTACAATTATATGCAAGCATCATTACCTGATCACGATCGTAGCCATACCCAATCCCCTCAGGCTCCCATGTAAATGTTAATTCACCGGGTGCAGAGAGCTTAAACGCAGCATTTGCAGACATAGGTAAATCTCCAAAGCTAAGCTTTACGAGTGCCGGATCAATAATAATACCGTTATTCTCTACCTTAAGGGCATTTTTCAATAAGTAGGATTTCGCTGCAATAAAACCTTCTCCCTTTTTGCTATACCCATTAAATCCGATCCGGACAAAATTAATCAATGGCGACAGCCATAATTGTGCAGCGGCAAATTTACTTCTGTTTAACTTTTCCTTTTCGCTAATGTTTTTTGTACGGTATTTATGCGGACCTTTGATATAGGGTATACCATTTCTTGTTGATCCGATAATAGTTCCGACTTTGCCGATGAACGGGCCATTAATACCGCTGACTAATCTTCCCATAACCATATGATTGACTGTATTTTGAATTTAAGTAAAATACAGTTAAATAACAAATGAAATAAAGATAAAAGACGCTTGAAATTCGAAAATTATACGTCTTCTATTCCTCTTTGATCCGAGTTTGATCCGAGTTTGATCCCTGTTTTATACGAAAGAGGGAGCAACAAAAAAGGGAGCACTAGGCTCCCTTTTCTTAATTATGATAAAATGATCTATTTTACAGAATCAACAACAGCTTTAAAAGCTTCAGGGTGATTCATTGCAAGATCGGCCAGAACTTTACGGTTCAAACCGTTTCCTTTTGCAGTTAATTTACCCATTAAAACAGAGTAAGATAATCCATGTTGACGTGCACCAGCGTTAATACGCTGAATCCACAAAGCTCTGAATTCTCTTTTCTTGGTTTTGCGGTCACGGTAAGCATATTGCAAACCTTTTTCGACTGTATTCTTAGCAACGGTAAAAACCTTGCTTCTTGATCCCCAATAGCCTTTAGCTAAATCTAAGACCTTTTTTCTTCTTCTTCTTGACGCTACTGCGTTAACCGAACGTGGCATGTTGTGTTGTTTTTTGGTAAGCGGTGTTCCCTTTAAGAAACTTTAAAACCTGATACCTGGTTAAATTAATTTGTTAATTATTTGCCGATTGTAAGCATACGTTTTACGTTGCCCATATCTGCGTCAGAAACTAAACTTGTCTGACCTAAAGCGCGCTTACGCTTGTTGCTCATCTTGGTTAAGATGTG
>CAZGWG010000174.1:0-8970 GCA_964529165.1 uncultured Sphingobacterium sp.
TGTTATTGCCCGCTTACCTGTCCCATCGGTATTCATGATCCAGATATTATCCCCGCCCCCTTTGTCGCTGGTATAAGAAATATACTTGCCGTTCGGACTAAATCTTGGCTGTACTTCAGAGGCCAGGCCTCCCGCCAGCAAAGTAGCTTTTCCTCCGGTGACAGGCATTCTATAAATATCGCCTAGCAGATCGAAAACTATAGTCTGCCCATCCGGACTAAGATCAAGGTTCATCCATGTTCCTTCATTGGTCTGAAAGTTTAATGATTTTGACGGACCTGTAGGTTTTTCAACATTCCATTTTGGACTTTGCTGTGCAGATAAGCGCGAAGCCAGCAAAATTATTAAAGTAACTGTAAGTGCTCTCTTCATGTAAATGATCAATTGAACCCGCAATTTAGTAAATATTCATAGTTTTGAGTTTAAACACTTATCAAATACGGATTTCTTGATTTTATTATGATAATTGATTTAAGGCAAAACAGACCGCATGACAATTCAATCTATCCTTTCTAAATATTGGGGCTTTTCAATGTTCCGGCCACTTCAGGAGGATATTATTTTATCTGTTCTGGATGGTAAAGATACGCTTGCTCTAATGCCAACAGGTGGTGGTAAATCCCTGTGTTTTCAGGTTCCTGCACTTTTGAAGCCCGGTATTTGTATTGTGGTTTCACCATTGATCGCCCTGATGAAGGATCAGGTAGAAAATCTTAAAGAAAAGGGGATCAAGGCAATCGCCATCATTTCAGGAATGGGAAAAAGAGAGGTCGATATCGCTTTGGATAATTGTATTTACGGTGATTTTAAATTTCTTTACCTTTCACCTGAAAGGCTTTTATCCGACCTGGTCAGAGAACGCATCAGACACATGAAAGTTAACCTGATTGCAATTGATGAAGCGCATTGCATTTCTCAGTGGGGATATGATTTCAGACCGCCTTATCTGCATTTAACAGAATTAAGAGAACTTCATCCTGAAATTCCTGTGTTGGCACTCACAGCTACTGCAACAGAACGTGTGGCAGCAGATATACAAGCAAAATTGAATTTTAAGAATGCTCAGGTATTCAGGAAGTCATTTGAGCGTTTAAATCTTAGCTATCTGGTCTATAATGAAGAAAACAAGCTCAGAAAGCTAATCTCCGTTGCTAGAAATGTAAAAGGCACCGGGATTGTTTACGTCAGAAACAGACGTGAAACACAAGAAGTCTCCCGGCAGCTTAATCTTGAAGGTATTACCAGCGATTTTTATCATGCCGGTTTGGATACTCCTTTAAGGATGAAAAAGCAAACCGCATGGAAAAATTCTGAGATCAGGATAATGGTCGCTACCAATGCATTTGGTATGGGAATCGACAAAGCGGATGTTCGTTTTGTAATCCATCTGGACCTCCCTGAAAGCCTTGAGGCTTATTACCAGGAGGCTGGCAGGGGAGGCCGGGATGAGAAAAAAGCTTATGCAGTTTTACTTTATAACAATGCCGATAAATCTTTGATTATCAAAAGACTGGATCAGCATTATCCTTCGATAGATGAAATTAAACAGATCTATCATCATCTCGGTAATTATTATCAGCTTGCTTATGGAGCAGGAGAAGGTCTTTCATTGGAATTTGATCTGGCAGATTTTTGTAACCGGTTTAAACTTGATCCGATAAGAACCATACATGCCTTTAAGTTTCTTGAACATGAGGAATATCTTGCATTGAGTGAAACTGTTTTTTTACCTTCCAGGGTACAGGTGCTTTATGGTCATGAAGATCTTTATCGCTTCCAGGTTGGGCAACCGGCATACGATCATTTCATTAAAGTTTTATTAAGATCGTACGGAGGTGTTTTTGAACAATTAGTGGCTATTAAAGAAAGTGAGCTTGCCAAACGGGCCGGTATTGGCAGGAATGAAGTAGTCAAGATGCTTGCTAAATTGCATGATTTACAGGTAATTAATTATATTCAACAAACTGATAAACCTCAGCTTAATTTTATTAAACCCCGATCAGATTCAGATCATCTTTACATAGACCGAAAATATCATGCAGACCGCTATCAGATTCATAAGATGCAGGTTGAAGCTGTTTTAGGCTATGCAGAAAATCATATTTGCAGGAGTCAGCAATTGCTCAGATATTTTAACGAGCCTCATGCCGGGATTTGCGGCGTATGTGATGTTTGCATTGAAAATAAAAAACTGAAAAAGAAGGATGGCCTCACAGATGAAATCATCAAAGAGGTTTTGAATGAGTTAAGCAAGAACCCCTCACACCTTGATCAGCTTGTAGAAGCCTTAAGTACCGGTAACTCTGATGAAAGGCTAAAAGTGATCAGAATGCTGCTTGATGCCGGTAGTATAAAAGTAAATGGTGAATTTTATTATTTGAAAAGTTGAAAGTTGTCCTAAATCGTTGATTAAGATTTTCTGGAAGACATTGGTATGAAAACTTTAGGTAAGAATAGGAGAATCTAAGAATAAAAAATCAAGGTAGTTTTCAGTCATAAAGGTTAATAGTGTCATGCTAACTTATCTTAGTTATTCCTTGCGAAATTTAACAAGTAGCACATATTCATAATTTATAAGCCATATTTAATGATATTGTAACATACACCTTGCTAATGATGTCAAATAAAGAAAACAATATGAAAAACTTGTCCTTGAATTCAATTTTATTTATCACTCTTGGTATTCTTTTATTCTCGTCCTGTAACGGATTTGATTGTATCAATGGTTCAGGGAATCAGGTTACTGAGAGCCGGGAAATAGGGACATTTACTGATGTTGAGACAAGCGGTTCTCTTAAAATTATACTTAGCCAGGATTCAGCAAGTTCGGTTAGGATCGTAGCAGATGATAATATTCTGGACAAGATTCGTGCAAAACTTAGTGGAAAAACCCTCAGAATTGATTTTGATGGAAATTTTTGTGATGCAGGTCCGGTAACAGTTTACCTGAGTTCAAATGATTATCAAAGAATTGAGTCATCAGGATCGGTAGAGGTTTTGAGTGAAGGAAAGTTAGACTTGAATGATCTTGATCTTGAGTTGCAGGGCTCATCAAAAGTAATGCTTGACCTTAACGTTAAAACATTAAGAACGTCTTCCAGCGGATCTTCTGAGATCGGATTGAGGGGACAGGCAGGTAGTCATGATCTTGAAACAACAGGTTCCAGTTCTGTTGAAGCGATAGATTTTGTTGTCGGAGAATACCGTATAAAAAGCACAGGAGCAAGCAAATCCCGCATTAACGTATTGAATTTACTTGAAGTTAATTCTACAGGTGCCAGTGAAGTTGAATATAAAGGAAAACCTTCCAAAATTTATAAAGATAATTCCGGTGCTTCGGTGGTCAGAAGCATTGAGTAAATCCCTAATTTTTTTGGATTTATAAATTTCACTCACAACAAATAAAATTATTAATTTGAGCTCTTTATTTAATTAGTCAGGGCAATCCGGTTTTTTGCGTCAATTGCCTCAGTCTGTATCCATGCGAAATAATAAAGAGACAATTAAGGCCTGGGCCATGTTCGATTGGGCCAATTCTGCATATAATCTGGTTATAACATCTACAATTTTTCCTGCTTATTATACCATAATTACCACTACCAGGGAGTTTGGAGATCAGGTAACTTTTATGGGTCGGACTTTTACTAATACTGCACTGTCTAATTATGCCCTCTCTGTAGCCTACCTGATTATGGCTTTATTGCTGCCGGTATTATCCTCAATTGCAGATTTCCGGGGGAATAAAAAAATATTTATGAAGGCTTTTACCTATATAGGTAGTATTTCCTGCGCAGGTCTCTTTTTTTTTAAGCTAGAAACCCTTGAACTGGGTATCTTCTGTTTTACCTTAGCGGCGATAGGTTATATCGGGGGTGTGATGTTTAATAATTCATATTTACCCGAAATTGCCAGCCTCGATCAGCAGGACAGGGTAAGTGCCAAAGGTTTTGCTTATGGCTATATTGGCAGTGTTATTCTACAGATTATCTGCTTTGTCTTTGTGCTTAAACCTGAACTTTTCGGTATAACTGATCCTTCATTACCCGCACGTTTATCCTTTCTGCTGGTAGGTATCTGGTGGCTTGGATTTGCCCAGATACCATTCAGGAAATTGCCTGCCGGAAGCCCAAATTATGATAAGATCACAAAAAGTACGGTTAAAAGTGGATTTCAGGAACTTATAAAAGTATGGAATCAGCTTAAATCAATGATTTTATTAAAAAGATTTCTTTTTGCGTTCTTTTTTTATTCAATGGGGGTACAGACAATTATGCTCGTTGCTGCCGGATTTGGTGAGAAAATACTGAAGCTGGGTACTTCAAAATTGATTGCGATTATTTTGATAATACAGTTGGTGGCTATTATCGGAGCCCTGATTATGTCATTTTTTGCGAAGAAGTATGGTAATATTCAGGTTATTATGCTTGTTTTGATGATCTGGATTGGAGTTTGTATTTCAGCTTATTATATTCAGAACGAAACACAGTTCTACATAATTGCAGCAGTTGTGGGATTGGTAATGGGGGGAATTCAGTCGATTTCCAGATCTACCTATTCTAAATTTTTACCCGAAAACACCCCGGATACTGCGTCATTTTTTAGCTTTTATGACGTGACAGAAAAGATAGCCATTGTTATTGGCTTGTTCAGCTTTGCTTATATTGAAGAGTTTACCGGCAGTATGCGGAATTCAGCGATCAGCCTCGCCGGCTTTTTTATCTGTGGATTGCTAATCCTTTTCTCAATCTTTTTTATAAAATCAGAAAATTCAGATAGTTTACGTTCAGTATAGTTTTTTTTCGGAATTTAGCAGCAATCCCTTCCTCCGGATAAAATCTTTATAGAATATGAATGTTGAATTATTTATTCCCTGCTTTATTGATCAAACGTACCCTCAGACCGCATTTAATACGGTTAAGATTCTGGAGAAGGCAGGATGTAAAGTAATTTATAATTCGGAACAAACCTGCTGTGGTCAGCCGGCCTATAATGCAGGATTCTGGGATGAAGCAAAAGTGGTTGGTACGAAGTTCCTGAATGATTTCTCTGAAAATGCATATATCGTTTCTCCCTCAGCATCCTGTACGGGTATGGTAAAAAATTCATTCAATGATTTATTTACAAATACAGTAATACATAATAAATGCCGTTCAATTCAGAATAATATCCATGAACTATCAGATTTTTTAGTTAACGTACTTAAAAAAGATTACTTCGGAGCTGAGTTAGAAGGCAGGGCAGTTTATCATGATTCCTGTTCCGGACTCAGAGAATGCAATATTAAAGCTGAGCCCCGGCAATTACTTGCTAAGGTTCATGGTCTTGATCTTGTCGAGATGAAGGATACCGATGTTTGTTGTGGTTTTGGTGGTACATTCGCTGTAAAATTTGATTCAATCTCTAGTGCAATGGCAGAGCAAAAGATCAATAATGCATTAGAAATGGAAGCTGATTATATTATATCAACTGATGCATCCTGTTTAATCAATCTTCAGGCATATATTGATCAGCATGGTCTTAAGCTGAAAACTATGCATATTGCTGATGTTCTGGCAAGTGGCTGGGGAAATGTATAATCCTTATCCAACGAGGTAAGCAAGTCCGTTATTTACAGGGTCACATAGATCTTTCACTTTTTTCTCCCTGAATAGTTTTTCGATCAGATCACGTGCAACCTTATAATCATCATGAATTGGACAAGGATGCGAGGCTGAGCATTGACTTAAACCTAAACCACAGCTATTCAATAACTGATCTCCTTCAATAGACTCAACAATTTTTATTATCGGCTGAGACCTTTGGGCTTCATTCATGAAAAAGCCGCCGGAAGGCCCCTTGGAACTATTGATTAAACCCTGACGTACAAGAGTTTGCATAATTTTACCTACAGTATGTTCACTGGCATGGATATGAATGGCAATTTCTTTCATGCCAGCTTTCTCTTTATCTTCTGCCTTAGATGCAAGGTAAATAACGGCTTTTATCGCTGTTTTACAGGTATAACTTATCATTTTAGCGTTCTAAATATTCCTTGCCTTCGGATGAGATATTATCAGGACTCCAGGCTGGTTCATATACAAGGTTAATAATTACATGATAGTCCTTAAAAGCATTGTTTACAGACTGTTTAACATCAGTTATAATACTTTCACCCATCGGACAAAATTGCGTGGTGAGGGTCATTGTAAGGATTATGGTTTTATCTTCATCATTAAAATCTAAGCGATAGATCAGCCCCAAATCTACCACATTAAGTCCTATCTCCGGATCAAATACATTGTAAAGGCCTGCAAGCGCTGCACTACAATAAAGGTTATTATTGCTCAACACTTCCATTATTCTTTGATTTGATGAAACGTAGTTTTAAAAACATTTATTACGTAAACAATTGCCGAGACCATTAATAAACTCCCGCCAGATTTTAAAAGCAGATCATTCAATAAAGTCATACCTCCAAAAAACACAATAAAACCTGAAAGATATAATAAGCTCATGACATTGAAAAGACTTTCATTAAACAATTCTTTTGGTGCAGGAACTTTGCCGATTACTCGGTCATGATATACCTTATTCCAAACAATAAAAGGTAAAGTTTTGAAGGTCATGCCGATAATTATTGCGGTTATCCAGCCAAAGAAAATGCAGAATCCGTATAGTAATACGATATTCGTTCCGGACCCTTCTCTTATGAAATAAATAATACTCAATAGACAGAGCAGAGGCAGTAACAACATAGCTACAGATAAGAGGGAAACTTTCATTTGTTTATCTACATGCTTTCTGATCCGGGCTTTATAAGCCTTATAAATATAAGCTCCAAATAAAATTAAAGCAATGAGTAATAGTAAAAACGGAATGAAATAATATTGTTGATAAGCACCGGTAGTCTTTAAATAGATAAACCCCAACAGGGCTACATTTATCAATGTAAAGATCCACCACAAGGTTAGAGGATTGGAATATTTAGAGATCAGAAACATTGGGATAAGCCTGGAACCGACACCCGTAATCAATAATAAAAACCAGCCTGCAAGACCCATGTGGGCATGTATTGAGAGGTATTCGATTGAATTTTCGGGCAGCCAGGCAAAGCTGAAATTAAAGACGAGCAGGAGCCCAAAAAAGGTTGTTGCAAATAACCAAAGTGCAGCTGCAGCTATGAAAAACGCATGTATATTGTATTTTTTGCTTTCTTCTATACTGCCAATTACATTCAAAAAGTAGCAGATTACCGAAGCGTTGATTAAAATAGCACCGGTTTGAAGGATAAGGCCGGTATTGAACATATAAAAACCCGTTACCAGGAGAGGGATTCCAATTGCAGCAAAAATAAAAGATAAAAAGGCCAGCAAATAACTATCCAGTTTTCCTTCAATCAGAACAGGAAGCAGTTGATGACTTGCACCCAGGATAATCATGGTTCCCCATCCTAACGCCATCAGATGTGTGATTGCCAGGGTTTTGGGATTGAAATAATGCTGATGAATGATATTTGTGTTCAACAACAGAAGGGTACATGATATCAGGAAAGATAGTGCCGCAAAAACATAGAAGGGAAGCACAACCTTATAAGAGGTGCTTTTCTGAAATCCTGAAGATGAATCTGTTACTAGCATATTACTTCTTAAATATCAATAAATAAACTTCAGATTCACTGATCTCATGGATACGATATTCAAAATCCCTGTCCTTAAGTTCGCTCAGGAGAAATATTGGAATGCGTTTATGCTGAACATATAATGCTTCGCAGGGATCCAGTTTATGCAATTCCTCCAGAATACTGATCATAGGCCCCGGCATTTCCAGATGACGAACATCTATATTTATAATTCTGTTTTCGTATTGTTGTAATAGAAGTGCCCAGTCTTCCGTTAATCTCTCCGGCTTGACTTCCTGTTTAAACTCAGATGAATTACACCTGTAGAAATAGGTTTCAACCAGATCCTGCTCAATCAGATCAACATAAGATTCAAAACCTTGCTTTTCCAGTAATTTTATCAGGGGACTGGGCTCGAACGTATTAATGATCCTTAAAATCTGACCATTCTTCAGCTCTTTCACTTGTTTCTGAATTAATTTTAGCGGGTCATTCCCTTTAGCTAGCATATCCCTGACATCCAGGGTAATAATATCTGCGCTCCCAATATCCTTGATAAATTCTTTCAGTGATTTTTGCGATACAAAAGCTTCCTCCTCAATAGCGCTTTCTGAAACAAATCCCAAAGGACTCAATCGTTCAAAGAAATCTTCAGGTTTGCATCCTCCGATTTTAGAAGCCATAGCTATACTGGTTCGGCCAGCCATCAATTTCCTTAAGATTGGATTACGCAGCTTCTTAAAATCCGGGCTTAAGGTTATTATTGCTTCAAGCGCATCCGGATGAAACTTTATTAAGTCCGCAATTTTAGTTTTAGAATTTATATACATCTCGTTTCCCATATCTCGTTTCCCGTTTCCCGTATCTCTTTCCTCGTTTCCCGTATCTCGTTCCTCGTTTCCCGTATCTCGTTCCTCGTTTCCCACCACTCACATCTCCATCTCAATTGCCTTTGGAAACAGAATATTGTTTTCCAAGTGGATGTGCAGGTGCAAATCATCTTCAAATTCCTGGATCATATTAAACAATAATTTATAGCTGCTGCAGGCATCAGAAGGTAGATAGTAAGACTTACTCAGTTCACGAATTTTATCGAAAGCTCTGCCAACAAAGTCATGATCTTTTTCCAGTTCATTAATTAAGCCTGACAAATCTTTTCCTTGTTTCACTAATGGGAGGGGAGTCCTTCGCGCTTCTGCAATTTTTTTGATATAAGTAAACAGCACATTTTCTTCCTGTTCGAGATGTTCGGTAAGTTCTGTACTGATTTGATCGATCAGCTTTTTGATTTCTAATAGTTCCGGATGTTGCTCACCATGCACCTGGGCTACTTTTGAAGAAAAGGTTATCAGTTCAGGAAGCTCTCTTCTGAC
>CAZGWG010000175.1:0-8960 GCA_964529165.1 uncultured Sphingobacterium sp.
AATTGATTCAGTATACTGACCTGCTTGGAAGCCTGCACAACCACAGTACCTGGAGCGATGGCATCCATACTTTAGAGGAAATGGCCCTTTTTTGTAAAAATGACTTGAAACTCGAATACTTTGGGATCTGTGATCATTCGAAATCTGCCTTTTATGCGAATGGCTTGAATGAAACCAGAGTTGCGGCTCAGCACCGTGAAATTGATGAGCTGAATAAAAAGCTTGCCCCTTTCCGGATCTTTAAAGGAATTGAATCTGATATTTTATACGATGGTTCACTGGATTATTCAAATGAGGTGCTGGCCAGCTTCGACTTTGTTGTAGCATCAGTACATTCCATATTGAATATGCATGAGGAAAAGGCAACTGAACGTTTGATAAAAGCCATTGAAAACCCATATACTACGATTCTGGGGCATCCCACCGGCAGACTATTGCTCAGCAGAAGCGGATATCCGATTGATCATAAAAAAGTAATTGATGCCTGTGCTGAAAATCAGGTGGTTATAGAAATCAATGCCAATCCACTCAGGCTTGATCTGGACTGGAGATGGCATCAATATGCTATTTCGAAGGGGGTACTTTTGTCGATAAATCCCGATGCTCACCGGAAAGAAGGATTTAATGATATGAAATATGGAACTCTTGTTGCAAGAAAAGGCGGACTGACTAAAGCAAATTGCCTGAATGCTATGAACCTTGAGCAAATCAGCAGCTTGTTTGACGAGCAGAAAAAGAAACAGCAGTCTTGAAAAATAGAAAACTTAAAATACTGATCATCCGCTTTAGTTCAATCGGGGATATTGTACTCACAAGTCCGGTAATACGATGTCTTAAAGAGCAGTTGGAAGGAATTGAGCTTCATTATTTAACGAAGAAGTCCTATGCAAGTGTACTGGCAGGGAATCCGCATATCGATAAAATCCATTACCTTGAAAAATCGCTTCCCGATTGTATAGCTGAGCTGAAAAAGGAGAAGTTTAATTATGTGATCGATCTGCACCATAATCTGCGGACTTTATGGATTAAAACCAGGCTCGGTGTAAACTCAAGGTCTTTTGATAAATTGAACCGACAAAAGTGGCTTTTGGTCAATTTCAAAATGAATACCCTCCCTCCTGTTCATATTGTTGACCGATACCTTCAAACGGTAGCCTTTCTGGGTGTTAAAAATGATTCCAAAGGACTTGATTATTTTTTACTTCGGCAGTATGAAATGGCTGAACTGTTACCAGCTTCACATCAGAGCTTTGTTTCGGTGGTGATTGGTGCACAGCATTCAACAAAACGGCTGCCAGTGGACAAATTAATCAGGCTATGCAGTAAGATTGAGAGACCGGTAGTATTACTTGGCGGACCAGAAGACAAGGAACGTGGTGAAGAAATTGCGAATGCTGCCGGAATTCATGTATTTAATGGCTGTGGCCGTTTTAAACTTGATGAATCTTCATTTCTTATCAAAATGTCAGACCTGGTAATTACACATGATACAGGGCTTATGCATATCGCTGCGGCATTTAATAAGCCCATTATCTCTGTTTGGGGAAATACAGTACCTGAATTTGGAATGTATCCGTATAAAACAACGCATTCCAGCATAATACAGGTAAATGGTTTAACTTGCCGTCCATGCTCAAAAATCGGGTTTAATGCATGTCCTGAAGGACATTTTAAATGCATGAACCTTATCGACCTGGACCAAATTATTACTGAAACAAATGCCTAAGCAATTATTGATTATCCGGCACGCTAAAGCTGAAGAAGCAGATTTTATAAAACCTGATTTCAATAGAGCATTGAGTCAGAGGGGTGAAAAAAATGCACAGGAAATGGCCAAAAGGTTAAAAGAAAAAAACCTGGTTCCGCAAATGCTGTATAGCAGTCCGGCATTGCGTGCTATTTCAACCGCCGCTTATTTTGCAGATGAATTAGGAATAGTACAATCAGAAATCATTCAGGATCCGGCAATATATAATGCATTCACCCATACCTTGCTCAAGCGTATTAACAAAATAGACGATCAATTCGATTTTATTGCCGTATTTGGTCATAATCCGGCATTAACTGAGCTTGTTAATGATTTTTGCGGAGCAGATATTTATAATATTCCAACCTGCGGAATGGCCCTGATACAATTCCCGTTTGAAAGCTGGGAAATGCTGACAGAGGGAACGGGGGATTTAATTCTTTACGATTATCCGAAAAACCAACAGGTTTAGGAAGCTCTTATCAATACTAAACCTTCATTAGTATAATTTTAACAGACCTCTGCCCTGCTTTAGTTGAACCCGAAAGACTGATTGAATGATATGCATTGTTGGGCAGAAGATATTCCAGTCCTTAAATAACATTATCAGGTTTTAAACAGCCCAACCGAGATGATACTTCCTAGTCAGACACCTAATATAAAGCAATACTAAGCCATTTTATACACTTTTCCTGGCAGGGAGATAATACTTCCCTGCATTTCCATACCCAGAATAATTGTAACGAGTTTACTCTGCTGAAAACCGGCCAAAATAGCGAGATCATCTACTCCAAGACTTCCATTGGCAAGGAGCAGATCTGCAACAATCTGCTCTTCGGCATTGAGATTGAGTGGCAGACTAAGCTGCGATTTTGCAGGTAATACCTTGTCTGTAGTCCAGCCCATAAGGTATTCCAGATCGGCCACTCTGGTGATGAGATTTGCCCGGTTAGTTTTAATAAGGAAATTACATCCCTGACTGAATTCATCATTTACCCTTCCCGGATAAGCAAATACATCCCTGTTATAAGAATTAGCGAGATCGGCTGTAATTAATGCGCCTCCTTTTATATTAGCCTCAACAACGATAGTGAGATCGGCAAGGCCGGCAATAATCCGGTTTCGTTTAGGAAAATTCTCTCTATCCGGAACAGTGCCCGACATGAATTCGCTGATCAGTCCACCGCAGTCCATAATTTTTTCGGCCATCGCCCTATGCTGGGCAGGATAAATGCGGTCAAGGCCATGGGCAAGAACAGCAATATTGGGGATATTGTTCTTAAGTGCCTCTCTATGTGCGGCCCCATCAATCCCATAGGCCAGTCCGCTGATAATTAAAGGATCATGAACCTTAATATCTTCTATCAGCGTTCTGCATAATTCTTTACCGTAATCTGTGGCATTCCTCGTTCCTACAATACTGATTACTTTGCCGGCATTTAGGTCTGCATTTCCTTTAAAATACAGAATTACAGGGGCATCTGCACAACTTCTGAGGCGTTTTGGATAATCTTCATCCGTAAGAAAAAGGGCCTTAATTTTGAACTTCTCTATAAATTCAAGTTCCTGTTCAGCCCGCTTCAAAGCAGAATGAGCTTTTAGAAATCCGAGTGCTTTAGGGCCTATACCCGGTATATGAGCAAGATGCTGGCTTTTTGCCCTGAATACTTCCTCGGCATTGCCGCAATAACTCAGCAGGTTTCTTGCCAGAACCGGACCGATACCGGGAATGCATGATAATGCTAATTGATGAAGCAATGCCATATCAGAAGAATAAAAAAAGAGTAAAATCAGAACCCCTAAATGAAGAGACATTGGGGATGTCATCTTCATTCTAAAATATACTAAAGCTTATTGCGGGATATAAACAATAAACTTGGTGTCAAAATAATCTTCTTTAAAAAACCTGGAGAGCGGAATAAGTTCTGCTTTTAAACCCGACTCCTTTATCTCTTCATCCAGATCACCGCCTTTAAGGTACAATATACCATTTTGAAGGGTGTTCATTGACTTTTTCTCGAATTTTCCCTTTATCCAGGGATAAAATTCAGACAGCCTGGTTACTGCTCTGGAAACCACAAAATGAAATTTCTCATCAATCTGTTCAGCTCTTGCATGACTTGCCCTAACATTTGTCAATCCACATCCCGAAGCAACCTCCTGAACCACCTTAATCTTCTTCCCTATTGAATCCACCAGATGGAAATCAGTTTCCGGGAACATAATTGCCAATGGTATTCCGGGGAATCCTCCTCCGGTACCTACATCCAGTACTTTCTCTCCCGGCAAAAATGAAATAAGCTTTGCAATGGCCAATGAGTGAAGAATATGGTGAAGGTACAGCATATCTATATCTTTCCTTGAGATCAGATTAATTCTGGCATTCCAGAAACGATAGAGTTCGTCAAGCTCCGCGAACTGTTCCTTTTGCCTTGAGCTCAGCTCAGGGAAATAATTGGATATGATATCAGAAGTCACTTCTTAAATTATTCTTTCTACGATTCATAATATTCGACATCAGATCACGGGCACGGAAAAGCTGTGCTTTGACTGTACCCAAGGGCAGATCAAGCTGCTGAGCGATTTCCTCATAGGATTGCTCATCATAATACCTTAAAATAATGAGGGTTCTGTACCTTTGAGGCAACTGCTCCACAATACTCTTAAGTTTCTCGCTTTCCTGCTTTTTAATAGATGTTTGTTCAGGATTTAATGTATCCGATGCAATCTGCAATTGCTTTTCTTCCTTATCATCTTCAGATAAGGTTTGGAGCGAAACCATTTTCAGTCTTTTCTTCCTGATGAAATCGATGCAGTTATTAGTCGCTATTCTGAACAGCCAGGTACTAAAGGCAAAATCAGGTTTATACTTCTCAATGTTCTCAAATGCCTTCCCAAAGGTTTCAACAGTAAGATCCATCGCATCATCTTTATTGTTAACCATTTTGAGCGCCATAAAATATATAGATTCCTTATAACGCTGCATCAATTCAGCATAAGCCTTCTGATCACCATCTTTAGCTCTGCTGACCAGTATAAAATCGTTTTTGGCATTTGCCGAAAAGTTAGGATTTATTTCCATTCAACCCGCTTCCTGAATAAGGCAATAAAGTTTAAAAACACGATATAAATGTAATAAATGAAATCAAATACCGGTACCCACCAAATTAAATCAATATACTTTAATTTCTTTAAAACTGGAGTATAAACGAGAATTTGAGCCAATAGTCTGATCAAATAAAATGATGCCGGAATCCACCAATCGGCTTTTATTACGATTAAAGCAATTAAAAAAATATAAAATAAAAAACCTGAAAAGACCTGTAAACTGAGCATCTTTTTATGACTGCTTTTATAAGCCTTTCCGGCACTCTGATGACGGAACTTCTGAGAAAAATAGTCTGAAAATGAATCTTTAGGTTCAGACCACACATGGGAATCAAAGTCTATTTCAATTCTGGTATTGGTGCTATTCGCATTTTGATTAACAAACAGGTCATCATCTCCTGATAAAATATGCATGTGAGAAGCAAAGCCTTTACCCCTGAAAAATAAAGATTTGCGGTAGGCCATATTTCGCCCTACTCCCATATAGGGATTTCCAATAAGGGCATAAGAAAGATAGTTGAGTGCGGTAATGAAGGTCTCATACCGGATAAACCGGTTCAGAAGACTGCCTTTAAACTCATAGGGTGAATAAGCCAGGACAATCTCGGTATCTTCATTGAAATTACGCTGAATACATTTTAGCCATTGATTTGATGAAGGTCTGCAATCAGCATCGGTAAACACCAGATGTTCATTTTTAGCTGCTTTTATTCCGAGTGTCACTGCAAACTTCTTTCCGTGTTTAAAACGAGGATGGTCATTAATCGTTACAATTTTCAAATTCTTATGAAGTGCAGATAGATCCCGTAAAAACCAGTCGGATCCGTCATTTGAACAATCATTGACGATGACCAGTTCAAAATCAGGGTAATCCTGTTCCAGAAATGGCTGCAGATTCTTTTTTAAATTCTCCAGCTCATTTTTTGCGCAGATAATGACTGAAACGGGCTCCAGTACCTGGCTACGATCTTCATAGCCTTTATAAACGGCAAGTTTTCTGTGAATTGCAAGAGTAAAATATAATTGCAGGATCAAACAAATCAGTAAGGCAATTGAAATCGAAATAACTAAATAATCCACGCGGTATAATAAGCTTTAAACAGGGGTAAATTTCTAATTTTTCAGCTAACTATCGTCATAGTTTATAAAATAAAACAAATAATCTGTGCATATTCCGGGCAGTCCACAGCTACAGTTTATATTTTGCTATTTTTGCGGCTGATATTTTGCAATTGAATGAAATTTAAATTAGAGGCTTCAGATAAATCGTCGAAAGCACGGGCAGGTGAGATCAGCACTGACCATGGCATCATCAAAACCCCCATCTTTATGCCTGTGGGTACTGCAGGTTCGGTTAAGGCAGTACATCAGCATGAACTTTCGAAAGCTATTAAGGCCCAGATCATTCTTGGCAATACCTATCATTTATACCTGAGACCTGGTTTAGATACACTCAGGCTTGCAGGTGGTTTGCATAAATTTAATGGATGGGATAAACCCCTCCTTACTGACAGTGGTGGCTACCAGGTTTATTCACTTTCGGGTGTGCGCAAAATAAAAGAGGAAGGGGTCACTTTTCGCTCTCATATTGACGGTTCAAAACATCTGTTTACGCCGGAATCTGTCATGGATACCCAAAGAGTGATTGGAGCCGATATTATTATGGCCTTTGATGAATGCACCCCTTATCCCTGCGAATATGGGTATGCACGTCGCTCAATGGAGATGACCCATCGCTGGCTGAAACGTTGCTGTGAACGTTTTGATACTACAAATCCCCTCTATGGATTTGACCAGACCTTGTTTCCAATTGTTCAGGGATCGGTATATAAGGATCTTAGAAAGCAGTCGGCAGAGGTTATTGCTTCGTTTGAAAGAGAAGGAAATGCTATTGGGGGACTTTCTGTTGGAGAACCGGCTGAAGAAATGTATGAGATGACTGATATTGTGACCGATATACTTCCGAAAGACAAGCCGCGTTATCTGATGGGTGTGGGTACTCCTGTAAATATTCTCGAAAATATTGCACTGGGAATAGATATGTTCGACTGTGTAATGCCCACAAGAAATGCAAGAAACGGAATGTTATTCACTAAAAACGGGATCATTAATATCAGGAATGAACGCTGGAAAAACGATTTCTCTCCTCTGGAAGAAGATAGTGATCTTTTTGCAGACAGAAATTATTCAAAGGCGTATCTTAGACACCTGGCTCATTCAAAGGAGATACTGGGTGCCCAGATAGCAACTTTGCACAACCTGCATTTTTATCTCTGGCTGGTGAATGAGGCCAGAGAGAAAATTATATCCGGTGATTTTTATGATTGGAAAAACAAAATGGTCGTTCAATTATCGCAGCGTTTGTAGTATATGATCGGAATAATCGACTGGTATATTATAAAGAAATATCTGGGAACATTTGCATTCACCCTGACAATCTTCACGGTGATCATTGTAATTTTCGATGTTTCTGAAAAGCTGGATGATTTTTTAAGGCATAAGGCCCCAATGAAAGAGATTATTTTCAGCTATTATGTCGGTTTTATTCCATTTTACCTTAATTTCCTTTCTCCCTTAATCAATTTCATAGCTGTGATCTTTTTCACTGCAAAAATGGCTGATCAAACTGAAATTGTCCCTATTCTTAGCAGCGGAGTTAGTTTCAAACGTTTTTTATGGCCTTACATGATCTCATCATCGGTCATTTTTTTAATTACACTGATCTTCAACTTATTCATCATTCCTGAAACTAACCGGCTGAAGATTGATTTTGAGAATGTTTATGTCAATCCAAAATCAGATAATTCGAAGATGTATACCCATATGCAGATTGATAAAAACACGCTGGTATACATTGAAAATTTCGACAATAATTTAAAAACGGGCTATAAATTCACGCTGGAAATATTTTCTGGTCAGGATCTGAAAGAAAAACTAGTTGCCGACAGAATCACCTGGGATTCAGTAAAAACGAAATGGAAGATTGAGAACTATTCTATCCGGAAAATTGATGGTTTAAAAGAGACTATGTCGGCAGGTCTGCAAATGGATACTACCCTGGATATGCGCCCTAAGGACTTCGAGATCTACGATAATATCTATCAGGCTATGGATATGGGTGAGTTAGATGATCGTATTGAGAAGGAAGAAATACGTGGGACCGGGGTTATGGCCGATTTAAAGCTTGAAAAATATCAACGCTATGTTTACCCTTTATCTGCCTTTGTTTTAACCTTAATGGGGGTTTCCCTCTCCTCACGTAAGGTACGTGGCGGGGTAGGTCTTCCACTGGGAATTGGTATTTTCTTAAGCTTTACCTATATTCTGTTCATCAGATTCTCAAGTATGTTTGCCTTAAAGGGTGGCTTACCTCCTCTTATTGCTGTGCTGATTCCCAATATAGTTTTTGGAATTCTTGGCATCTACTTATTGATGAAAGCACCCAAATAATCCGGCATGCCTGTTCAAAAACCTGCGATCAGTAAAAACCTGATCATTCTTCATATCACTGTATTTGTTTGGGGTTTTACCGGAATTCTGGGAGCCTTAATCTCCATTGAGGCTGCTCATCTGGTCTGGTACAGGGTTCTAATTGCCTTCATTAGTTTATATGCTTATTTCCTTTTAAAAAAGATACCAATCCGGGTATCCCGCGAAACCTTTCTGAAATTATTCTTCACGGGAGCCATTGTTGCGGCACACTGGATTCTGTTTTTCCAATCCATTAAACTATCCACGGTTTCGGTTGCTCTTGTCAGTCT
The DNA here is from genome assembly GCA_964529165.1 of uncultured Sphingobacterium sp. Classification (GTDB taxonomy): domain Bacteria; phylum Bacteroidota; class Bacteroidia; order Sphingobacteriales; family Sphingobacteriaceae; genus Daejeonella. The sequence goes on from CAZGWG010000175.1 coordinate 8,617, forward strand.
ATCCTCCCTTACTTTGTTCACCGCCATATTAGAACCTCTGCTTAAAAGACAAAAAATATCAGGGCTTGAAATATTCACAGGCCTGCTGATTATCTCCGGCATTTATATGATTTTCAAGTTTGAATCCCGCTATTCAACAGGAATAATCAGTGGTCTGTTGAGCGCTTTATGTGCGAGTATTTTCTCAATTATAAATTCGAAACAAATACAAAATCGCCCTGCGCCCATTATAAGCTTCTATGAGCTCATTGGAGCTTGGGTTTGGGTTTCTCTTTATTTATTAATTTCAGAAGGCCTGAAGGCTCCTATTAGCCTCAATTCTTCTGATCTGTTCTTTTTATTGA
>CAZGWG010000176.1:0-8880 GCA_964529165.1 uncultured Sphingobacterium sp.
ATGTCATTCGCGCGAAAGCGGGAACCTCCTTCAATAAATCTTATTACATCTTATCAACGAAGCATGGACTCTTCTCCCTTGCCCGCAAAAGCGGGAACCAAAGATACTAACCTAAGTCTTAAATAATGGTATCACCTGAAGGGGTCATTAGAAAAAAATCCAGATGATCGCAATCATCTGGATTTAATTAAACTCTATATTTCACGCTTGAAATAGCTGCGATAACGCTATCCGCTATATCTTCACCTTAGTATCACCACCCTTCTTCAGATCAATATCATGTGGTTCATTCTTTTTCCATGCACCGCGTGTAAAATCTGGAACGTCTACCGAATTTGAACGGTTGTTCACAGACCATTCACTCAATGGCCATACTGCACTCCATGAAGCGGCATCATAAACATCCTGATCCAGTGGTAAACCATTTCTCAGGCAATCAATCAGTCGCCAGTTCATAAGGAAGTCCATTCCTCCATGACCGCCAACCTTTTTAGCTAATTCACCAACCTTCTTAACAATATTTGGAGTATATTTTTCTTCCAGTGCTTTAAACTCTGCTGCATTAACCCAACCTTCATGGCTGTTAGAAATACTAGGCACTGGGTATTTCAGGGCTGTTCCTTTGGTACCGCTAAGCAGGTGTATCCTTGAGTAAGGACGAGGAGAGGTCACATCATGCTGAATCATAATGGTCTTGCCCAGATTGGTACGAATAGTCGTCGTATTCATATTTCCGTTAAAGTCTTTATCGGCAAATTCCTTATAAAGATCATTTTTAGCTGCCAGTTCTTTAGCACGGGCTCCCATTTGAAAATCATTGGTAGAAACAGATACAAGATAGTCCATCTTATCGCCACGGTTAATATTTAAAGCCTGACAAACCGGTCCGAGACCATGAGTTGGATAAAGACTTCCCTTTCTGGTTGCATTTTCCCTGAGGCGCCACATATTCTGATAACCTTTATCACTAAAATTAAGGTCAATCAGATTATGAATATAAGCCCCCTCTGTATGTAAAAGTTCACCAAAGTAACCCTGTCTTGACATATTCAAAGTAAGCAATTCGAAAAAGTCATAACAACAGTTCTCAAGCATCATGCAATGCTTGCGCGTACGCTCTGAAGTTTCTACCAATTGCCAACACTCCTGCATAGAAACCGCTGCAGGCACTTCAATAGTCACATGTTTACCCTGATTCATCGCATACACTGCCATTGGAACATGTAAATCCCATGGAGTTGCGATATAAATAAGATCAATATCCTTGCGATCACATAACTTCTTCCATTCATCTGGCCCACCTGAATATAGCGTTGGATTATGGCTGGTACCTTCAATCACTTTTTTAGCTTTCTCAACACTTGAAGCACGTAAATCACATAAAGCTTTGATCTCTGTACCTTCAATTTTAGAAATGGCATTCAGGTGACTTGGACCACGCTGTCCCAATCCGATAAAACCAACCCGAACAATTGGAATCTTTGGGGCCGCATAACCACTCATATTGAAGGTCTGTACAGTAGAATGCCCATACATGGAGTTCATTGGATTTGATTGCTCCGATTCGGATGCAAAACCCTGCATTATGTTACCGCCGGCAAGACCAAGCCCTGCCAGACTGCTTATTTTCAAAAAATCTCTACGGTTGTTCTTCATTTTTTTTGATATTTTTTCTACTCTTGTCCGCTCAGGCGGTATTTATAATTATAATCAAACCTCTGTAATCAGGCTTTAAACATTCAGCCCCTTAAAATAAAGTATTATTTGTAATCTCTCCGATTTTTTTAATTCTAAATACCAGGAAACCACTTTTCAGCATTTTTACGATAGATCTTATCAACTACCTCCTTTGGTAATTTTAAGCCCTGAATCTTCTCTTTAAAATATGGTACACTCATTTCCTCATCAGTCACAAAATACCTCCAGTCACTTAATCTGGTCTCCTGAATATCCTTTTTAAGTTCAACAGGATCTGAATCAGGTCCAACCCAGTCGTCTGTTGCATAAATGAGTCTGTCCTGATATTTAATCATAAAATCCCTGACCTTCTGTCTTTCTTTTATTGACTGATACTCCAGATGGCAGATCCGCTCAGCCATATCAACCGCCATATTCGGAAACTTATCAAGACGTTTTGCCAGTTCATCAACATTCCACTCCAGACTTCCAAGGTGGACACCAACAAAGCGGATGTTTGGATGTTTTTCAAGCATTTCGTCACGAGCATTTACCTGATCTTCATAAGAAGGATATTCCGGATGCAGGAACATATGGTATTCCGGATGATTACTGAAATAGCTTTTATCTCCTGAAACAGTCATTTGATCTACCGGTAACCATGCATTGCGGGGTTCACCCAAATGCCCTACCAAAGTCTTCCCATTTTTCTCAATAAAATCAATTACCGGATCGAAACGGGAATCATCAATCATCACGAACTTTCCATCCTTATCCCGAAGTTCCATCCCAATATTTTTCCAAACCTTAACCCCTATTGCTCCATTATCAAAAGATCCTTTCAGATATGAAAGCGTTTGAGGTAACCATTTATCCGTGCCCCAGTTCGCCACCGTAAAGGTGGTTGCCCAGGCTACCTGTTCAGGATAGGCCTTTACCATTCTGACAGCAACATCCTGCTGATATTCTACTGTTGGATAACTCGATGGATTAACATTCAAAGCAAGAAGCCTGAAATTGTCTTCTTTTGCCAGTTGAATAAAAGTAGTATCAAAAGCATTGATATGTGCATGAGTATCATACTTCTCAACTTTCCTGAAATCATCGAATGTATAATATTCAGTATCCGGCTTCTCCGTATCAGAGGAAGTTTTGTTGGCCTGAGTACAATTTTGCATGAACACAGCAAGTGCGAACATACCTGCATAACCTGAGTTTGAAAGTAATTTCATCTGAATTAAATATGGTGTTAAATTTTAATAAATAATTTTTTCTTATACATCCAGTATAGGATCAGCCACTCGAAGAACAAGACAAGACCACCACTAATTAATGTAGCATAGGCAGGTCCGAAAATCTGATCGAAGTTTCTGCCCAAATGAATAAACAATGAATCATTGATCACATTTCTCATTCCCCCATCAGCAATCACATAAGCGGCAATTGAGTTAACCCCAATCACCATCAGGAAGAAACTTCCTTTCTTCCGGTCTCTCAGATCAATTAAACCGTAAAAGAAAGCGAGGAAAAGAAAGCAAATTCCACCACTGAAAATAGTCCATGCTGGTGTCCAGATACGTTTTACAATCGGATTAATCCCTGTAACATGAAGCAGGATACCAAGCAGGATTAAACAAACCCCCATCACAACAAAATTATTAAGCTTTTTAGAAGCCGGAACTGAAGAGTTCAGAATATTGCCGGCAAGTAATCCCAGTACCATAGTACCAAGGGTAGGTATAAAACTCAGTGTTGAGTAGCCCCCGCCATTAAATAAAAAAGGACTCTCCCGAGGAAAGAGGTTCATAAACCACTGGTCAAAAGCCCATGCAAAATTGGTATTCTTGTTCCAGTGAGCTGCAAAACCACTTAAATTATGTTCCCAGTTGGCGGTCACGCCCGCTGCAGCATAATCAAAATCTGCACCTGGTAATGGATAAAGCGCAAAAGCCAGCCAGTAGCCCACAAGAATAAATACCAGGATACCTACCTGTACCCGCTGTGAATAAAGAGATATTAAAACCAGAAAGGTATATCCCAAACCGATCTGGGTCAGGGTATCCTCAAAAGTCCAGTAAGTTTGCTGAGAATGCATTGACCGTAGAAATATGCCAAGGAAAATAAGAATGAATGAACGCTTGATCGTATGACCGAGTATACTTTCAAAACTAGCTCCTTTATTCTTTCTGCTTGCTATTGAATAAGGCAATACCACTCCAACCAGAAAAGTGAATGATGGCTGGATCATATCATGCAGACTAAGCCATGTCCATGGAACATGTGATTGATTGAATCCTATAATCTGCCAGAATGTACTATCCGGTAATGCTTTTGCGACATCCTGAAGGGATAGTACTTCGGCCATCATCAGCAGCATGACAAATCCGCGGTAAACATCAACCGATGCAACACGGTTTTGAGGTAATGCCGGATTTATTACAGCTCCTGTTGCCTGAGTATGTTCCTGTGCTTTTTCAGTTTTTTCCATTTGTATACAATTGTTTTTAAGTCCCGCCTGTACGAGATTGAGAAGATTTTATATTGAAGACAACCAATCCTTTGCATTTTTAAAATAAATCTTATCAATGACTACTGCCGGTAATTTCAGTCCGCGGAGATCACCAAATCCCGCTAATTTGATCGGATCATCCGTAACGAAGAAAATCCAGTCGCGTAACCAGGCATCATGAATACCTTTCGTAAAATCTGCTGTACCGGCACCTGCATGAATCGCACGGTCAGTACCGTAAACAAGCCTGTCCTGATATTTAATGAAAAAATTACGTGTTTTCTCCCTGTCATTCAGGGTATGCAATTGTAAATTAGTGATTCTCGACAGGTCAACACGCATATTTGGAAAGCGTTCAAACCGTTTGGCCAGTTCATCAAGGCTCCATTCCAGGCTTCCTAAATGAGCTCCTACAAATTTCAAATCCGGATATTTTTCCAGCAAATTATCCCTTGCCTTGATATGATCTTCATAAGAAGGGTACTCAGGATGCAGATACATATGGTACTCAGGATGCGAACCATAATAAGACTTGCTGAAGGTCATTTTATCCAATGGCAGCCAACAATCCCTTGGCTCTCCATTATGCCCGATTAAAGGAATACCATTTTGTGAAAGGAATCTGAATACAGGGCTAAGGCGGGAATCATCAAGCATCACAAATTTTCCGTTCTCATCACGGAGATCCATACCAATATTCTTCCAGATTTTTACAGCCCGGGCTCCCTTTGAAAGTGACTGCTTTAAATCACTGATTGTATTTTCAGCCCATCCCTTATCATTAAAACCCTTTACCGAAAAAGTCGTAGCAACTTCCATTTGACCAGGGAAGTTTTTCAAATGCAGAAATGCAAGTCTTTGTTGCTCGGTCCATGATAAGCCAAAAGGCCTATCATCAACAATATCCAGAAACTGAAAATTATCCTCTTTAGCCAGCTTAATAAATGCGGTCTCATCGGTATTGATATGAATGTGTGTATCAAATTTTTTAACCGATTTAAAATCTTCAACAGAATAATAACTCTCCTTTTTCAGCCCGTACTCTTCTGATGTACTGATAACTCCGTATGGAAAAACAAACGCAGTCAATGCGATCAGGACGGATTTAAAGTTCATTTATTGCTTCTTCAAATAATAATACAAATCAATTATACTCCAAACTGTTCCTGTTCAGAATCTATTTGAGTTCTTTAAATTAAATAAAACATTCGGAATTCAAGCTTTTTCATTATACTCTGACATTTGATAATTATTTTAATTGGGGAATGGGGAATTGGGAATGGAAAAAAGGAAACAAGTAAATAGGAAGAAGAGATTTGTTCTATAACTCATATTACAATTGACAACTCGATAGCTATCGGGTCTCTCATCGACAAATCAATCTGCTAATTCCTAGTCTCCGGTAAAAGTTCGTGTGCCTCGCCCCCCGAAGACGGTCGTAGGTTTATAGAAATAAACAAACAGCCAATCCCGACCCGGAATGGGTCGCATGTGAGAGTTTCCAATACATTCGACCCATTCTGGCAATGTCAGTTAGTTAAGGATTACTTGGTCGAGAGCGGCCTCGGATCCACATTCTTTAACGAACAAATAATTAGGGGGCCTGACTTTCAGGACCTGAACGATCACTTTCCGGAAACAATGAGTTATTTAATCGCCTAAATAATGATATTGCCATTCGGGGCCATTAGAAAAAAACACCCGGCTGCATTCCAATCAGTAGGATTGAAAATACCCTAAACCATGATATTGATCTTTCCGGATCAAGCTTATCTCTCTTTGAATACGGTGCTTTCTATTGAAAATCGAAAACCAGCAATTTCCAAATTTGCTAATTTCCTAATTAACCTTTCTGGAATATTGTTTTATATTTATCAATGTCCGATTTACAGAATTCATTTAATGATTAAGGAATATTTCACATCTGCACCAGCCCTTTTATTCCTGATTTTAGTTACTTTTTCTGTGAAAGCTCAGAACAGTAATAGATCTGCAGATACCACTCATGTAAAAAAGAATACTGGTAAAATAAGTGTGACCAACCTGTTCAACACCGGAAGCATGTATTATTTTACGGGAGTTGTTTCCAATCATAAACCTTCATTTGATACGAAGTTTGTGTATGATAATATGAGGCATAACTGGGGTGTTTTATTCTTCAAATCTTTTGATCTCGTAGACCGCAATGATGCGATCAACTACGCATTGATCGTTCTTAATAAACGTTACTTCATTGGCTCCAGGATAATGATCAGTCCGCAGGCAGGTGCCCAGTTAAACCAGATCGGTACAATTGCCGGCCCCGGAACAGATTTCTTAACCAATCTGAGCATCAATTATAAATTTACAAAGAATATAAGCATCAGTAATGACGCCGTAATGCAGAATCTGGTACTTACTCACCGTGCCAACTGGACCAACAGAATCAAGCTCCAGTATCAAAAGCAAAGTTTAATTATTGCAGCAAATGTTTGGCATCGTAACCGGATTTTTAATAATCCGGGCTATTTAGCTGCAGGGAGTTTTTTGTCATATAGCGGAATTAAGCTGAACTCAACAATGAACCTGGTCATGACCTTTTCACAGATCAAAATTCTGAATGCGGATACTCCAAGAAAAAGTGGCATGATGCTCTCGGCAGGCATGGCTTTCTGACTTCAACAAAAATATACAACTCAAAAAAAGCAGGAAGCTAATCGCATTAAGCGTCGGCCTGGGATGAGACTATAAAAAGCAAGGCCTGATAAATTAATACCAGACCCCGCTTATAAAACCATTTCAGATTTTTAAATAAAAACAGTGAGTATCTCTGAGTTGAAATCGTAATTAATTCCAACCTCCTCCCAAAGCCTTGTACATCGTTACTTTTGCATCCATTTGTTTCATCTTGATTTCAATTTGTTCCATTTTTGATTCAAGTGCTTCACGTTGTGTCAAAAGAACCTCCATATAATCAGCCCTTGCAGATTTGAACAGGTTATTTGAAATGGTAATGGATTGCAATAGGATTTCCACTTCTTTCGATTTTGTTTGATAGCTTTTTGTGAAATTGTTCATTCTTGAAAGCTGATTAACCACTTCTATATTAGCATTCAGTATGGCTCGTTCATACTCATATATCACCTGAACCTGTTTGGCATTTGCATTTCTATAGGTAGCTTTAATCGCATTTCTGTTAATTAATGGTGCAACCAGATCTCCTGCAAGATTATAGAGTATTGATTCGGGCTTTATGAGGAAAGCTGGATTGTAAGCTTGAAATCCTAAACCTGCAGTGATTCTGAAAGATGGATAAAAATTCGCTTTTGCGACTTCAATATCCAATTTAGCAGCTGTTAAAGCTAATTCCGCCTGACGTATATCAGGACGGTTTGCCAAAAGTTGAGAAGGAATACCTGCATAAATAGAGTCTAGAAACAAATTATTAAAATCCGAAGAGTTACGTTGTATGGGCTGAGGGAATCTTCCGGTTAGAAAATTAAGCCTGTTCTCGGTTTCAGTAATCTTTTGCTGAATTTCATACTGAAGATTACCAGTATTCAAAAGCTGGGCTTCAAACCTGTTTACTGCCAATTGGGTAGCCTTAGCTGCCTCTTTTTGCTGCTTTACTATCTGAAGGGCATTGCGTTGAATTTCAATATTATTTTGAATGATATCCAGCAAATTATCCAGAGCCATTAATTCATAGTATGAACCGGCTATCTCTGCAATCAGATTGGTAATAACAAAGTTCTTGCCCTCAATACCTGATAAATATCTGACAACTGCTGCTTTTTTTGCGTTGCGCAATTTTTTCCAGACATCTAATTCCCATGAAGCATAAGCGCCAAACACTAAATCAGGCAAAGGCTCCGGAAATGGGGTATCATGTTTAATGTCGATACTTTCATCAACGGCTCCATGACGGGTATACCTCCCCTCTTTTTCCAAACCGGCACCGCCTGTCAAATTAATAAAGGGTAAATATTCTCCCTTTCTGACCAATGCTTCGTTCCTGCTGATTTCAATTTCCTGCAAGACAATATTCAATTCCTGATTTTTTTTTAAAGCTGTATCAATCAGTGAAACCAGTTTAGGGTCAGTAAAGTATTCCTTCCATTTAATTTTTGCAGAATTGATCGTATCCAGCGAGCTATTATAACTCGCCGGAACAGATTTATTTTCCAATTTATCTGCAATCTTTGGTGTCTTGCATGCCCACAAAGTGAAGATCAGGACACCCAATGAAGCATATCTGGTGATTGATTTATTTATCATTTCTTTTTACAATACTGGTTAATAATTTTTTGATTTTTTTACTCAGGGCCACGTCCGACTGACTTTCTACAAAATCTTCACTCAATGGGTTTTCATCTTCATCTTTAATGAGTTTTTTCCCTTCAGCCATTTTCCCGAAAATGTAATAAAGACCCTGATCAACAATGCCTCCGAAAATGGTACCAAACAACATTCCTCCAAGAGCAGATGCACCAATCGTCCGGTTACCCAATGCCCCCGGTCCGGTAGCAATAACCAATGGTATTAGTCCGGCAATAAAGGCAAAAGAAGTCATCAGAATTGGTCGAAAACGAACTTTTGAACCCTCAATAGCAGCTTCAAGCACACTCAATCCCTGCTGATGCTTCTGTACTGCAAATTCTACAATCAGAATGGCGTTCTTCCCTAATAATCCAACCAGCATGATCAAACCCATT
>CAZGWG010000177.1:0-8780 GCA_964529165.1 uncultured Sphingobacterium sp.
GCCAGGTCTTTAATTGTTTTTCTCTGGCGATAGCTAAGTTCACGTCAGTAAACTTTTCATACCACACCAGTTTACTGCAATTGTACTTGCTTGTGAATCCATAAACAAGTTTTCGTTTATGCTCGTATACTCTTCTGCGGATATTGTTAGTAAAACCGATGTACAACACGTTGTGATATGTATTGGTAAGCATGTAAACATAATATTCCCGCATCCCCCAAAATTGCACTCCCAGAAATAAATAGGGACAATAAATGAGTAAAAGGTAGCATTATTTATTTTACGGTTCCGTACTAGGATTCCAGTGCAGGCTGGAATCTCCTCACCCCCCCCCTCACAACAATGGTTGTCATTCTCGCGTAGGCGAGAACCTTCCATTGCCCACTTCCCACTGTTCACCCTTGGGTACTTTCCTCAAATTAATATTTTTGCATTTTTTTTCTTCCTGATGCAACTAATTGGTACATCCAATCATCTTACCTTTAAAGCATATGAATTTGGACCGGACATTTACGATAGATAGTTTGCTGGATGGGTGTAAGAAAGGTGATCGAAAAGCACAGGAGAGCCTTTATAAAGCACTTGCTTCTAAAATGATGGGGGTCTGTATGCGCTATGCGAAGGATACTTTTGAGGCAGAGGATATTCTGCAAATAGGTTTTGTTAAAGTGTTTCAAAAAGTTTCTGAGTTTAGAAGTGATGGCTCTTTTGAGGGCTGGATCAGGAGGATTATGGTTAATACGGCTATCGAAACGTATCGTAAGAATCTGAGGAGTTTAAATGTGGTTGATATTGATGAAGTATACGATCAGCCACAATCAACTTTTGACATGGGTAAGCTGGAATTAAATGATTTAATGAAGCTGGTTCAGCAACTTTCAAATGGATATCGTATTGTCTTCAATATGTATGTAATTGAAGGTTACTCACATAAAGAGATTGCAGATGAATTGGGAATATCTGAAGGTGCTTCGAAATCACAATTGTCGAGGGCCAGGGCAATATTGAAAGATAAAATCATTAAAATGGAGGGCTTAAATTATGCATCCAATATCGGATAAGGAACTGGATAAATTATTTCAAAAACGTTTCGGAGAGCTCGAAATCGAGCCTTCGGCAGGAGTTTGGGAAAAAATAACCGGTACTATAGATCAGAAGACCAGGAAGAAAACAATTTCTTCTTCATTCTGGATGGCTGCTGCCAGTATTATCGTATTGGTCGCTACCGGCTTATGGTATTTCCGTCCACAGGAAGTAATCAAACTACAGGGAAGTTCTGAAATAGCTCAGAATATAGAGGAGAATTCCTCCCGGTCTGAGCTGAGTAAACCATCCGTTTCAATCGAAGAGCCACTTAGTGATACTCCAACAGAAAAACCTGATCTTTCAGATTTTAACCTGGTAAATCCTTCTGAAGTAAAAACAAGTGAGTATCCTGTGGTACAGAAGATTGTTGTTACTGAGCCTGAAGTTAAATTACCTGCACCTGAACCTGTTGTAATTGCAGTAGAGCCGGTTAAAAAGCCGAATCCTGTTCAGCCAAAAAAATCTGTTAAGGTACCAAACAGATATTCCGGAGATCAGTCTGCGCTGGATGTGACTCAACCGGATATGATGGCTAAAGTCGATTTCCCGGAGGATGAGATTGACCCGGATGAATCAGAGGTTAGAGGTCAGAGGAAGATTAGAAGTATTGGCAGCCTTGTCAACTTTGTTATTGCAAAGGTTGATAAGCGTGAAGATAAACTCATTGAATTCAAGGATAGCGATGAAGGGTCGGAGGTTTCAGGTATCAATTTAGGATTAGTAAAAATTAAAGGCAAAAAATAGATTAACCCATTTACAATTACAAAAATGAAAAGATTATTAGTTTACTGTCTCTTGTCAATGTTTGCGGCAGGTGGATTTGCTCAGAGTACAAAGGATACGCTGTTGACAATTACCCGGGATACGCTGGATGAGCATAAAGCAAGGATATCTATCAAAATTGGTGACGATAAAGATGAAAAAGATGATGAAAAAAAATCAAAATCGGCTTCAAAAGTTACTTTCCAGTTTATTGCCGCCCGTTTTGATCTCGGTTTAAGTACCTATACGGATAAAGGTAGTTATACCCTGTCACCAGCGAACTCTTATCTTGAGCGGGAGACCTGGAAAAGCAGCAACTTTGGTTTTGAATTCTTTCAGATGGGATATCGTTTTAACAGTCACTTTAAGATATATACCGGTGCAGGGCTGGACTGGAATCACATGCGCCTAAAGCAAAATATCACTTTCCAGAAAGACCAGCCAAGCTTAACTTATGTTACAGAGACTATTGATTTTAAGAAGAACCGTTTCTCCAGCCAGTATCTTCGTATCCCTCTGTCATTTCAATTACGTACAAATGATGATAAAAAAGGTGATAAGTTAAATTTTGTCTTCGGACCTGAAATTGGATTCCTTTTAAATGGCAAGGTTAAACAGGTAAGCAAGGAAAATGGAAAGGATAAATTCAAGGATGATTATAACTTTAACCCATTCCGTTACGGAGCCTTTGCCCGCCTGGGATATGGCGGAATGGGAGTTTATGTAAAATATTATGGCAATGATGTTTTTGCTGATGGGCAGGGACCTAAAGACTTTAAAAATCTTTCCTTCGGACTGATGTTCGGTTTTTAAAATACTATTATTCATGATGCCCCGCCTTTGTTTATAGAACAAGAGGCGGGGCTTTTTTTTTATATTTGATTCCATGTCAAATAATCTTATTTCCCTTGAAAAAGTAAGTCTGCATTATACAGAAGATGCCAGAGCTGGTGTTAGTGAAATAGATTTCTCAATTAAGAAGGGAGATTTTGTAGCCATAGTTGGTGAAAGCGGAAGCGGTAAAAGCACTTTGCTTAAAATTATATACGGCCTGCTTGCTCCGGATTCGGGAGAGGTATTTTTTAAGAGCCGGCATCTCGAGGGACCGCATGAAAAATTGATCCCCGGCCACGATTCAATGAAAATGTTGAGTCAGGATTTCAATCTGAACCTATACGCCAGGGTATACGAAAATATTGAGAGTATGCTTTCCAACGAAGATTTGCAGGGAAAGAAGTCGAAAGCTGCTGAAATGATGAAACTTCTTGGCATTGAACATCTTGCAAATAAGAAGATTGTGGAACTAAGTGGTGGCGAGCAACAGCGTGTGGCATTGGCGCGTGCAATTGTTACTGAACCGGAAGTTTTACTGCTTGATGAGCCTTTCAGTCAGCTTGATTCATTGTTGAAAACCCAGTTTCGAACCGATCTGAAACACTTATGTGATCACTTAGGTATTACGATCATATTGGTTTCACATGATCCTGTGGATGGGCTTACACTTGCCAATAAAATGATTGTTCTTAAAGAAGGTAAACTTATTGAGTCGGGGAGGCCTGAAGATATTTATGTTAATCCTTCACATATTTATACTGCAAAACTATTAGGGAATGCTTTTGTACTTCCTGCTGAAGAGGCAAGGGCTTTGGGTTTAAGTACTAAAATGGATGCCGTGATGATTTATCCGGAATGGGTACAACTTAAAAGTGGCTGGAGCAGTAAAAGCTACTGGATAAAAGAGATATTTTTTAAAGGATTTTATGAGGATCTCCTGCTGGAAAGAAACGGAGTTGAATTGATCGCGATTAATCAGAAACCGGGGAGTTATGAGAAGGGGGGTAAGGTGCAAATAATTATTAGCAGGTACCTCGAGTTCAATTAGGATTAATAGGATTGGAGGATTTTTTTGTTACTATAATTTTATGAAAGGCTGACAGGGTTCCGAACCCTGTCAGCCTTTCGTATTCAGCCGTTATTTAGAGGTTAATTAGGATTATAGGATTGTAGGATTGTAGGGTTGAAGGATTGTGGGATTTTAGGATTTTTTTGTTACTATAATTTTAGTGGAGTGGGATTGTGTAAGTTTCTTTATTAAATCAATTTAGATGAAATATGAAGAGCTTACTCATGAAATTATTGCTTGCTCGATGAAAGTCCATAGGGTTCTTGGCAATGGTTTTCAGGAAGTCATTTATCAGCGGGCATTAGCCATTGAATTAGAAAGATCAGGTCTGCGTTATAAACAAGAAATGGTCATGGACATCTATTATGAAGGAATAAAGCTTGGGACAAGGAGGGTTGATTTTTTTGTAGAAGAGCTTATTATGCTGGAATTGAAAGCCCTGGTAAGAATGGAAGATGTGCACCTGGCGCAGGCGATGAATTATTGCCAGGTTTATAATTTGCCTATTGGATTATTGATAAATTTTGGTGCAAAAAGCCTTGAATTTAAGCGGGTGTATAATCTTAATCATGAGGATAATAAAAACTACAATAAGGATTAGGATTAATAGGATTAGGATTAATAGGATTAAAGGATGGTAGGATTAAAAAGAGGATTAGGATGATAGGATTAAAGGATTACTAGGATTAAAGTAAATGGTTCTTAATCTCCAATCCTTTAATCCTAAAATACTAATCCTATACTCCTCATCCCCAATCCTTTAATACTATCATCCTATAATCCTATATCTTATTCGCCAACCAATCTCCGACCTCACTAGTCTTATAGGCTTTATTTTTACCTGCAATATCCTCGGTTACTATTCCTTCTTCGAGTGATTTATTTACTACCTCTCTGATCAGTTCAGCTTCTTTCTTCAATCCGAATGCATCTTCGAACATCATTGCGGCTGAAAGAACAGTGGCTAAAGGATTAGCAATATCTTTACCTGCAGCCTGAGGATATGACCCGTGTATTGGCTCAAATAAAGAGGTATGTAAGCCGATCGATGCGGATGGCATTAATCCCATTGATCCGGAAATAACTGATGCCTCATCGGTTAAAATATCTCCGAAAAGGTTTTCTGTAATCATTACGTCGTACGAGCTTGGCCATTGAACAAGACGCATAGCCACAGCATCAACAAATTCATAGCTCACTGTAACTTCAGGATATTCTTTTTCCATATCCTGAACAGTTTCACGCCATAGTCGTGAGCTTTCAAGTACGTTTGCTTTATCGACACAGCATAGTTTTTTTGAGCGCTTCATAGCCATCTCAAAGCCCAGTTTTGCCAGACGGGTGATCTCTTCGCGGGTATAGGTACAGGTATCAAATGCGGTATTGCCATTATCCTTTCTGCCTCTCTCACCAAAATATATTCCACCGGTCAGTTCGCGGAGGATAATCAGGTCAGTACCCTCGATACGCTCTCTTTTAAGTGGAGAATTATCTATTAATGAAGGGAAAGTAAAAGTAGGACGAACGTTTGCAAATAAACCCAGTTTTTTACGCATCTTCAGTAAGCCTTGTTCAGGACGAACAGGAGCTTTTGGATCGTTATCATATTTTGGATCACCGATTGCACCAAAGAGGACTGCATCGGCTGCCATACAAACTTCATGTGTTGAATCAGGGTATGGTTCACCCACCGCATCAATCGCACATGCACCTGTTAATGCAGATGTCCAATTGATTTCATGATCGAATTTTTTTGCAATTGCATTACATACTTTTACAGCCTGATCGATTACTTCAGGGCCAATTCCATCTCCGGCTAAAAGGGCAATATTTAATTTCATTTCTTTGAGTTATAAGTATTAGGTGTTAGGTGTTAGGTAATAGGTAATGGGTAATAGGTAATGGGTTTGTTAAAATTGTAAATGATGATAATTGTATTTGTTAAGATCAATTTACTAACAAAAACAACCAACACCTAAATTATATTAAGCATTTTCTGAGTCGCTTTGATAGCACATACGGTCTGGTCTGAATCAAGTCCCCTGGTAATGAATTTCTTAGTTGAAGTTTCCCAGGTAATGATGGTTTCACATAAAGCATCTGAGTTACTTCCTGGCGCAATTCTAACTGCATAATCAATTAATTTAGGAAGAGATGCTTTCTTTTTCTCATAGACCTTACCAAGTGCTTTCATAAACGCATCAAATTGTCCGTCTCCCTGTGAATTTTCTTCAAACTGTTCCCCATTAATGCGTACTGAAATTGTTGCCGATGGTCTTAATCCTTTCGAATGAGTCAGTACATAAGAATCAACGATTACCTTATCGGTAGTTGAAGGAGTATTCAGAACATCAGAAATGATATACGGCAGGTCTTCTTTTGTTACCGTTTCTTTCATATCTCCAAGCTCGATAACACGCTGTGTAACCTTTTTCAGGTCCTGCTCGCTAAGTTTAAGACCTAATTCCTGGAGATTCTTTTCAATGTTAGCCTTGCCGGATGTCTTTCCCAACGCATAAGTGCGTTTTCTACCAAATCGCTCAGGAAGCAGATCATTGAAATAAAGATTATTCTTACTATCTCCATCGGCATGGATACCCGCAGTTTGTGTGAACACATTTTCGCCTACAATAGGCTTGTTTGAAGGTATCCTTATTCCTGAAAAAGTCTCTACCAGTTTACTGACAGTATAAATGGCTTCTTCTTTAATATTGATCTTAACTTCAGGCATAAAATCGTTAATGGCTGCAACGGCACTGGCCATAGAGGCATTACCGGCACGTTCACCCATGCCATTGACCGTTAAATGCAAGCCATCGGCTCCTGCTTTAATGGCATCGAGAATATTTGCATTAGCAAGGTCATAGTCGTTATGTGCATGAAAATCAAAATGAATTTCAGGATACCTGGCTTTAATCTGCGCAATGTATTCAAAAGTTTCGGATGGTGTTAATACTCCGAGGGTATCTGGTAAAAGAATTCTCTTTACGGCTTGTCCGGAAAGAAAATCAAGATATTGAAATACATATTCCGGAGAGTTGCGCATACCGTTACTCCAGTCCTCCAGATAGACATTACTTGATATTCCATGTTTTGTTGCCAATTTAAAGATATCAGCAATTTCGGAAAAGTGTTGTTCAGGAGTCTTTTTGAGCTGATGTTTTAAATGATTTAAAGACCCTTTGGTTAAAAGATTTTGTACTTTAACTCCGGCTTTAGCCATCCATTCAATTGAAACTCCCTGGTCTACAAATGAAAGAACTTCAATCCTTTCTGTATGGCCTTGGGCATTTGCCCAATCCATGATAGCTTTAACTGAAGCAAACTCGCCCTCCGACACACGTGCAGATGCCACCTCAACACGGTCGACCCTGAGTTCCTCAAGGAGTAGTTGAGTGATGGTAAGTTTTTCTGAAATAGAAAACGACACCCCCGAGGTTTGTTCACCATCACGGAGTGTTGTATCCATTATTTCTATTTTCCTTTTTCCCATTTGTATGGTTTTGTGTTATATCGGCAGATTAGAAGCAAATTGTTGTATTTTTGGTTTAATATTGACCAGATAGTCAATGTCATCAAAGCCATTGAGCATATTACTTTTCTTATATGAACTGATATCAAATGATTCTTTTTCGCCGGTTGATAGAATTGTAATTGTCTGCTCAGGCAAATTGACTTCAATTTCAGTTTTTGGATCTGCTTCGATTGCCTGGAAAATTTTATCAGCAAACTCAGGGCTAACCTGAACCGGTAAAACCCCGATATTTAGGCAATTGCCTTTGAAAATATCTGCAAAGAAGCTAGATACCACACATCTGAATCCATAATCATAAATTGCCCATGCAGCATGCTCTCTTGAGGAACCGGAGCCGAAATTCTTTCCTCCAACCAGAATTTTCCCACTATAAAGTGGGTTATTCAATACAAATTCTGCTTTTGGACTATTATCTGAGTTATATCTCCAATCGCGAAAGAGGTTATCTCCGAAGCCTACACGTTCTGTAGCTTTCAAGAAACGGGCAGGAATGATCTGATCAGTATCCACATTTTCGATTGACAATGGAACTGCAGAACTTCTTAATATGTTAAATTTATCGTAAGCCATTTTGATGTCTTTATGCGAAATATCGCCTGTTATTGAATTAATGTTCTAGGATCAGTTACTACTCCGGTTACTGCCGCTGCTGCTGCAACCAGCGGACTTGCCAACATGGTTCTGGAACCAGGGCCCTGACGTCCTTCAAAGTTCCTGTTGGAAGTACTAACGGCATATTTACCTGCAGGAATTTTATCATCATTCATTGCCAGACATGCTGAACAACCAGGTTGCCGTAAAGTAAATCCAGCTTCTGTGAAAATATCCAATAAGCCTTCTTCCTGAATTTGTTTTTCTACGATATGAGATCCCGGAACAAGCCATGCGGTCACATGATCTGCTTTCTTTCTTCCTTTTACAATCGAAGCAAAAGCTCTGAAATCTTCAATCCTGCCATTTGTACAACTACCAATGAATACATAATCAACCTGTTTCCCCATCATTGCTTCACCTTCATGGAAACCCATATAATTCAAAGATTTTGCAAATGTTGCAGCTCCGCCCTCTACATCATCTGCTTTAGGAATAGCATGTGAAATACCCATACCCATTCCTGGATTTGTACCGTAGGTGATCATTGGTTCAATGCTGGAACCATCAAAAGTATATTCTTTATCAAAAACCGCGTCGGCATCTGTTTTAAGACTTTTGTAATAAGCAAGTGCTCTGTCCCATGCTTCACCTTTCGGGCTAAATTCTCTTCCTTTCACATAGTTGATGGTGGTTTCATCAGGTGCGATCATACCACCTCTTGCACCCATTTCGATACTCAGGTTACAAACCGTCATACGGCCTTCCATGCTCATGTTTTCAAACACCTCACCGGCATATTCTACAAAGTAACCTGTAGCGGCCGAAGTAGTCAATTGTGAAATGATAAATAATGCAACGTCTTTCGGCGTTACCCCTTTACCCAATTGACCATTGATATTG
>CAZGWG010000178.1:0-8754 GCA_964529165.1 uncultured Sphingobacterium sp.
ATTACAAATACTAATCTTTCAAAATCCGTATTTTGCAATAAAAAACAAAATATGAAATCAATATTATCGATAGTTTTGCTTCTGGCTATGATGGCTCCGGGGCTTGTTCAGGCACAGACTGCGTTAAAGGCAGGCGACAAAGCACCTGATTTCGTTTCCAAAGATCAGAACGGTAAAACAGTTTCCCTGAAACAGTTCAAAGGTAAAAAGCTGGTACTTTATTTCTATCCAAAGGATAATACCTCAGGATGTACTGCTCAGGCTTGCAGTTTACGTGATAACTTTAAGGAATTAAAGAAAGAGGGTTATACCATTCTTGGTGTGAGTGTAGATGATGAGGCTTCTCACCGTGATTTTATAGCAAAAAACAATTTACCCTTTTCTCTTCTGGCTGACACGGATAAATCAATTGTGACAAAATATAGTGTCTGGACAGAGAAAGAAAGAAACGGTGTAAAAGCATTCAGTACAACAAGAACGACTTTCCTGATAAATAAAGACGGCTATATCAATAAAGTTATTACTGAAATCGATACAAAAAATCATGCCGGTCAGATATTGACATTAAAGAACTGAAAATTATTGCCAACAAAAGCAATGATTATAGTGCCAATCCTGCGGGCATAATTGAATAAAAAAGGATCCGTTTAAGGATCCTTTTTTATTAGCTTTCTTTTACAATTTGTGCCTGTTTTGCTTCAGGCTCATCATTTAGTCCGTCCTTGGCATCTTTGAATTCCTTCATGCCTTTTCCTAATCCTCTCATCATTTCGGGAATCTTTTTGCCTCCGAACATTAATAATACAACTACCATGATCAATATGATTTCCGGTCCACCTAAACCTGCCATAATTTTTGTTTTTAATTTTTATGAATTTGGTAATAAAATCGGATTTAAAAAAGATTTTTCATAAATCTGTTACAATTGATCAAAACTTTTGTTTTTCTCTATTCTATCAACTTTATTACTTTGACTTGCAGGCGGAAATAGTATTTTTCTCTTTCCGGATAATGTTAGGATTGTTGAGCATAGAAGTTTTATTTTCTTCTTAATTGTTGAAAGTGTACTGCTTATAAAGATTAAAAGCAGCTATGTTTCTTATAAGAGATTAGCTGTGTATGTTATGAAGGCATTTCCTGTTGGCGATACTTCTTAGAGTGTCTGGAATTGCAACAATAAAATGGACAAAAGATTAAGCGACTAATAATTTTTTATTTAAATATTCTTCTCCACTGCTCAAAATTGATACCTCATAGAAGTATTAGTTTCATACTCTTCAGCAAGTATTACTTAACTGGTACTGAACCGGTACGGAGACAGTACCGTACAGGACACAAAGCGGTCAGTGAGTGGCTAGTGAGCGGTGTACAAGCGGTCTTCAAGCGGTCTTCAAGCGGTCTTCAAGCGGTGAATGAGCGGTCTTCAACTGGTGAATGAGTGGTAATTCAGCACCAAACCTTTAAAAATAGTGCTAACTACCAGCTGGTTTTAGAGATTTAAATTGCACTTGTTTTGCAATGATATAGATCAACCAATTGATATGCAGGCTACACCTGGAAATACAGACGACAGAAAACAACTCAGCAACCAATCCTTTATCACTAAATTATGGGGCAAGCTGTTTGGAGATAAAGGCTATATCTCCAAGGAACTGTTCTTTCAACTTCATGAAGACAAGTTAATACATACGGAAGAGGATATCCGCTTCATGGCCTTTGATAAAAAAAATGAGAAACAGTTCTAATCTAATTAGAATAAAATCATTCTGTGTAACTTTTACAGAATTTGGTCAAATTCTTTCCTCTTTATGCTGCTCAGGGTCAATACTTTCCTGATTCATTTTCCGTTCAAACTCCTTTTGATCTTTTCTGTTTTTCCGGATAAGGAGTAGAATTACGATTATAACGACCATCAAAACCAGTGCAATGGTGAGGTAGTTTATTTCCATAGGTGAATTATTTTTTATTTACGGTTCATACTTTTCAATCTTAAAGCTTTAAGCGCAAAGTACTTCGGTTTGAAGATACACATATGTTTACATTTTTTAAATGATTTAAAGGCCAAACCAATTAATTAATTTAATGTTAACATTAAGTCAATCTGCTCTGGTGTTAAATTATGTGATCATTAGTTTTTGTGATGGGCTGTGAGCTTTGAGCCATCAAATTTGAGTATTACTCATTAGTAATATGTAGTGCTGATTGCCCATGACTGATTGCTCAATGCCATCAACGTCGTTTCATTTTTAAAATAACACTAGTTCTTTGGTTAAATGATTTTATTAAACATCCAAATTATAAGAATAAGCATCAGGCTCCTCAAAATCATTTGAAGATGGTGCAAAGAGCCTGAACTTTAAGATAAATTTCAACGCTCAACTGTAAATGATGCGCTGATTTAAAAAACACGTGAATTTATTTACATAGATTTTATATCTTTTGCGATTAATTGATACGTATCTGTTAGGTGCTGTTCAATAGCTAAAACAGCTTCATTCATGTTTATTATTTCTGAATGGGAGCTAAGCTAAATAATCAGATTATTATGAAATATCTCCAATTGAATATCATTTTAATAATTGCTTTTGGCTGGTTTGCCTGGATATATTCTCCATTTCGGAAAAATCTGAACGAGGATAAAGGAGTGCCGTCTTATGTTAAACAAGAGGAAGAAGGGATTAAAATAGTGGCTTCAAATTTGAATGTACCTCTTGAAATTGCCTGGGGTCCTGATAATAAGATTTGGATTGCAGAGCATTCAGGTGTGATCAGCAAAATGGATCCTCAAACCGGAAACAAGCAAAGACTTTTAAAATTAACAGATATCTGGCAGTCAAGAACTGCTGGTTTACTTGGGATGGCTCTTCATTCTGATATGAATAAGTTCCCATATGTTTTTATTTGCTATACCACCCAAAAGGATAAGAAGTATTTAATGCGCCTGGTTCGTTATAAATCTGAGGGCGATACACTAAATGATCCAAAAATATTAATGGAGATACCTGCAGCAAATGGTCATAATGGATCCAGATTGCTTGTTAAGGAGGGCATTTTATACTGGGCCACCGGAGATGCACTTAGTTTAACTGATTCACAAAATCCAAAGACTCCCAATGGGAAAATTCTCAGGATGAATGCCGACGGTTCGGTGCCTTCTGATAATCCAATGAAAGGGAATCTGGTTTGGGCCTGGGGCTTTCGCAATATTCAGGGTATGGTATTTTCTAAGAATGGCCTGCTTTATACCTCAGAGCATGGTGATGCAACTGACGACGAGATAAACCTGATCAGAAAGGCGAAAAATTATGGCTGGCCAACGGTTCAGGGCTTTGCAGAAAGTGTGGAAGAAAGCACATTCAAAGGTTTACATAATACTGTTGATCCTCTGAAGGCATGGACACCAACGATAGCCCCTGCCGGTCTTGATTATTATTCTTCGGATAAAATACCTGCCTTAAAAAATTCACTATTGCTTGTTACCTTAAAAGGAAAGAGTATGAGAGCTTTAAAACTGGATAATGATGGTAAAAAGATTATTAACGAGCAGGTATATTTTGAGAACAAATTCGGAAGAATCAGAGATATCTGTGTTTCACCATCAGGAGACATATATCTGGCAACCAGTAACCGCGACTGGAACCCTGTTTCTGGTTTCCCAATTCCTGCTGATGACAGAATTATCAAAATTTCGAAACTGGATCCGGCCAATCCAAAAAATATGATCTCTTCCATTCCTCCCGGATCGAAATCTGCTCAATTGTACCAGCAATATTGTGCTTCTTGCCACAAGGATAACGGTATGGGTGTAAAAGGAGTATTTCCCTCATTACAGACATCCCTGCTCGTAGTAAATAGTCCGAAAGAATTTATTAAAAAGGTGTTGACAGGCTCCAATGGACCTGCCAGAATTAATGGTGTAACTTATGATACTGCAATGCCTTCTTTCGCCTTTCTTAAAGATGAGGATCTGATGGACATCATGACTTATGTTCGTTCTCTGGGTTCTAATCATGCCATTCCGTTCAAACCAGAATTAATTAAGGAGGTTAGAGCCTCAGTTAATAAATAATTTTCTTTAAAATAAATACCAGCCCAATTGAGATCAGCACAATTATTTATTCTTTTTATTCTAAGTTCATTTTCAATATTTGCTCAAAATTCTGATACCCGTTTAACCAATCTAGGTTCCCAGATAAAGGCTGCGATGATTCAGGGAAGTATTTTCGTTCAGGACAATAAGGGTAGACAATACATTTATACAGTTGTAAGAGGAAATCCCGCTCATCTCGTAGCTTTCAGTGCTGAAAATCATGAATTGATATTGGATCAGGCCCTCCCGGGAGCGGATGGGGCATGGGATATAGAACTTTCTTCTGATGGATGGCTTTATATCCCCGGAGCAAAAGGTACGCTGTACAGGCATTTTCCCGGAACAGCAAGCGTTGAGAACCTTGGAATTGTCCTGCCCGGAGAAACTACAGTTTGGAACCTTGCTGCAGGAGAAAACGGTGAAGTATACGGTGCTACTTATCCGGGTTGCAGGGTGTTCCGTTACCATCCGAATGATGGCTTTAGCGATGTAGCAAAAGGGCCTTTGATTGAAGGCGAAAGCTATGTCAGAAGTTTAGTTTTTTATAGAAAAAACGGAAAACTTTATGCCGGTGTTGGTTCGCATGCAGGTTTGGTTGAACTCGATCCTAAAACAGGTTCAAAAATAAGTATGCTCCCAGATGAGTATAAAAGTAAAGAATTCGTTTACAGTCTGGAGATTTTAAAGGATGTTCCAGGAGGAGATCGTCTGCTTACTTTGATCACTAATGGAAGTTTTACTCTGGTCTATAATCTTCAAACCCGAAAATTTGAATATCAGATTGACGAGATGGATATGAAAGCTGTCAGTCAGCCTGACGGGAACAATCGCTTTTACTATACATACCGCTCTGGTCTTTACAGTCGCGATATTAGTATGCCACAGCAGGCTCCTGTTAAACATGCCGATAATGTTGGATCTGCGAATGCCATTCAGATTATTAACGGAAAATTAAATATTTTGAATTCCGATGCAGAATATCTTATTCTGGACCTTGGAAATGGCAAACTGGAACGAAATAAATTAAGTGTTCCTGGCCAGCCGATTGCTATTCAATCAATAATGAAAGGACCGGATGGACGCATTTGGTCCGGAGGATATTTAGCAGGTGGTCATGCTGCCTATGATCCTAAAACCAATTCAGTCACAGACTATCCCGGCCTTCACCAAACAGAAGGGATGGTTGTTAAAGACCAGTTTATTTATTTCGGGATATACCCGAAGGGACTTATGTATGAATATGATACCCGCAAATCTTGGAATATTAGAGAATTCAATCCAAGATTTCTTGGTCAAATAACAGATCAAAGCCGACCATTTGCAGTATTAAATGATCAGGAAAGTGGGAAAATATTCTTCGGTATGGTTCCTGAATATGGTATGCTGGGCGGGGCATTGGTTAGCTATGATACCCGTGAGGGAAAATTAAAATCTCATGGAATTGTTGTTAAAGATCAGAGCATTGTTAGTTTGGCGTCTGCCGGGCATCTGTTATGGGGGGGGACAACTGTCTCAGGTGGGCTCGGTATCATGCCTTCTACTCAGGAAGCGAAGCTTGTTTCATGGAATGTAGAGAAAGATGTGAAAGTAGATGAGTTTATCCCTGTTCCAGGTGCAAAAGCGATTACAAGTATGATTATTGGCCCGGATGGGAATATCTGGGGAATGGCAAGCGGAACCCTTTTTGTATTTGATCCAATAGCGAAAAAGGTGATTAGAAGCAAACAGATATATCAGGCCGGAGTTTTGAGAAGTCATGTTTGGAGAGATGCATTTTTAGTTCTTCATCCATCAGGATATATATATGGAACAGGAAGCAACCAGTTATTCAGAATTGATCCAGGGACCCTTGATTTTAAGTTGATTGAAAAGGGTGCAAGCCTGCTTGCAATGGATGATTCAGGAAGAATTTACTTTCATCGTTCAGCAGAACTTTGGCGATATGATCCTGAAAAGGAATAAAAACCTTACTCGATCTGATAACAGCCCTGGTTTTGCTTATTAATAAAATAAGATTAATCTTAGGGATAAAGAGTTTAACTTAACATAGAATCGGACACCAAGCTAAACAGGTATGACTAAAAGGAGTAATTTAAAAAAAGTTATTCGATTCTGGAAAAAACTAGGTCCCGGACTAATAACAGGGGCTAGCGATGATGATCCTTCTGGTATCGCAACATATTCACAGGCAGGAGCCCAGTTCGGCTTGTCAACACTTTGGACGGCGCTCATTACCTTTCCACTCATGGCGGCAGTTCAGGAAATGTGTGCCAGAATTGGTATGGTGACTTCCAAAGGCTTAACTGGAACTTTAAAGGAGCATTATTCGAAACCTGTACTATATCTGATGCTATTGTTCAGTTTTCCTGCAATAGTCATGAATATAGGTGCAAATATTGCTGGGATGGGTGCCGTAGGTAATTTGTTAGTACCGTCTATAGATGCCGGTTTTTTTAGTGTTGGGTTCACTTTTTTACTAATAGGCATCTTTATTTATCTACCATACCGTAAGTTCGCTGCGATGCTCAAATACCTTTGTGTGGTACTTCTTGTTTATTTAATCGTTCCATTTTTATACAAACAGGACTTTATTGCTATTATTAAAGGAGCATTAATTCCGGATATTGAATTTAGTAAAGAATACATCGGCATACTCGTTGCGATATTAGGTACAACGATTTCACCCTATTTGTTTTTCTGGCAGGCAACGATGGTAGCAGAGGATATGAACTCAAAGCGAAAGAAGATCATTGTCGATAAGAAAATTCTTGGGGATATGAAACAGGATGTTGATTTCGGGATGCTGCTTTCTAATGTGATTATGTTTTTTATCATTTTGACTTCCGGAACAGTGTTGTTCAATGCAGGAATTCACAGAATCGATACCGTTGAGCAGGCTGCCATGTCTCTAAGACCTTTGGCTGGAGATTCAGCTTATCTATTGTTTGCAATAGGTGTTATAGGTACCGGATTATTGGCCATTCCGGTTCTTTGTGGATGCTTATCCTATATTGTTACTGAAACGTTTGGCTGGGAAAAAGGCCTGAATAAAAAATTTCATCAGGCAAAGGCATTTTATTCGATTACTATTATTTCGCTGCTGCTTGGATTAATGATGAACTACAGCGGAATTTCACCCATTCAGGCATTGTTATGGTCGGCAATACTTTATGGCATAACAGCTCCGGTTCTCATTCTGATTATCCTTCACATTGGTAATAATAAAGAAGTAATGGGAGAGTTTACAAATAACAAAAAGTCTAATATTCTAGGATTTTCAGCATTTTTTATAATGAGTATCGCCGCTGTGGTTCTAATCTATCTTGAGTTTTCAGGCAATCACTAAGCCGGCTTGATATGTTTCAAGATACTCAATCTCCTTTATGATATAGTTGGGAATCAATTTCTTATAACAAGTTTCTGAGAAATCGGGTCTAATCCCTGAGATTACATTGGTTTTATCCTTATTTTTCTATTATTTAGGGGAAGCAAATAGCTCCCCCGAGAACTTATCAATATAACAATCAAATGAACTATAAACAGTACGCTGAAAAATATAAAGACAACCTGTTAAATGATGTCATTCCCTTTTGGCTTAAAAACTCAGGTGATAAAGAATATGGCGGCTACTTTACCTGTCTGAATCGGGAAGGGAAGGTTTTCGATACTGATAAATTTGCCTGGCTTCAATTCAGGCAGGTATGGTGTTTCAGTATGCTATATAATCAAGTAGAACAGAAGAAAGAATGGTTGGATTTTGCAATTCAGGGTGCAGAGTTCATGAAAAAGTATGGGAAGGATGATGAAGGCAATTTTTATTTCTCCCTAACCCGGGAAGGGCTGCCATTGATACAGCCATACAATATATTTTCGGATTGTTTCGCCGCTATGGCTTTTGCACAGCTTTATAGAGCCACAGGTACTGAGGAATACGCAAAACTTGCTATAAATACATTTAATAATATTCTTAGAAAGAGAGAGGATCCAAAAGGGAAATATAATAAATCCTTTCCCGAAAGCCGGCCACTTCAGGGTTTTTCCTTGCCAATGATCCTTTGTAATCTGGTTTTAGAGCTGGAACATCTTCTTGAACCAGATCTTATCGAAAGGACTATCAATGATGGCATCCATTCGGTAATGGAAGTATTTTATCAGAAAGATCTCGGAATTATTCTTGAAAATGTGAAGCCTGATGGTTCTTTCTCCGATTCCTTTGAAGGTCGTCTTGTCAATCCTGGTCATGGATTGGAATCTATGTGGTTCATTATGGATATTGCTGAGCGCCGAAAAGATCAGGCACTCATCAAAAAAGCTGTGGATATTACAATAAATATTCTTGAATATGGCTGGGACAAGGAACACGAAGGTATTTTATACTTTATGGATGTTAAAGGTCATCCACCACAACAACTAGAATGGGATCAGAAGCTCTGGTGGGTACACATGGAGACATTAATTAGTCTGTTGAAGGGATATTATCATACCGGAGATCAGCGCTGCTGGGATTGGTTTGAGAAGGTTCATCAATATACCTGGGCCCATTTCCCTGATGCTAATATGGGTGAATGGTATGGTTATCTAAACAGGAGGGGAGAAGTGTTGCTTCCCCTGAAAGGAGGGAAGTGGAAGGGATGTTTCCACGTTCCAAGAGGATTATACCAATG
>CAZGWG010000179.1:0-8638 GCA_964529165.1 uncultured Sphingobacterium sp.
ATGAAGAAAAAATATTAAAAAGAAAAAGAAAAAAAAAAAAAAAAAAAAAAAAAAAATAAGAATTACCATAAATTATAAAGCAGGCTTTGGGTTGAAAGCCTGCGAAAATAAACAAATTAAAATGGTTAATGATACTGGATTGTCACGAAAACAACTTATTAACGTCCGAAATCATCCTGAACTCTTACAATATCAGATTCATCAGAAGGATTGGAGGCATCGGTATGTTGCCAGATTTCTGCAATTACACCCCAGTCTTCAAGCCCGACAAGCCGGTGTCTTTCCCCCTGTTTTAGCACAATCTGATCGCCCGGATGATATTCTTTTAGTTCGGTTTCCTCGTCCGTAAAGCTTGAAACAACCCCAACTGTACCACTGATCACCTGCCATATTTCTGCACGACGGTGATGATACTGCCAGGACAAACGGATATGAGGAGCAACGATTAAAACTTTCGGACTGAGTTTACCGGATATCTTAAGCTGATCGACGGTAATTCCACTGAAATAGGTATCAGAAAACTTCTGAGCCTGGCTTTCATTGATTACAAAGAACCCTCCCCAGGGCCTCTGTAAATCTATTTGCAAAATTTCGAAACCCTGAGATTCCAGATCCCCTTTTACTTTATTAAATAGCTGCTCTTTCTGCAATACCTTTTCCATATCCTGCAATGATAATTCTAAAGCCTGATATTTGCAATATGCGGATTAGCTAAACTGTACAAAGTGTGTCAATTTTGCAATCGCCGGAAACTCTAAAAGATAGCTTGTGGCATCTTGTCTGAACCATGATCTTTCAGCTTAGCTTGATTGTTAAAATTCATAATAATCAAATAAATCATCGTTCAGACAACAGCACAGGCAGGACTCTTCATCACTCTACAATCCATATAGGCGCCGCGCTAAACTATACAACAGCCCTTAAACTCATAGTGTAGTTAAAAACCAATTTTGGCAATCGATGGAAACTCTAAAGCCTGATAATTGCAAGTAAGCTAAAAAAGATATTAATGCAAGATTATTTTCTCATTCCTACTGAAATCTTCCAGTTACCTTCCTCTTTAATCAAAACCTCAAGAACCTGAGTGGAAATAGTGATGCGGAGCTTTAAAGGAAAAACAGGTTGAGTAAGCTGAATAATTTCTCCTCTTCCTGATTTAGAGACCTCCCGAAGTGCATTATAACTACCTATGAAAGCGACAACTTCTGTTATATCTGCTCCCGGCAGTTCCTCGACGTGACCAATCTGAAAATCTTCACCTGCAACCTCCGAGCCAACTATACGGGCAGTTCCTCCCGTCAAATTATTCGCATCGATCTGAACAAGATTTTCCTTACCTCTTAAATTCTTGATAATACTAACTTTGGTCATATGCTGTCCCCTTTCAAGAATTGTATATGGACTTTCAGGCTTTGGTTTTGGCTTTGGATTGGATTGTGCATTCACTGAAAAAACCGCTAATGCAACGAGAGCAATCATCATAATTTTGAGATTTTTCATTTCTTCTGATTTTATTGGTTAGATAATTAGTTGTTATTTATAAAAATGTTAGAACCTTAGCCCTATCTTCGGATAGGAGAGTCGAGGTACGAGAAGCCAACGCCTACTGCGTTAATCCGACTGCCACCTTCCAGAAACCCTCCTCTTTAATTTCAACCTCAAGAAACTGTCCTGAGATATTAACTCTCAGCCTGACAGGAAAAACAACATCCAGTAATTGAATGGTTTCCCCTCTCCCTGATTTGGTAATCTGACGGATTTGATTAAAACTTCCCTGTGTAGGAATAACTTCCGTAATCTCAGCACCTGGAAGGGTAGCACCTTTGATTAAAGAGGTTCCTCCACTTGCATTCAGTACCTCAATCTGAACAATATTCTCTGCTCCCCTAAGCTCCTTCCTCACACTAACTTTGTTCATATACTGCCCCTTTTCATAGATATGATATGGCTTTTCAACTTTTTCCTTAGGTTGAGACCTGACAGATATGACCGCTAATAATATGATTAGCAAGAAGATATATTTGATAGACTTCATTATCCTCTGATAGATAATATTAAATGTAACAAAATTATATCAGAAAAATAAAGAAATAAATATTAGCGGGAATGAAAGGTATAATCAAAGAAAAGAGCCGCTCCCAGGACCAGGGGGCGGCTCTTTTCATCGTACCTAAAATTATACTCGACTGCTGTTAATGATGGTCAGATTATTTCTCCCACCAAACTTTAACATTGCTATTATCCCCACCCATCGATGTGATTGCCGACTGTAAATTACCGGAATTTAAAGATTGCAGGTAAGTAGGATAAGGCACCCTTGATGGGAATATATTCTCAGCAGGAATACCGCTTCCTCTTGGTAAAACCGGATAGCCTGTACGTCGTTTTTCAAACCAGGATTGATAATCTACGAAAAAGAAAGCATAATATTTCTGCAGCATAATCTGCTCTAATTGCTGAGCCACTGAGGCAGTCGAATTGTAAGCAATCCCTGAATGAGTTAAAAAGCCCGCAGGTAATGCAACACCCCATTGCGACATGGATGCGCTAATCCCCGAATCATAATGTGCATTAGGGGTTTTACCTGTAATGAATCCTTTTAATGCCAGTTCCGCCTTAATGAATTCCACTTCAGAGTAGGTCATCATTAATCCCAGTTGAGGCAAAGTCTTTAAAATATCATTATAACTGGAATTCCGGTCCACCACGTATTCTAAGCTTGGTGGAAAACCACTTTCAATACCCTGATAAACGGGAACACCACCAACATTTACAGTAGTCATCCATACTGTTCTTCTCGGATCATTCGTGCTATTTAATTTATTCAAAAAGAATTTAGTAAAATAATTACCAGCATTCCAGTCAGATAACCGGGCATTATAGTAAGGATTGAAATACGGGAATGTACCCGGATACCTGAATATAGCATCATCGGCTACTGACGAAAAAACAGGATAAGTTGCCGGACTTGCTAATATTTTAGTAATCTGCTGGTTAACATCAATCTCTCCATCACGTTTTGATATTCTAAGTAATAATCTTAATCGTAAAGAATTGGCAAATTTCTTCCATTTTTGAATACCCTGATTTTTACCTCCGCTTAAGGCATTGGAATTATAAACCATATCTCCCCCATAAGTAAGTACCTTAGTATCATCAAACAGACTGTTTGCGGTCTCCAGGTCTTTTAAGAGTTGTACATAAATATCCTTTTGTTTGTCAAAAGCAGGTTGAAAATTACCCTCCTGAGCTTTTATTGCCTGAGAATAAGGAACGTCTCCATACAAATCTGTTAATATAGAATAAACCCAGCTTTTGTAAACAAGTGCTATTGCTTTATAATTATTCTCCTTAAGTTTTTCAGACACCTTGTAAATATCTTCAACATCTGTAAGCCTGTCATAATAACCGGTCCATACTGCCTGCCCTGGTTGTACTACATAACGATGTAAGCCCTGGCCACTTGTACTGGAACGCGGAGCATCAACCTGCATCAGTTCATTTGTGAAATTTCTTGATGCAGTTACATTATTGTTAATTAACCTATACTGCATCTGGCCCAATAAAACCCCCGGATTAACATCTTTCGGGCGGTTGGGATCTGTGTTTAAATCCTCGAATTTATCTGTACAAGATAGAATAGAAGTTGTAAACAAGCTTAATGCAAGAATTATTTTGGATATGAATTTCATTGTTTTCCTATTAAGAAATAATAAATCAGATTAGAATTTAAAGGTCAGATTAGTACCCATTGTCCGGTTTGAAGGGAATTGAGCTAATTCTACACCCGGA
Organism: uncultured Sphingobacterium sp.; assembly: GCA_964529165.1. Lineage (GTDB taxonomy): Bacteria > Bacteroidota > Bacteroidia > Sphingobacteriales > Sphingobacteriaceae > Daejeonella. The sequence goes on from CAZGWG010000179.1 coordinate 3,793, forward strand.
GTCAGGGTTCCGTTATTCAGGTTTCCGCCTTCAGGATCGAAGCCCGGAAATTTGGTAAAGTTAAACAGGTCTCTACCCCATACCGCAACACTGGTTCTTTGAACACCAAGTTTCCTCAATAAATTGGCTGGGAGTGTAAACTCAAACCTTACTTCCCTGATCTTTAAAAAGGAGGCATCAAAGATATTAGTCTCTGCATTCGCGATCTGATAATAATTATCATAATAGGCGCTCGCTGCTGCTTTGACTGTGTTTGGAACAAAACTACCATCTGCCTGCTTCACAACACCCGGTCCGATAATCCCGCCATCCCTGCCCGGTAAGGTTACTTTGGTCTTACCCAATGTATTATTTTTATGATTGGTTTGAGAATACATTGACCCACCTTTCTGACCGTCGATAAGAACACTGAACCTCATGTTTTTATAACTCAGTTCATTCATCACACTACCCTTCCAGTCGGCAAAGGCATTACCCCATTTTTTTGCAACCGGATCAAGCGGTGCCGGTAAGCCATTTGAAGAATTATAGATAATCTGCCCATCGGGTGAGCGCTGAAAACCTCTTCCATACATATCACCCATTAAACCTCCTACACGAGCTTCAATGAGAACATTGGTATTGTGCTGATAAATAATCTGGTTAGTAATTCCTTCTGCAAGCTCTTTCACATAACTTCTGTTTCTGCTCCAGAGTAAAGTGGTATTCCAGGTTAGCTTATTATTCGAAATTGGTTTACCTGATAATTTAACTTCCCAACCCTTACTGTTAATTAAGCCGGCATTAATAAGAGCCGTTGAAAATCCGGTAACCGGATCTAAAGGAATAGAAAGAATCTGGTTGCGGCTCTGATTATCATAATAGGCCACATCAAAACCCAGTCTGTTTTTAAATAAACGCAGATCTAAACCAAACTCATAGCTGGAAGTAATCTCAGGTTTCAACTCAGCATTAAAAAGCTGCGAAGGATTAGTAAAACTATTGCTATAAATCCGGTCATAATACCTGGCAGTCTGATATGGGCGGGTATCATTACCTACCTGAGCCCAGGAAGCCCTTGCCTTAGCAAAAGAAATATAAGCCGGAAGATTGAATATTTCATCCAGTATGAAACTTGAACTGAATGAAGGATAGAAGAATGAATTGTTTTTAAATGGTAAAGTACTCGACCAGTCATTTCTTCCCGTTACATCAAAGAATATCTTCTCATCAAAAGCTACCTGTGCAGACCCATAAACACTATGAATTGATTTCCTGGTTTTGAGCGGATCTGCTACTGCCTGATCCAGACTGTTAGAGATCTGATAAATACCAGGCTGCGCAAGCTGGTCTGCATACATCCCTGCAAAATCATAGTTCTGATTCATGGAGTTTGCACCGGCAGAAGCATTGAAATTGATTTTAGATGATATTTTCTCTTTATAGGATAATAATACATCCGTATTCGACTCAAAACTGAATACATTTTGTTCACGGTACATCCCTCTGGGATACCTGGTCATGCTGAACGGGCGTTGCTGTGAACGAAATTCATTCGACATATCAAGACCTGTCCTTAACATCAGGTCAAGCTTTTTAGATATTTCATAGGTTGCCGACACAGAACCAATGAGACCATTTTTGTTCATTGTATTCAGCATTTCGTACATCGCCAGATAAGGGTTATCAGGCCCGGGATTGAAAGGATTTTTTTGTTCAACTCCCTCTAATCCCGGCTTCCAATAAGGTTTATACCATGAAGCCTGCAAATTCGGACTTGGGCCAATAATCAAGAAGTACATTAAAGTTTGATTATTGTATCCCGCCATCGGCAGATTATCACTTTTCTTATTTGAATAATTCGCTCTCCCACTAATCTTCAGCTTAGGAGAAAGCTTATGATTCACTGAAAGTGCCGCATTTATTCTTTCGAAACCGGTATTGGGTATGATCCACTTGTTTTTCATCTGGGTTATGGATAGCCGGGCAGATCCCTTTTCATTCCCGCCATCAAGTGATAAACTGTTAGATATAGTATGACCTGTCTGAAAAAAATCAGATATATAATTTTTATTCGCTACCCATGGTGTTCTTACTGTTGGCTTATTATCCGGAGTGTTAGGATCATACTGAAAATAACTTTGTCCGGCAAATTTTGGTCCCCATGCACGTCCTGCTGCGGCAGTTGTACTGGTATTAATACCATCCGGACTATCCAGATAGGAATAATAATCACTTGTTCTTCCCTCTCCGTATTCAAACTGATAATCGGGCCAGCGATTAACCTGCTCAATATTAAAATTAGAATTGAATGTTATACCCAGGCTACCGTCTTTGCGCTCACCCGATTTGGTGGTGATGATAATAACACCACCGGCCGCGCGACTGCCGTATAAAGCTGTTGCACCAGGTCCCTTAAGCACTGTAACATTGTCTATATCGTCAGGATTCAGATCAGAAACTCCGGAGCCATAATCTACCGGACTGTCGGCAGAAAGGTGCGATGAAAAACCTGTACCCGTAATTTTACTACTCAACGGAACCCCGTCTACTACAATCAGGGCCTGATTATTATCGAGGTTTAATGAAGACTCACCTCTGAGTGTAATCCTTGATGAGCCCATCGGACCCGAACCTGTACCTTGAATATTGAGTCCGGCCACCTTACCCGATAAGGAATTAACCCAGTTGTTTGTTTTCGCATCAACCACCGCATTGGCACCTATGGTCTGAGCAGCAAAACCGAGCGACTTCTCTTCACGCTTTATTCCCAGTGCGGTAACCACCACTTCACCCAGAAACTTATTGTCTTCAATTAGTTTAATAACAAACTCAGACTTCCCATTAATATTTATTTCCTGTGTTGTATAACCAATAGAAGAAACAACAAGAACACCCTGTTTAGAATCTGTTCTCAGTTTAAAATCTCCATTAAGATCTGTGGTAGTGCCAACTTTAGTGCCTTTTAATAAAACACTAACCCCAGGAACAGGTTCGTCCTTAGCATCCTTTACTTTACCGGAGATCTGTGTCTGTGCAAACACTTTACCCCTGAAGTCCAGGAAAGAAAAAGTCATTAATAAAATTAGAATTTTACTAAAAAAGAGCAGGTATTGTCTTTTCATAATCAGCTTTGATTTTTTGAGGGTTAATAATTACGCCACAAAAGTCAAGTCCGGATATTAAGCCTGTATCAGGAGAATATTTTATTTTGAAGAATAAAGGGATCGGATAAAAACTTATCTAAACTCCTGAAAATCTTAGATTATTAATTTTTATATAATTAATAATCAGATTATTATAAATTTCTCACCATAAGAAATCATCATAATCAGGCACATCAAATGTTAAATTAATGTGATAGAAAGGTTTAATTAGAAATCAGGCGGAATAAAAGATTAAAATATCGGGGATATATTATTTTCAAATACTGCTAAATCAAACAAAATACCAGCAAAAGCGTCTGCACTTACCTACTCTAATATAGAAAATTATCCGGCAAAACTTAGCTGAAAAAAAAGCCCTCCATCTCCATGCTTTACAAAACAAATTAACAAACCGGCGGGCTGCTTAATTCAGAATATCATCCGAAAGGCTTTCCGGAGACATGAGGCTGCTTTTACAAAATGCAAGTAAATGCGGTCCCTCCAAGGCTTCATATAATGCGCTAAGGTCTTTTTCACTGCCGGTCTTTTGAATCAAAAAGGAATTTTCAGCCATGCCGCTAAGCGTTGCACCATATTTCTGCAGCAAAGTCCAGAGAGCCGCATCCAATCGCTCGGATGCCACCCGGTAGATCCCCACTCTGGATAAAGGCATATCATTCTCCTGATATCCTATCGCTTTATACACCTCAATAATCCTTTCCATTTTACGCAGAATCGCGGTCAATTCATTTTGAGGCAGGATGACTTCCATTGTAATTAAGATAAGCTCATTCACATCGGTCCGTGCTACATTGAGCGACAGGACAGGATAATCACGCCGGTTTAACAGCATTAGCAATTGAGCCATAAGGCCTTTTTTATCTTCCGCATAAACAGTAATTACATGTAATTTTTCATCCCTGATTAACTTTTTCATCGTGTTTGGTCATAAAAAAAGCCCCCCGGTATTTCCGGAGGGCTGTATGGTTAAATTAGTTACTAAGCAATTTTACCCCCCGGCAGGAATCAAGAGAACAAGAAGTACCAGAAGAACAACAACAAACTGCACAGCAATAGTTAAGTTGTACATCAGATTAAAACGTGTTGCAGACAAATGACTCATGATTAGGTTTGGGTGTTTGAGGCAATATAATAATTATTTGAGATTTTCCAATGAATATCTTGCACCCGGTTTCAACCAATAATAAATCGTGCTCTGCTATAACCTGGGGTTATGTTGAAAATGAAATGATGTTGATGGCATTGAGCAATCAGTCATGAGTAATCCGCTTTGCACATGAAAAGATATCAATAAAATTTAATGGCCCATAACTCCAGCCCATAACAAAAACTAATGATCACTTAACATTCAACTTAACACTAGCAAAAAACATAACATTAACCTGAGTTCGAAATAAGGAAGGTTAAAATATAGGGTTATAATTATCCATATACGGTTTTTGAGCAGAATAATTTGTTTTTGGAAATCAATACCTGTTTATTATAGGATAGTTCAGCCCTTTCCTGCGGAGGTAGTTCCGGCATGGAATTGCGTTCTATTTCAGATTACGAATAGCCGGAAGCTACCTCCTCCGGCAAGGTTTATTTTACCCGGAGCTGTTTTTCATCGGGACGGGCAGCCTGGCAAAAGGACCAGTTGCCTTTGGAAATAAACCCGGGTGGCAGCTCTGGCTTTTTTGCACTACTTAATTTCATGAAGT
>CAZGWG010000180.1:0-8566 GCA_964529165.1 uncultured Sphingobacterium sp.
AATAATTGATGAGATCCTGGCCTGCGCCAGGACAGTACATGTTTTAAAAGAGAGGTGGAGGGGTTGCGGCCTCCGGCCGCAACCCCTCCACCTAAAACTAAAATAGCCTTGTCATACCGGCGTAGGCCGGTACCTCCGCTTAACTTCTACATAATAGCCATTGTTTTAGCCGAAACAACGCAGCACGTTAGGGAGACTTAATGAGATTGGGTACAGGAGCCCTAAGAGCTTTTTCAATAATCTGTTCGCTGATTTGATCTTGTCGATACAAAAACAGCTCTTCTTACCTTTGTAGTTATTTCGAACTCACGTTAAGATTAATAAGAATTATCATTTCCATCCTCCTCCTAAAGCTCTATAAATCTTCACATTGGCCACCAATTGCTGGCGATGAATCAAAGCAAGATCCAGTTCTGCCTGCAATACGGTGCTTTGCGCAGTAATCACCTCCAGGTAATTGGCTAAATCACTTTTGAACAATAAGCGGGCGTTCTTAATAGCTCCTTGAAGCGTGTTTACACGATCAGAAGCGATCTGTTCCTGCTCAGTTAACTTTTCGGCCTGAATCAAAGCATCGGATACCTCGCCCAGAGCACTTAAAACCGACTTCCTGAATACTAAAACTGCCTGCTCACGTTGGATCTTGGCCGTTTCATATTGCGTTTTCAGGCTACGACTACGAAAAACAGGTTGCAGAAGAGACGCTCCGGCTATACCAAAGAGAGAACTGGGAATATTAAACCAATTACTTGCTTTAAAGCTTTCAAGTCCGCCCGAAACACCTATAACAAGTGAAGGATACATATTCGCTTGTGCTACACCTGCATAGGCATTAGCAGCGACAAGTTCGAGTTCATTTGCTCTGACATCTGGTCTCCGGCTTATCAATGCAATCGGTAAACCTGTTGACAATGGCTTCAATGACTCCGCCAAGTGGTCGATAGTATGTCTTGATAAAGAGCCGGGCAGGCTTGCAGTTAATACCTGTATAGCATTTTCCTGCAGGCTGATATTCTGCTGCAACTGTGGCACCAGAAGCGCAGTAGCCTGAAGCTGGGCATCTGCCTGCTGAACGGCCAGCGCGCTAACCTCTCCGGCATCTTTCAGTAATCGTGTGAGCTGCAGAGTACTGTCACTGAGACTTAGATTTTTACGGGCAATGGAAAGCTGCTTGTCAAGCATCAGCAGATTATAATAAGCACTGGATATTTCAGATACCAGTTGGGTTTGTACAGCTTTTTTGGCCTCCGTACTCTGAAGATACCGAGCTAGTACTGTTTCTTTTTGCCTGCGGATCTTCCCCCAAATATCAGCCTCCCACGACAGATTCAACGCAGCATTATAATTTTCAATATGATCTTTGCCTAAAAACGTGCTGGTGCTTAAACCATTCACACTGTTCTTCGAAGGACGATTCGTTTGTGCTCCCAGCACCACGTTTGCCTGTGGTACCATAAGTAAACGAGCCTGCATTAACTGCTGCCGGGCAATATCGATTCGTTTAATTGCTAACTGTAAATCATAGTTCTCACGGATACCCTTATCAATCAGCCGCTGCAGGGTAGTATCTGTAAAAAACTCATTCCATTTCAGGTCTGCAATACTGCTGGTATCCGCATAGGAAACACTGCCTAATTCCTTCGGCAGTAAAAGGTCTGGCCGCTGATAGTTTTTGCCAACTTTACACGCACTGATCAGCAGAAGGAACAGAAAACTTATATAAATGATAATTGTATTCTTTTTCATAGTTAGATTCACATTTCTTTTAATTCTTTTTTAAGCGGGGGAATTATACGGCCACTAATTTTCTCCTGTAAGGCCTGGAAGATCACAAACAGTACCGGTATCACAAATACACCAAGCACCACACCAGTAAGCATTCCTCCTACTGCACCTGCACCAATAGAATGATTACCAAGTGCAGAAGCCCCTTTTGCCTGCATCAAAGGGATCAACCCAACAATAAATGCAAAGGAGGTCATGAGTATAGGGCGTAGCCTCAGTTTTGAGGCTTCTATCGCTGCCGCTACAAGATCCATACCGGCCTTGCGACGCTGTACAGCATATTCTACAATCAGAATGGCATTTTTGGCAAGCAGCCCGATAAGCATAATCAAACAGACTTGTACATAAATGTTATTATCAATACCCAGCATATTGATGAAGAGCATCACACCGAAGATTCCAAGTGGTATCGTTAAAATAATTGCAAATGGCAGGATATAGCTCTCATATTGGGCTGCCAGGAGAAAATAAACAAATATCATACTCATCAGGAAGATCAGAAGTACCTGAGACCCTGAATTTATCTCTTCCCGGGTCATCCCGGTCCACTCATAAGTATAACCACGCGGCAGATTTTCTTTAGCCGTTTCCTGGATCGCCCTGATGGCATCACCCGTACTGTAGCCGGGTTTAGGAACACCATTGATCGTAACAGCATTAAACAGGTTATTACGAGTAACAGTCTCAGGTCCGTAAACCCTTTTTAGTGTAACCAATGCGTTTGCAGGAACCATTTCCCCGTGTGCATTTTTTACAAAAATTTCATTCAGGGATTTGGGATTATCCCGGTACTTCGCATCTGACTGTACCATTACGCGGTAGTATTTTCCGAAGCGGTTAAAATCACCAACAAAACTGCTGCCATAATAAATCTGCAGCGTTTGAAGCAAGTCGCTCACCTGCACCCCCATCTGTCTTGCTCTGGCATTGTCTACATCCAACTGATATTGAGGATTACCTGCTGCAAATGTGGTAAATGCATAGGCAATTTCCTTTTTCTGCATCAGGGCTCCTAAAAATGCTTTGGTGGTCGAATCCAGTTTACCCATAGTACCGCTGGTCTTATCCTGTAGCATAAATTCAAAACCACTCACATTTCCAAAGCCCTGAATAGTAGGGAAAGTGAAGAAAAATGCGCTACCACCTTTTACCTTGTCGGCAACTTTTTGTGTCATCATTGCTGTAATCTGATTGAGATCTTTAACAGGTCCCCGGTCATTCTCTGCCTTCATCCTGATAAAGCCAGCCCCATACGATGATGCATTGGCATTGGAAATAAAGTTCAGCCCCTCTACCTGGTAATGATTCTTGTTGATGGGTTCACTCTTTACTATATTATCAATGTCTTTCATCACACGACGTGTTTGCTCCAGCGAACTGCCCGGAGGAGTATTTACAGCATATAATAAAAAGCCCTGATCTTCTGTAGGTATGAAACCAGTCGGAGTCCGCTGTATCATCACAAAGGTAATGGCGGACACTAAAGCTAAGCCCGAAAGGGCTACCCATTTACGCCTGATCAGGAATTGTATTGAACGGATATACTTGTTCGTCATCGCATTGAACGCAGTATTAAATGCGTCAAAAAAGCGTCCAGCAAATTTCTTCGGCGGATGGGCTCCATCAGCATCTGCATGAGGATTTTTCAGAAACAAAGCACACAAAGCCGGACTTAGGGTCAGTGCGTTCACCGCAGAGATCAGAATGGCAATAGATAGAGTAAAGGCAAACTGCCGGTAAAATACTCCAGCAGGCCCCTGCATAAACCCGACCGGAATGAAAACCGCCGACATCACCAGGGTGATGGAAACTATTGCCCCCGATATTTCACTCATCGATTCGATCGTCGCATCTTTTGCATTCAGATTCGTCCTTTCCATTTTGGTATGGACGGCCTCAACTACTACAATGGCATCATCTACTACAATCCCTATTGCCAGTACCAGTGCAAATAAGGTTAGCAGGTTAACACTGAAACCGAATAAATTCATAAAAAAGAATGTACCAATAATGGCTACAGGAACAGCGATCGCCGGGATAAGGGTAGAACGAAAATCCTGCAGAAATAGAAATACAACAATAAAAACCAGTATAAAGGCTTCCAGCAAGGTATGTTTCACCTGAGTGATTGAAGCATCCAGAAACTCTTTGGAATTGTACATAATCACCGGCTCAACTCCTGCGGGTAAGGTAAGGGCAAACTCCTTGATCTGACGTTCAGCCTCAGTCAGAATATCATTTGCATTAGAACCTGCAGTCTGGAAGATAGCTACCCCTGAAGTAGGACCACCATTTAACACGCTGTTTGAAGCATAGGTATACGAGCCAAATTCCACACGTGCAACATCTTTCAACTGAACGGTTGATCCGTCAGCATTGGCTTTAATAATTATATTTTCATAATCTTTTACCTGATTCAGTTTTCCCTTATATTTCAATATATATTCAAACACTTCCCTGCTACTTTCACCAAGCCTGCCAGGGGCCACTTCTAAACTCTGGTCTTTTATTGCGTTGGTAATTTCCTGTGGTGAGAGCTTATAGGAGTTCAGTCGGTCAGGCTTTAACCAAATCCGCATGGAGTATTCATGAGCCCCAAATGCCTGCGCCTGTCCCACACCCGGAATTCGTTGTAACTGTGGAACCAGATTAATTTTAATATAGTTCTGAAGAAAGGTCTCGTTGTAGGACGTGTCTTTACTGGCCAGCGCAACAAACATAATGATACTGTTTTGTACCTTCTGGGTCGACACTCCCGTTTGTACCGCTTCCTGCGGAATCTGGCTCAGGGCCTTTGTTACACGGTTCTGAACATTGACCGCAGCAATGTTTGGATCTGTTCCTTGTCTGAAATATACGTTCAGCGTCATAGAGCCATCATTACTGGAGTTGGAAGTCATGTACGTCATGTTCTCCACTCCGTTTACGGCTTCTTCAATTGGCGTTGCAACTGAGCGTGCTACAACCTCGGCACTCGCACCGGGATAGGATGCCGTTACCTGTACAGTCGGCGGTGCAATATCCGGGAACTGAGTAACCGGCAGACTCATCAGTGAAATAATACCCAGAAGCACTAAAATGATGGATATCACGGTTGAAAGAACTGGTCTTTCAATAAATAGTTTAAGCATGAGAATGGTATTAAGCCTCCTAAACCTATTTTAAGAGGCAGTTATTTTTTTTTATGGGTTATTTTTCTTAGAAAGAATCTGCTTTTAACAAGCTGTCAGTAGAGATTAGTTTGGGTTTAATAATCATTCCATCGGCAAGCCGGCCTATACCTTCATAAACAATCTGGTCGCCATCTTTCAGGCCATTTGAAACCATGTAAAAACGTCCGGAAGTTCCTGTAACCGTTATTGGTTTACCAATGACTTTATTACTGTCACCGAGTGAATAGGCAAATATCTTATCCTGAAGCTCGAAAGTAGCTTGTTGAGGTACAAGTAAGGTAGTGGTATTCAGATTGGGTATCCTGATCTTACCGGTATTACCCGAACGAAGCAAACCTGCCTCATTGCTAAAGATCGCTCTGAAACTAATGGTGCCACTGGTTTTATCAAAGCTGCCCTGCGCAAGTTCCACACGACCCTTCAAAGGATAAATGGTATTGTCTGCCAGTACCAGCTCAACCTCAGGGAGGCTTTTTATCTTATCCTGTATTGTGCTGCCGGAATATTCAGTTTTAAAATTGATAAAATCAATTTCACTCATTGTGAAATATGCATATACTGATTTATTCTCCGACAATACAGTCAATGCTTCCGCTTGAGTTCTGCCCACGAGACTTCCAGTTTTATAGGGAATCCCCCCTACATAGCCGCTTGCAGGAGCTTTAATTGTCGTAAATCCGAGATTAATCTTTGCGGTTTGAACCTGTGATTGCGCCTGAGCAACCATGGCCAGAGCCGCATCATAAGACGCCTTTGCCGATTTTAACTGAACATCAGAAACAATATTATTTTGAACGAGAGGACTAAGTTTATTTACGTTAATAGTAGCATTCTCAAGCGCTGCTTTTGCCGATAGCAGCATCGCATTGGCTGTATTCAGTTGCTCAGTAAATGGTCTTGCATCGATCTTGAATAATGACTGCCCCTTATTGACGTAATCACCTTCGTCAACATGAATAGCTGATATATATCCATCTACCTGCGAACGGATCTCAATATCACGACTTCCTTCTATAGAGGCTGTAAATTCTGAATAGGTAGTCACTTCACGTGAGCTGACATTGATAACAGGATATTCGGCCGTTGCCGGTGGAGGCATCTCGTTATTTGCAGATGATAAAGTGCAACTGCTATAAACACTTAGCATTATAATCGCCCATAGTATCAGGCTTAACTTGTTGGTTTTATTCATAGTTGTCATTGATTTGGTATTTAGCATAGTTATTAACATTGATATTTTTACTAACACTGTTAGATATAAGGAGAAAAAAAAAGGGCTAGGCAAGGTTTTTAATAAATCCGGCAATGGCATCGTCCAGAACAAGTTTATTCAACTCAGCGTCAATGGCTGCATTGCCAATGATTTTTATCGAGATCAGTCCGTGCATAACCGACCAGAAGGTATGATACTTCAGGCAGGCATTCAGATCACTGCGTTTACTCTTACCAATAAGCGCTTCGATTGGTTCCATTACCAGACTTCTGAATTTTTCCTGTTCAGGCATTGCTTTGGAAATTTCGCAGCAGGCCATACCTATACCGAACATCAACTGGTAGTGCTCTGTATTATTTAAAGCAAAATCCCAGTAGGCATCTGCCATAGCCCTGATCTGTTCAGCAGGGTCAGTATGCTGATTTTTTGCTTCCAGTATCTTATCAGACAATTTCTTAAAACCCGTTTTGCTAAACTCTAGCAAGATGGCTTCCTTATTCTCAAAATGGTCATAAATTACCGGCACACTATATTCTATCGCTTCGGCTATTTTACGAATAGACAGCGCCTGCCAGCCATCTTTCATAACCATTTGCCATGCGGTGCATATAATATCATTCTTCACCTCATCCTTCTGCCGCTGCCTGCGTTCTGTTATTCCCATATCGTTTCCCTAACGGTGTTAGCAAAAGTAACAATGTATCTTGAATGTGGAAATATAGCAATGAGGAAAATAAAACTTATTATACTGAGATGACAGAAGCGCTCAGTTTACATCTGAACAATTTGGCTACTTCTAAAATAAGAGCCTACAATTCAATAACTACACTTAAACAGATCGGTTAAATTAATTATTTTAAGCTAATCCGTATTAAGCTTCCCTGCGAGTAGCCATCATATTCCTATTATTTTGTGTTATATATCTTTGTTTTAAACTGTATAACTGCCAATAAACTTCTCGAATGACTCCAAGTCATCCGAGAAGTTTAATAATTAATATCATGCTAAAAAATCATTTTTTGCAATCGATGGAAACTCTCCTGACAGTTGAGAAGTTCCAACTATCGGACTAAATCCCCATGTAATTTTCCTAATAGCTTGCTGAATGTTGGGCTGAAGCCCGCCCGGATGAACTCCGTTCGGACAGGCCCGAAAACGAGCAAACTTATTAGCCCCAGCTAAAGCTGGAGCCTATTAAATGATACTACCAGTGTGGTGTCTTAAACTGTACAATAACGGTTTACTTTTGTACTGAAAAATCATTTTCGTAATCGATGGAAAACTATACAACAGCTATTCAAGTCATCTGATGAGTTTAATAATTAATGTTGGGCTAAAAAATCAATTTTTTTAATCGATGGAAACTCTTACAATGCCCTCCACATCAATCTGATTTACTGTGATTCCGATTGAATTTATCCTAGATGGCCAACATATTCTCATTGATAGGTATTCGTAAAGGATTATTAGGTTTTATTTTATATTTACCTTAACAAGGTTCATTGATAATTGGAAAACGCTCAACTGATGCTGATGGTTTTATAATATCCGGAAATCAAAAAACCAGGAGTGATATAAATAATCAGACTGAATTACGATTAAATATTTTTTAAATGAAAATACTTACAAGAACATCAAAAATCAGATTAGCGTTTTTTATTATACTGGGATGTTTTTCTTCTTTTAACACGTATGCCCAGCTAACCAGCTCAGCATATAAATTGGTAGCGAAAGACGCTGCCTGGTGCTGGTTTGCAGATCCAAGGGCTGTTTATCATAAAGGTATTCAGGAAAAGATCTATTATGCCTATATAAACAGCAAAGGCGATGTAATGATTAATTCCAGGGATGAAAAAAGTAAAGCGATTGAAACATTCGTTCTCCATGAAAAATTGCAGATTGATGATCATAATGTACCAACAATACTCTTTCTGCCGGATGGCAAACTTTTGACCTTTTATACAGAACACAACGGTAAATTTTTCATGCGTAAAAGCAGGAATGCAGAAGATATTAGCTCCTGGGAAGAAGAACGGATCCTTTCTTTTGGTTTAAAAGATGAATTGATCACTTATTCCCATCCTGTAATGTTATCAGGAGAAAACAATCGCATTTACATGTTCTTCAGAAATAGAAGCAAGAAAATTCCAAATGATCCGATGCCGGTATACTGGACACAAAATTATGCTTACAGTGATGATTTAGGGGAAACCTGGAGTGATGCAAGAATCTACCTGGATAGTCAAAAAGAGTATACAAAAGTTAACTACTTAAAGATCGTTTCAGATAATCAATCAAAAATCCATTTTCTGTTTACGGACGGGCATCCTAAAATCAGCTTCAGCTCTGTTTATCACATGTACTATGAAAAAGGAAAATTTCACCAAACCACCGG
>CAZGWG010000181.1:0-8560 GCA_964529165.1 uncultured Sphingobacterium sp.
GTTAAAACAGCCTGCTGGCCTGGTTCCAAAATATTATTCATGCCATTATTTCTCCGAATTTTTACGCTACCTTCTAAGAGAGTTGTCTTTACTGCCGATTCATCTTTATAAGAATTGACATTAAATTGAGTTCCTAAAACTTCTATTTCCTGATTAACTGTCTCTACAATAAAAGGATTGTTTTTGTTTTTGGAGACTTCAAAATAAGCCTCTCCTTCCATTTTAACTCGCCGTTCCTTATGTACCGCAAAAGTGGAAGGATAGGTCATTTTCGAATCAGCATTGATCCACACCTTTGAACCATCAGGTAAAACAAGCTGGTACTGTCCGCCCTTTGGTGTTTCTATCGTATTAAATTGAACCTTGCCGTCCGCAAATGGAAGAGGGTCACTTAGTACTGTATAAATAATCTGCCCATCTGCTGTTTTGGTAATCTGCACACCCGATTGCTCAGCCAATACCCCGTTAACCGCGTCAGTTAAACTAATCTTTTTACCATTTGCCAGGGTAAGTATCGCTTTATTTCCACCGGGAGAAATATCAATTCCCGTGTCAAGTTCAACCATTTGACTTTGGTTTTCTGTTCTCATTTGAGAATAATAAAATAGTCCGGAACTAGCCAGTATAACTACCGCAGCAGCAGCTGCTGACCAACGAATAATTTTCCTGCTCAAGGATCGGATATTATTAATCTGATCTGAAAGAATGGATGACAAGACAGCGCTTTTTAAATCATTCTTTAACATCAGGAATTTATCCTCATTCAGACTTTCTGTATAATTTTCGCGCTGCCCAAATGCCTCATAATAAGCATCCAGAAACTCAATCTCTTCTTTTGAAGCAGTTCCCGCCTGATATTTTTCAAGAATTTTTAGAAAATGATCCTTTTGAAGCTGATCCATGTATCCCTTTTAAATACATGTGTCAAAAAATGTAGTTTTTGCCCAGCCGGATTGAAAATAAATTTTCAGACCAATGATTTATGATCCTCCTTACTTATCTGAAAGGATAGCTAACAACTGAATTAACAGAATTGTTGTTTTCAATTTTAAAATTGCCCGGCCCAAATGATTGCGGATAGTTTTAGGCGAAAGATTAAGTTTCATTGCAATTTCATCGGGTGAAAGTTCATCCTGATAGCGCATTCTGAATATAATACGCTGCTGATCAGGCAGGGATGCTATTAGGGCTTCATAGGCTCTCAGCAACTCCTTAGCCACCAATGTGGTATCAGCCCAGCCATCATGTCCTTCCAGCTCTGCCAGCAGATCGGGTATAGGGACAAAACGTTCCTGCTTTTGCATTTGTTTGTAAACCTGATTCTTGGTAACCCTATAAAGCCAGGCGGGAAGATTTTCTATCTGAGTTTCGGTACCTCTTGTCCACATGGAAGTGAATACCTCCTGTGCTATATCTTTAGCCTGATCACGGTTACCAAGTCTTTTGTAAGCTTCATCAAACACATGACTCCAGTACTTTTCGTACAATTCGTCAAACGCATGGCTGCAGCCTTCACTCAATTTAATTAAAAGCAAAGTGTCCTGATTTGTATGTACTTTTCCTGTTAGCATATTGAAGTCCTGCAAAAGAATAATCCAGTTATCCTGGTATTGCGATACTTTTAGACCTTATTAAAAAGCAGCATTTAAAGTAAAACGAAAATCTGCAAATAAAGCTAAATCTAGTAAAAAATAAAATCAGATGAATTCAATAACGAATTCCTGTTCATAAATTGAACAAATCATAAATCATTTCAAACTCCTACATCTCAAAAACTGATGTCAAATCAAGAAGGAGCTAAAAGTTTCAAATCATGAAAGTATAAAAATTGTTGTAATCAAACTAAATTAAGTACTAATTTTCTTATTAACACTAAACTTATAACAGGCTATTTCAAGCTTAATGATTTATATCGGGGATATAATTTACCTTTAAGCTGCTTATCCCTCCTTTATTCCCAAGCTTATCAACAGTCCTGACTTCCAGCAAATTAATTCCCGGTACAAGATTCAATACAAAAGTTGTTCCTTTTAGCTCCTTTTTCCTACTATTGTCAAAGATTTCAAAATGGCTGAATGCCGGACTTATGGTCGCCAGATTGATCTTCAATTGATTCTGCTCCGCTGCTTCGGCGCTTAAATCAACTGTATAAAGTTTTCCGTACATATCAGATTCGCGGCGAACATAATTCCTGTGTTCTGGAGTTTCCGGGGTCTGTGAGTCAGTCCAGATATAATAACCATCCCAGCCCCAGTGTGTACGGCCATGAGTGATTGGATTTGGTTCTGCTTTGCTCAACCAGTTATTTCTTGGGAGCCAGCGAACTTCTGCTGTATTGAAAAAGCCATAGCCACCCGAATAACCCGGATTCGATTTCTCAAAGCTTACTTTCCACCAAACATAATCCTCTCTGATCTTGCCTGAATAGGCATTACCTCCTACTTCCATATTGATTGGCAATAAATCGGGGTTTACCTTTTCAGAACGCCGGTCTCTGTCTTCAAACGACCATTGATCCCGATCAATAATTTCATGACCCGGGTAATAAGTACTCAGGAACAATTGGTGCAGCTCCAGAGTGTTCTGTGGAATACCAGTTTTACGATTATAAAACATGGTATCAAAATTCGGATCAACCATAATCCATTTTTCGTATTCTCTGGACCATACTTCAACTAATTCATGTCCACCCCAGATCGAAAAATTGGTACTGACAATACGGGCAGGTATCCCAAAACTCTGACATGCCTGAGCCAGCACAATCGCATAATGCAGGCAATTTCCCCCTATTTTCTGAGTATCTCCAAGCTTGTTTTTAACCTCCAGGATTTCGGATGCATTCCAGACAATCAAATCCTGCATATTTGAATTCGGAAGATACCAGTCCCAGCTTCGCGCTACCCAGCCTCTGAGCTTTCTGATTTTCTCCCACTCTGTCAGACTCCCGGCAACAACTTTATCCAGTTCAAATTTCTTTCGATAATCCTGCAATTCGGTAATGCCAGGGTCCTCGTATTCAAAATCAAAGGAACTGCGACTTATGGGCTTATTGATCAAATCAGCTATCAGTATCCTTTTCCTCAAATCAGGATTTTCATCCTGCCATCGACTATTAACCTGCAGCCCCTTTAATTCAGGTGAAAGCTGTCCGGCATTTTGCTCAAAACTAAATTCAAGCTGAATAAAACGCTTCTTTAATTCAGCGTTAAGAACGCTGCCATTAAGTAATTTCCAATCGCTCCAGTCGCCCGATTCAGGCTGATGTTTATTGCCACCCCGTATTCTGACCTGCCATTTACTTCCCCGGGTTTGCAGCGTATCAAGAACAATGTCTGCATAATCAATTCTGGCCGGGAATAATAATGTTCCAGACTCAGCCAGATTGATTACCGGAGTCTGAAGCCAGGCCCGTTCATTGAATTCCTGTAATTTAAGACGGATTGGATATTCTGCCCCGGTATTTTCAGGTGCGCCTATGCGAAGTTTAGTCCATGATTTACCATTGTTTGTACTGCGTTCACTTCGGGAAATCCTGGGAGGACTTTCTTTGGAACCATATTTAAAGTTTGAATGTAAGGCAACCGGAACCCGGAACTTATTCTGATTCCCCTGAACTTTAACCTCAATTACATTTTCTCCGGCTTTCAGGTAATTAGCTGGTACCGGAACCGAGGTCCAGAAATGACGAATTTCATATATGATCGGCGCCCTTCCATTGACCCTGAACTCAAGTTTAGCCCCATTCAAAGGTTCTGTAGGGGCCACAGGATATAGCATCATCGCTATTACCGCATCATTTAATGGTTTCTGGGCAATGTTCAGATATTTCCTGAAAACTGTCCCTGTAGAAATTGTATCCCAGGTACGTTCACGTATTGAACCGATACCCGCAGCATCGTCTTCTACAAGAATATTTCCTTCAATTACAATTGCATCACCCTTTAATTTCAGATTTTGAGAGATAGATTGTGCCCATAATTCGGCGGCAGTCCAGTTCTCGGCTTTGGATTTAAGAGTATCTGCTTGAATCGATCCCTTTGTGTAAGAATCTCTAAAATCTGCAGAAAAAGCATCCATGATTCCGGCAAAACTTGCTATTGAAATCAAGACAATTCTGAAAATAGGTTTTATAGCCATAATTTGTAAAACAGGAATTAACTAAATATTAAATCAGTGTCCGGGTCAAGTTATTGTGCCCCCTTCAGGGTCACAATAAAAAATTCCAATCTGGATTACAATCAACAAGATTGAAAAATACCCTAAATCAATGACATCGTCCTTTCGGGGTCGAAAAACCAAAAAATTAACACGAACCTACTGTACAAAATTCCGGACCTCCATCTTTAGATGAAGATCCGGAATATTTAAAATTGAAGGAATACAGCTTTCTGTTAGACAGAAAAAAACTTATTTATTGATTTTTAAAGCAACTGTTCCACCCGGTAATTTCACAGAAACGGTTTTTGAAGCCGCATCATAGGTCCAGTCTTTAACCGACTGACCGCCAACAAGTACCGAAGATGGTTTTCCTGAAACCAGCATTTTCACCGAACAGCCTTTCCATGATTTAATTTCGGCTTCTATTCCTGTAGAAACTAAAGCAACTGTACCTCTGGTTCCGGCATCAGTGTTTAATCCTAATCCCTTGCCTGATATAGCAGTTCCTTCATAGTAAATTTTCTGCAGGGCACCCGATTTATCATAACTGGCAGTAAATCGCTTCGCATCAGTTGTAAAACCTTCTGCAACACCATTTTCTGTTCCTGTTCTAAAGAAACCTATATCAGAACCATTAGCATGCACCATTTTTGCACCGATCCATCCCGGAGCTTCCAGTTTAGTGGTAACCGGAGCAGGACCTGAAGCTGGTTTAGACTCCGGTAAAATAACTGCCAGGAAATTAACCTGATTCAGATCCGGCTTACTTGCCAGATCCAGAAATGACTCATAAAAGTTTTTACCGATACCTGCACTCTTATCATAAATCTTAGATGCAACGATCTCCGGACTCACCACATCCATCGTCAATTTAGCATTTGGACGGTCAATAATCATACGTCCTTTATCATAACTGATTGCGGTCTGATTGTTCTCACCCGGAGGCGCATGAAACAACCAGTCGTAAACATGGCCTTTTGGCGATTTACTTTTCACTTCATCAAACAAGAAAACAGGACCTGTCTTGGTGTAAAGTAAAGTACGTGAATACTTCTCAAGTTTACCCTTATACACTGAACTCAGCTCACTTTCAATTCCATCAGCATCTTTACCATTAAATAAATGCTGTACTCTTGGCCATTCGGTAAGGGCTTTGATTCCATTATCGTAATGAGCAGGAGCCTGACTTTCAGGATCATGATCGACCAGCATGACGTTGTGAGCAATAGCCTGTACGCTATAACTCAAATACTCCAGATTCGCATAATATCCCAAAGGTCCATAAGCAGGATCCGTAAGCAAAGTTTCACCATTTTTCATGATCTGGAAACTTCCCTGATCATAATGATAGTGATTGGAGTTAGGTCCTACCCGGGTACTCAATACCATGGATGCGTCATCCCAGCCGGAACGCATAACCATTCCCTGTGCTGTAAAGAATTTTGAAGGAGCTAATGTCTCTCTTGATACTGGTGTGATATCATCTCTGTACCAGATATAACTCAGGTAACCACCTTTTCCTGATTCCCAGAATGGTTTTACATAACTATACAGGATTGGATTTTTAGTCCGCTTAACCAACCACCACGAATGAATCTGTCCGCCAAGATCTACTTTTGATCCTTTTGCACCACCTCCATCACCATAATCCTGCATCAAACCATTTGAATAGCTCGCCTGTATGAGGTATTTGTAGAAATCTTTAAAACTGGTAGTTGTAGAATAATCGACACCGAAATTACGCTCCAGAGCAGGCAACAATTCACCCATATCCCTGCTTGCCATATTCATATAGCCACTTTTTGGCTCACCATAACTTCCATCTTCATAATAAGTACGATCGATAAAAGTTTTTGTCTTAGTCAGGATACCGGAAATATATGGCTCAAGATTCGGGTTCGAAGGATCATCTCCATAAATAGCAGTTGCCGCTAAGCCCATACCACCAGCCAGTACTGCAATATGATTGGTTTGGTTAGAAGGCATACGGTTCATTTCAACCATATCGCGGTGGAACATTTTCAAACCTTTTTCCATAATAGCAGTACGTACGAAAGCACGCTCCGAATCAGATAACAGATCGTAAAGCATATCATAACCATAAGCCACAGGTTTGATTGTATAACCCACCGGATAATAAGTCCAGAACTTACGCTCAAGCATCCAGTCCGCATTCCATTTTTTAAACGAACAAAGTTTAAGTAATGCCTTTTTAGCTTGCTCGCCAGCTGCACGATCACCCTTAAAAGTATACTGGAAACTTCCTTCTTCAATTACCTTACCAAGCGTAGAATTCGGATTATTCCATAAGGCATAAGAATTGAAACCAACTGAAGTTTTTGAATGCGGACCACCTACGAGATTTTCAGCAGTCATATCCAGGCCTTCATTAATTTCATCCACATTCACATTCATGAAATCTTTATGAGCCAGAGCATTGTCAAGAATCTTTTGAGCAACCGGTGATTTTTCATTTGCCAGACGGTTTTTAAGCTCCTCTGCCGAGAAATATAACCTTGGATGACCGTTTATCTGTTTGCCAGGCATAAGGAAACGTATAGCCCAGCTTACTTCTCCTCCCTGCTCATCTCCACCTTTCAACCTGATTTCCCATTGGCCACGTTCATCCTTTTCAGTCAACTTATAAATCGCTGAATTTACCCATTCATTTCCACTGCGGCTGAATACGATATTATCCTTAACGATTTTTCCTTTGCTGTCTACCAAAGTTCCTTTAACCTGCTTAAGGCCTATGTTTCCTTCCGGTGCAACTTTCAGGCTGATATTATCGCCATAGAAAAAGTGCTTATTTAAAATCGTCACATCGAACATATCCAGATTGGTAGAAGCCGGTGAAGTAGCAATAAATTGCCTGTCACGCTCTCCATTAATACTGAAATCATCCATCAGGATGGTATAAGTGTACAGGTAATTCACTATCGGATAAGTACCCTTCAGCGTGATAACCTGAATATGTTCATTAGCTCCAAGCGATTTGCCATCAAGTTTAAAGGCTGAGATTGGAAGATCCAGTTCCAGCCAGGTATTTGCCTTTGGATTATTGATCTTATGGAAATAGCGCTTGCCTTCAAAAGTACCTAATGAAAGCTCAAGAGACTCTGCATTACGGTCGCTCTGAAAATAAACAGCCGCTTTTACCCTGCTGTCGGCTACAGTATATAAATTCAGGCGTTTGGTAAATCCCTGGTACAATTCATTAACATCATGAGCCTTAAAAGGACGGGCAAGTGCATATTTACTATCCTTATAAGTAGGTGATTTTACTGCAAAATAAAGCGCATCAAAGGCTATATCCTGAGCGTAGGGATAGGTTTCCCACCCGAATAGTTCGCCGGTTTCAAAATCATTAAATAAGGTGTAAGGGGTTCGACCAACCGGATTCTGAGCATAGGCAAAATTAAAAATCATGCAAATTGCTGCAAGCTGTAAAAGAAATTGTCTCTTCATTTGTATAACATTTGTTTTAAAAGGTCCCATTTATGTGGGAGGTTTGCTTTAATTCCCGCCATTACGGAACGTGTGGTACATTAAATTTTTTTATAGTCAAGCATCCTCAGGACATTTCCCGACCATACTTTTTGTTTTTCATTCTCATTAATTGCTTTAAAAACTCCGAGCCTTAAAAAGGGAGAAGTATAATCCACAAAAGGAGTTTCTGTCCCGAAAGCCAGCTTATCTGCACCAAAGTTCTCAAGCAAATAAGTCAGGCTTTCACTGTTAGGTCCTTTTACCACTACTCCGCTGCCTCTTGAGGTATCAAAAAGAACATCTGCATCTTTAAGTATTTTAACAGACGCTGCAGTTGTAGGCTCCTGTCCGTCAGTAATTCTGGCTTCAAGAATCATATATTTTGCATCAGGCACTTTACTGACCAATGCTGCAATATCATTATAGCTAATCGCCTTATCCACATCCAGCCACGACCTTTCTCTTAAATCAGTCATTCGGAGTGGAATAGAAACCGGCATACCCAGATCTCTGGCAGCTTTGACCAGTTCAACACAGGCTTCATCTGTCAGTTTGTAATGATGATAGTGTGGAAATATACGTATTCCTTTCATTCCAAACTCTTTATGACAGGTTTCCAGGGCATCCCTCCACCATGGTAGAATGGGATTAATGGTAGCAAACAGAATAAAGCGATCTTTAAATGAGGGATCTGAATTCAGTTCTGCGAATAGCTCTTCATTTGCGATCTGCCCATCCACATAAAAAATACCATTCAGATTGGATACAATTGTCTTATCCACCCCATAGGTATTCATGCGTTTCAGCAGGTCTTTAAGATTATTCCCTCTTAAGTTCCGGTATGGCCAGTGACCAACAAAAGCATTAATATCAATCAGCATGATTACCCGCCTTTCTCAATAAATTATTAAAG
>CAZGWG010000182.1:0-8452 GCA_964529165.1 uncultured Sphingobacterium sp.
CAGGATAACAGGATAACCAATTTCGTTTGCAATTTTGATACCCTCTTTAACATCGGTTAATAAACCTTCAGAACCAGGAATTGTTGGAACACCGGCTTTTTTCATTGTTTCTTTTGCCGATGCTTTATCCCCCATGCCATTGATTTGTTCGGCTGTGGCTCCGATGAATTTAATGCCATATTCATGGCAGATTGCAGAAAATTTTGCGTTCTCAGACAAAAATCCATATCCCGGATGGATAGCATCTGCGTTCGTTAATTCTGCTGCAGAGATAATATTAGGGATATTGAGATAAGAGTCTTTACTTGCCGGAGGGCCAATACAAACTGCTTCATCGGCAAACCGTACATGTAAACTATGGCGGTCGGCAGTTGAATAAACAGCTACGGTTTTCACTCCCATTTCCTTACAGGTACGGATAATCCGAAGAGCTATTTCACCACGATTTGCAATTAGTATTTTTTTAAACATGTTGTTTTAATTTGGGAATTTGAAAATTTGATAACTTGAAAATGAAGAATTACAATTAATCTTCAAATCTTCAAATTGTTAATCTTCAAATTAAATAGGTTCCACTAAAAATAATGGTTGATCGTACTCTACAGGGCTTGCATTATCTACCAGCACTTTTACGATACGGCCTGAAATTTCAGATTCGATTTCGTTAAAAAGCTTCATTGCTTCAATGATGCAAACTATTTGTCCGGCTTTTATTTCATCTCCAACATTTACAAATAGTGGCTTATCAGGACTGGAAGACCGATAGAATGTGCCAATCATTGGAGACTTAATGGTTAAATAGTTTGAATTATCTTCCTTGGCAGGAGCAGCAGCCGGCTTAATTTCTGCCGCAGGTGCCTGAGTTGTTACAACGGCAGGTGCAGTTGTGGCCTGTATTTGCTGTGGAGCCTGAACCTGATAGGTAGGAGGCTGGTTTGTTTTTATGGTAATTTTAAAATCTTCCTGCTCAATAGAAACTTCATTTACTCCAGATCTGGAAACAAATTTAATAAGCTCCTGAATTTGTTTAATATCCATTTTGTTTAGTTTATGTGGACGATTTTAATTTAAAATTATAATAAAAAAATTAAGAAACGATTTTGATTTACTTTTTAGTATGCCCATTTCAGGTACAATGAACCCCATGTGAATCCGCCACCAAAAGCGGCAAGGATCAGGTTATCACCCTTTTTGAGTTTACTTTCCCATTCCCACAAACATAAGGGAATAGTTCCATTTGTTGTATTGCCGTATTTTTCGATATTGATCATCACCTTTTCGGGGGCAATACCGCAGCGACTGCTGGTGGCATCAATGATTCTCTTATTTGCCTGATGTGGGACTAACCAGTCAACATCATCTGAATTAAGCTTATTTTTTTCCATGATCTCAGCAGCAACATCGGCCATGTTTGTTACGGCAAATTTAAAAACTGCTTGTCCCTCCTGGTATAAGAAATGTTCATCGTTGTCAACTGTTTCATGGCTGGCTGGTCTTAGCGATCCGCCGGCTTTCTGACATAGATACGGACCACCTGAACCATCACTTTTAAGAATAGAATCGATTATTCCGAAACCTTCTGTATTTGGTTCAAGTAAAGCGGCACCGCAGCCATCACCAAAAATAATACAACTTTTACGGTCTTTATAATTAATGATGGACGACATTTTATCGCCTCCAACTACCAGAACTTTTTGATGTTTACCACTTTCAATGAACTGGGCACCGGTTGTCAGGCCATATAAAAAACCCGAACATGCAGCATTCAGATCATAACCCCAGGCATTGACAGCACCGATTTTGTGGGCCAGGATATTTGCCGAGGCTGGAAATACCATGTCGGGAGTAGTGGTACAGAAAATAATAAGGTCGATCTCTGCAGCACTGATTCCCCGCTTCTTGAGCAAGCCGTTTACCGCATGGGTAGCCATATCAGAGGTTCCGAGGTTTCCTTTCAGAATTCTGCGCTCCTTAATACCAGTACGACTGGTAATCCATTCATCATTGGTTTCAACCATGCCTTCCAGTTCCTTATTGGTAAGAATATACTCGGGAACGTAAGCATTAACGGCTGTTATTGCAGCATGAACTTTAGACATGATAGATAGGAAATTTTATTTAAAAGCTTCTTTGATTTTATCAACGAACTGACTTTCGATCATGGTTCGGGATAAAAGTACCATATTTTTAATTGCTTCCGGACTTGAGATGCCATGGCCAATCAGAACAGGGGCATTCACGCCTAAAATGGGACTACCTCCATATTGTTCATAATTGAAACGGTCAAAGAATTCATCCTTAAATCCTTTTTTGAGTGTAAGAATATAAAAAGTTTCGGCTAATTTCAACATCACATTGCCTGTAAATCCATCGCAGACAATAACGTCTGCTTTATCATTAAACAGATCCCGGCCTTCAATATTGCCTATAAAATTAATTTCTGATTTTTGCAGGAGAGGGAATGTGGATTGAGTAAGGACATTGCCCTTTTCTTCTTCTTCTCCCAAATTCATCAAACCCACTTTCGGATTCGGAATATCGTATACATGTTCGGCATACAGGCTTCCTAAAACTCCAAACTGAGCCAGAACTTCAGGTTTGCAGTCGGCATTAGCCCCAACATCCAACATTATTCCAAAACCGGATTTTAATTTAGGAACATTGGTTGCAACTGCTGGACGAATTACACCGGGAACAGGTTTAACACTGAAAATGGCTCCTACTAACATAGCGCCGGTGTTACCTGCTGATGAAAAAGAATCTATTTTGCCTTCTTTGAGATAGTGAAATCCCAGACTGATACTTGAGTTAGGCTTCTGAAGAACAGATTTCGTTCCATGTTCGCCCATGCCGATCATTTCTGTGGTATGGACGAATTCAAAAACATCTGGATCAATTCCGGCTTCCTTTATAAAGGGTAGCGCCTGATCTTTGTCTCCAAAAAGAACTATTTTTTGGTCTGCCGATAAGGCTTTTTGAGCTTCTATTGCACCCAAAACTGTCGCTTTGGGAGCAAAATCTCCACCCATTATATCTAAGCCAATCTTCATATCAGAAAGGTAGCTTAGGCAATAGAGGTGTTTTCAATTACCAATTTTCCGTTGTAGTACAAGTTTCCGTCAACTGTATAAGCACGGTGAGGTAAATGTACTGCACCAGTAGTTTGACAGGTAGTTAAACCCGGAGCAACTGCTTTATAGTGAGTTCTTCTTTTATCTCTTCTTGATTTGGAGATTTTCCGTTTTGGATGTGCCATTTGTTCCTATGTATTAATTTATTATTTCTTTATTTTCTTTAATGCCTCCCATCTCGGGTCGGCAATTTCTTCTTCTTCCACTTCTTTCGGTCCTGGTGCCAGTTGCTTAAGTTTAGCAATCATTTCAAGATCGCACCATTCTGTGTTTCCTTCATCATTACAACGACTGATATAAGGTACTGCCAGATTGATAAATTCATAAATCAGTGTCGCAATATTGATCTCAGTCTCACTTCTTTTCAAAACAATGATCTCTTCGGTGTCATCCTCAAGATCTTCGTTTCCATTCAATTTAACAATCTGCCTTTCCTTAATTTCAACCGCGTAAGGGTAATCAGCAAGGCAAACATCACAGCCTAATTTCATTTCACCGGAGATATGAAAATGCAGGATCATCATTGTTTCCTGCTTTTCCAGCTCAAGTTCTACACTCAGCCTGCCTTTTTTAACTAATGAGTACTCAAACTCATTAAAAAAAGCATTATCTACTTCGAATTCGAAATGGTGAATTCCAAGTTTTAATCCGGTAAACGGAATGCTATATTGCTGTAAAGATTTCAAAGCACGCCAATTGAGCCTGCAAATTTAGGAAAATTTATTTAGTTGCTAACAGTTTTTTAAAAATGAGTTGATAAGCAGGCCTAAATGCTTAGGCTTTATCTTATTACAGACCTTTTAATCTCTGTCTTTTGAAAATTTACTCAGTTTCAGGGGATTTGAGCTGAGTTCTAAGCTTTCTCTTCTGCGTTCAACAATTTTGATTGCAGTAAATAGTGCTTCCCTGAAAGAACTTGCAGATGCCTGATTTTTTCCGGCAATATCATAACCGGTTCCATGGTCAGGGGAGGTTCTGACAACAGGTAAACCTGCGGTAAAATTTACGCCATTATGAAACGCAATTTGCTTGAAAGGTATTAAGCCCTGATCATGATACATTGCGAGTACAGCGTCAAACTGAGAGTAGGTATGTGCGGCAAAGAATCCATCTGCAGCATACGGGCCAAAAGCGAAAATTCCCTGTGCATTTGCTTCGGCAATGGCAGGTGTAATGACCTCAAGTTCTTCTTTTCCTATCAGACCTTCATCTCCGGCGTGTGGATTTAAACCCAAAACAGCAATCTTTGGTTTCTGAATCCAGAAATCTTTCTTAAGGCTTTGATTCATCAATGTTAGTTTTGAAAGAATCTTTTCTTTGCTGATCTTTTCGGCAACTTCAGTTACCGGAATATGCCCGGTAACCACACCGACACGAATGTCTTCACTGACCAGAAACATCAGGGAGTCCTCAGCATTGGTCTTAGCCTGAATATATTCTGTATGCCCGGCAAACTTGAACTCATCACTTTGGATATTGTGCTTATTTATTGGTGCAGTTACTATGGCATCTGTTTTGCCTGCTATTAAATCATCAAGCGCTCGTTCAAGAGATATGAACGCATATTTTCCTCCTGTTGGAGTGCTTGCACCTAATTCGATACGTACATCTTCTTCCCAGCAATTAATCATGTTGGCGCGTTTGGTATGCGCTTCTTCCGGACTGTTGATTACATTGAAATTGAACTCATTCACATCCATAGTCTTACGATGAAAGGATGCAATTTTTGTATGACCGTAAACTATGGGCGTACAATAGTCCATGATTTTACTATCGATCAGAGTTTTGATGATCACTTCCAGACCAATACCATTTACATCCCCAATAGAAATTCCAATTTTAATTTTATCACTCATTCCTGCTTGCCCGTTTATGAAAATAATTAACGCAAAATAAAGACTTTAATCCCAAACTGCAATTAAGTTGGAAGTAATTGATAGTTGACAGTTGACAATTGACAGTTGACAATGAAAGGAATACCCATTTTAATGAACACTCAAATTAGTTATAAGTATTGGGTTCTGAGTTTTACGTTACTGATTATCATCATTGATCTGGAAATCCTTTCACAGGAGCACGATCTCATTGACAAATCAACTCATCGACAAATTCATTTGCTTAACCCGGATAGCTATCGGGTTGCTCATTTTCCAATTTGTTAATTCCCTGAACCTCTTTTTTCCGTAATTTGCGCCAAATGCAGCAGGTATGAGTTTAGTAAAGGCAAAGAAGCATCTCGGACAACATTTTTTAACCGACAAAAATATTGCAGAGAAGATAGTAAATAGTCTTCAGGCGAAGGGGCAATATGATCAGGTATTGGAAGTTGGTCCTGGAATGGGAATTCTTTCTGATTTTCTGCTGGCTAATAAAGAACTGGAAACCTATCTGATTGATATTGATACTGAATCTTATGACTTTCTGAGAAAGAAATATTCAAGCCTTGGCGAGCGCTTAATCAATGGTGATTTCTTACAATTGGACTTTGCGGGTGTATTCCCAGGTAAATTCGGGATTATTGGTAATTTCCCTTATAATATCTCATCTCAAATACTTTTCAAGGTACTTGATAATCGTAATCAGGTAGTTGAGCTTGTTGGGATGTTTCAAAAGGAAGTGGCCCAGCGTTGTGCAGAAAAACCGGGGAGCAAAGAGTATGGTATTTTAAGTGTTTTTCTACAGGCATATTATAAGATTGAATATTTGTTCTCTGTGAAACCCGGAGTATTTAACCCGCCGCCTAAAGTTACTTCGGCGGTTATACGCCTTACCCGAAATGATGTTGAAAAGCTTAATTGTGATGAAAAATTGTTCTGGCAAGTTGTAAAAGCAGGATTTAATCAGCGCCGGAAAACACTTAGAAATGCTTTGTCATCGCTCATCAGTAAGGAGAGCATGACAGAAGATCCAATGTTCGATCTTCGTGCAGAGCGTTTGAGTGTAGATGACTTTGTTAAACTGACGAACCTGATCAGTACGTCGAGAATAATACAGAATGAGTAATAAAATCCTGATTGCAGATCATCTGCATCCTGCATTTAAAGTTGAGGCAGAGAAACTGGGCTATATATGTGATGATTTACCCTTCATTAGCAGGGCGGAAACTCTTGAGGTTCTGAAAAACTATTCAGGAATAGCAATTCGAACCAGGTTTCAGATAGACCAGGAGATTATAAATGCCGGACCGAATCTTAAATTTATTGCCAGAGCCGGTGCGGGGATGGATAATGTGGATGAGGATTATGCCCGTTCCAGAGGTATAAGTTGTATTAATGCACCCGAAGGGAATCGGGACGCAGTAGCTGAACATGTTCTGGGTATGCTGCTTTCACTTCTTAACAATCTTAGAAAGGCCGATAATGAAGTGCGAAATGGGATATGGGATAGGGAAAGTAACCGGGGATGGGAGCTGAAAGGAAGAACTTTTGCGATAATAGGTTATGGAAATACCGGGCAAATGCTTGCACGTAAGCTTTCCGGATTTGATGTGAAGGTGATAGCTTATGATAAGTATAGAACCGGTTTTTCAGACCGTTATGCTGAGGAAGTCAGCATGGAGCAAGTGGTTAAACAAGCAGATATTTTAAGCTTTCATATCCCTCTTACGTTTGAGACCAGACAGCTTTGTAATGAGGAATATCTTTTTCATTTCAAGAAGCCGATTTTTCTTTTAAATGCTTCAAGAGGTGAAGTGGTAAATACGAGGGCTGTTTTAAATGGAATTCGAAATGGGAAAATAAGTGCTGCCGGATTAGATGTACTTGAGGTTGAGAAATTCCCGGCTTTAGGAGAACAGGAGTGGTTCAATGAATTGAAGGTTTGTCCGAATGTAATTTTAAGTCCACATGTGGCCGGTTGGACTCATGAGTCGTACCGAAAGATTTCAGAAGTGCTTGCAGAAAAACTAAAGCAAATTCTTTTGTAGTTTGATAATGAAGTGCTTGAAGGTTCAACTGATTCTTCTTGGGGGATTTCATCATAGAAATTTGGAAATCTAAAATCAAAAATATTATCTTCGTATTAATACGAGCAAGACTATATTGGCTTATGCCGACATAGTCTTGTTTGTTTTTAAGAGTTTATCATAAAATGTGTGAGATATGTCGGAAGTAACTTATTATACCCGGGAAGGATTAGAAAAACTTAAAGAAGAGCTTCATTTATTAAAAACTGAAGGCCGTTCGCAGATTTCAAAGGCAATTGCTGAAGCCAGAGATAAAGGCGATTTGTCGGAGAATGCTGAATATGATGCTGCAAAAGAAGCACAGGGGCATCATGAATCAAAAATTTCAAAGTTGACGAATGTTTTGGCAAATGCCCGTCTGATTGATGAATCAAAGCTGGACTCTTCCAAAGTTCTTGCATTATCTATTGTTAAGATCAAGAATATGAACAATGGGGCGACAATGACTTACCAGTTAGTCTCTGAGTCGGAAGCTGATCTGAAAACAGGTAAAATTTCTGTAAAATCTCCTATTGCCCAGGGATTATTGGGCAAGTCGGTAGGAGATAAAGCTGAAATCGCTGTTCCGGCCGGCAAGATAGAGTTTGAGATTATTGAAATCAGCAGATAATTAACAGCAGATAAGGATATAAATCAAAGCAAATGGAATCAATCTTCTCAAAAATAGTAGCCGGCGATATTCCTTCACATAAGGTTGCCGAGACATTAGAATATCTGGCCTTTCTGGATGTAAAACCATTAACAGAAGGTCATGTTTTAGTTATTCCTAAAAAGGAGGTTGATTATATATTTGATCTGGATAGTGAAACCTATGTAGGGCTGATGATGTTTGCCCAAATCGTTGCTGCTGGTTTAAAGAAAGCTATACCTTGCAAGCGTATTGGTGTTTCTGTAATTGGGCTGGAAGTTCCTCATGCGCACATTCATCTGATTCCGATTAATAGTATGGATGATATGAATTTTAGTCGCCCCAAATTAACTTTTACCGACGAAGAGCTGGAAGCAATAGCAGAGCGAATTAAAGAACAACTTTAAATTTTTTTATTTAATACGTTTCTGGTTATCTTTTGCAAAAGCATCCCAACCGGAATAGTTTTTTTTGTTTCCGGCACTGCTTATCTTCTGAAATGAATGACAAACAGCTACAGCCAAACCATCTGTAGCGTCAAGAAATTCAGGAGTCTCGGTGAATTTTAAAAGGGTTTTAAGCATTGCTGCGACTTGTTCTTTGGAGGAATTACCATTTCCGGTAATTGACTGTTTGATTTTTCTTGGGGAATATTCAAAAATAGGAAGGCTACGTGATAAAGCTGCTGCCATGGCCACACCCTGAGCCCTGCCTAGTTTTAGCATGACC
>CAZGWG010000183.1:0-5858 GCA_964529165.1 uncultured Sphingobacterium sp.
AGCATGTATACGTTGAGAAACCCATAGCCAATACCATCGAAGAATGTCAGATCATGGTAAAGGCACAGCAACGATATGGCAAAATAGTACAGGTGGGACAATGGCAGCGTTCAGGTTCTCAATATGCTGAGGCAATTGATTATGTCAAGTCGGGAAAACTGGGTCAGATCAGGCTGGTAAAATGCTGGGCGTACCAGGGTTGGATGAAACCGGTCCCTAAATTAGCTGACAGTCCGGCGCCAGCAGGGGTTGATTATACCATGTGGTTAGGTCCTACTCCAAAGCGGGATTTTAATCAGAATCGATTCCACTTTAATTTCAGGTGGTTCTGGGATTATGCCGGTGGATTGATGACTGACTGGGGTGTACATGAAATTGATATTGCCTTATTTGCAATGGGTGTGCGGGCACCGAAATCAGTCATGGCCTCCGGAGGGAAATTCGCTTACCCTGATGATGCTTCTGAAACTCCTGATACCTTGCAGACTGTTTATGAGTATGATGGATTTAATATGCTATGGGAGCATGCCACAGGCATCGATGGCGGGAATTATGGTTCTACTGAAGGAATTGCCTTTTTAGGAAATAATGCAACACTGGTAGTGAACCGTGGCGGCTGGAAGGTTATTCCTGAAACGGAAAACAAAGATGGGCAGCGGATTAATAAAACAGAGGAAGTAGTTCATCGCAAACCAGAAAGGAATGCTCATGAAGCTCATGCAATTAATTTTGTGGATGCGATAACAAAGAATGATATCAGCCTGTTAAAATGTGGTATCCAAACCGGAAGTATTGCAGCAATCAATGCTCAAATGGGAAATATTGCTTATAAAACAGGTAAAAAGGTCTTCTGGAATGCCGCAAAAAATGAATTTACTGATGCTGATGCCAATCAATTGATGAAAGCACGGTATTATAATGGCTGGGAGGTTCCAAAGGTTTAGTGGGAAATAGCGGGGGGAAGGGAAATTACCTATCTTCATTTCCCAATATCAAAGTTGAATTTTTTAATTAATTATTACAAAACGATTTATATTCAGATGAAAAAACTTATATTTTTTATGTTCCCTTTGACTGTGTTATATGCTTGTAACCAGTCCGCTACGCACGATTCAAACGAACTAAAGGATGGCACAAAAGACACCATCGCCTCCACACAGAAAGCAACTGATACGCTTAAAATGGATATTATAAAAACTTCTCCGAATCAGGCCAGGGTGCTCATGGAAAATGAACAGGTAAGAGTGGTGGAATATTCAGTAAAACCGGGAGAAAAGGATGTTTGGCATACTCATCCGCCAAGATCTTCCTATGTTGTTTCTGGCGGTAAGGTTAAAGTATATACTGAAACTGGAGAGCCCAAAATTTCAGAGGTCAAGACAGGTACCGCATCATGGGCCGGTCAGGGTGCCAAACATTATGTAGAGAACATTGGCGATACGGATATAAAAATCATATTAACCGAGATTAAGTCATTGCGTTAATAGATTCAATTAAACATCATCTGATACAATTTGGGATTATCCTGCTTTTTAAATCAACAGACAAAATCTTTTTCCCGATACCCACAATCAGAAAAGGAGATTTTGTAAAGCGCTCATAACAGGCTGGGCTTAGTGTAAAAAATGCTTGTTCTTATTTGAATATATTAGCTAAGACTCCAGCAAAGATAGTTTCCGAACTCGATGCTTTTAGGGCTGAAAACAGCAAGAGTACCGAAATTATTTTTTCGGATTAAACAGCGTTTTTATACCCAATCACGATCGGGTACAAAAATGGGGATTTGCTTGGGTTTTCTTGGGCTCTTGTTGAGCTAAAACGGCTTTTTTTGACCCATTAGGCCAAATAAAGCCCAACAAAGTCCCTACAAGATCCCTATCAGGCCCGGGGATGGCTTCATCAAGAGGCAAAAGCTTGTTATACTCTGAATTTCCGAATCAAACAGGATTACAATTTCTTAATGCCAGCCAAAATCAACGCTTTAGACAGGACTTCTCCTGCAGTGTGAGTAATGATACCATGCAACTCATAAAGCCCTTAAATCAAGCCTTATTTTCATCCTGATTTTAAGTATAGGTCTTCACCTGAATTCTCCCGATAAATTTCATCAGGCAGACCCTTTCCAAAATCGCCGGGGCAATACCTGTTTCTGTACTGATTTGTTTATTTCTTAAAATTTACTTAGTGTAATTTTTAATTGTAAACAGCGGGTGTGAAATAACAAATGGAAAAAGCTCCGCTAAAAATAAAAGCGGTAAAAAAGTGATTTGACTTTTTCTTATATCGAGTTCAGCTTAAATTAATTCCGAAGGTTTTAGCTTATCAATGATTTTGTAATAATATTATTCAATTTCATTATTACAAACTACCTTCTCTATATTTGTTAAAAACCCATAAACATGAAAAAATTATTCGTTTTATTATTAATGACAGGCCTCTACAGTGGATTCACTGCATGCGCTCAAAGGCCAAGTCCACCGGCTAAAGTTTCAGAAACTACAAGTGCAGGTGTAAAAATCAGTATTGATTACAGTCAGCCGGGAGTAAAAGGCCGTACCATTGGTAAAGAAATCGCTACCTATGGTAAAGTTTGGCGCACCGGTGCCAATGAGGCAACAGTGTTTGAAGTGAATAAGGCTGTAAAAGTTGAAGGCAAATCTCTTCCTGCTGGTAAATACAGTTTATACACTATTCCGGGAGAGAACCAATGGACTGTTATGATTAACAAATCATGGAATCAGTCAGGAACAGAATATGATCAGGCACAGGATGCTTTACGTTTTACAGTTAAACCCGTTAAATCGGCAAGTTTTACTGAGCGTATGACTTTCAAAATTGCGAAATCAGGCCTTGTTTCTTTGATCTGGGGTGATCATCAGATCAATTTTAATGTAAAATAATTTCAAAGAGTCCCCCCAAGCTGAGCGAACAAATCATTCAGTTGCGGGGGACTCTCTTATCTGATCAGGGTAATATATCCGGATCTTGAATAGGGCTTTAAATTCCGGACCCCCTCAAATACCCAGTAATAAACACCGGTAGGAACCTGGGCATTTTCCTTAAAGCCAGTCCAGTAATTGTCGATTTCAGGAGTAGTAAAAACCACATCGCCCCAGCGGTTAAATATTCTGAAACTTTTAACCTTAATCTCTTCGTTTATTAAAACTGTCAGTTCATCGTTAATCTTATCCCCATTGGGAGTAAAAATATTCGGAATCGCTATTTCGGGTACGAAAATCTCGACTGGCGCAGGTGTAATACTGACACAGCCACCATTACTGCTGCTTTTAATATAATAAGTGCCGCTTTTAAATATTCTTTCGGGGAATCGCAAAGGGATAGTGGTTTCACTATCCATCCAATAAGTATAAGTAAGATCAGGTGCCGGGGTGAATGCTTTTGTGAGATCAATCGTTTCGGGGTAATTTGCCTGCAATACCCGGTTCAATGTAATCCTGGGAACCTCTACAATATTCACCAGAGTAGGCTTAATCCGGATACAACCTGAAGAACTCATACCTTTAACATAATACACCCCACTCACACTAACCCGGTTGGGATTAGGTAAGGGTATAGTCGCCTCACTATTTCTCCAATAGGAATAAGTAAGATCTGAGCTGTTTCCGACTTTTAATGAAATATCCGTAAGATCAATACTAATGCATCTTGGAACAGGATCACGAATATTCATATCCATTCCGCTGATTATTGTGTAAAGAATTTGCGTACAGCCGAGCCCCGGATAGGGAACAAGTTCAATACCTATTTTGGTGCCTACCGGCGGCACAGGCGAAATCACCAGACTATCACTTACTCCGAGATCTTCTTTCGTTTCGGCATTAAACCAGCGGTAAGCATTAAAACCCGGCAGGGCTTTCAGTGTAATTTTATTCGTTTCAGGGCAGGTTATATTTCCTGTGACGGGGATGGAACAATTCTCGTTAAAATCAATGTAAGCATATCCAAAATGACCTCCTCTGGAGCAGTCGTAAACCGTAAATTCCAAACGTATGGTACGGCCAAGATAACTTGACAAATTAACGAGTACCGGTGCCCAATCTTTATACAAGACCCTCGAATCACGGCCCGAGGAGCGAAACCCAGGCAAGCCCCCCTGTGATACAAATTCAAAGGACCCACAATCAGTTGAACTATCTGACAGAGGATCGAAAACCCTTGCGGTAAATTTAGGCTGCTCGTCAGGATCATGTCCGGGGTTCTGAAACACCACCGCATAGCTGAATATAATCGAATAAGATTCAACATTCGCAGGAACATTGATCGTATAACTGATCCGGTCCACCCCCCTGCCAGTCAGATCATTCCCTAACTGAACTACATAATTGCTGCCATTGGGAGCATCCAGAGAAAAATTTCCATAAGTGTCTTTACCTGCACCTCTGGCTATAATACTATGCTGGCCGGGAATCGGCCCTGAAAAGCTCAGGAAAACTATGGGAGGCCTGACGGCATTTGGAAATCGTTCGCCAGTTCCTGAAACCTCTCCTATATAACAATCCCAGTTTTGAAAAGTGCCATTCTCGAATCCAATGTTCTGAGGGCATTCTGTAACTACCTGAGCCTTAACGCTAGCCGCGATAAAGCACATGATGAAAAGTAACAGCAGCCTCCGAAACATATTAAGTCATTAAAAATGAAACAACGAAGGTATTTCCGGGAAGTACCGGAAATCAGCATTCAATTTAAGAAGATTATTTCAAGCTTTACTAGTCTTATTTAAATGTAATTAGTCATTAGTTTTTGCGATGGGCTTGTGAGCTTTGAGCCCTCTAATTTGAGTCATACTCACATTATCAATGTTTTTCAGATTTCAAACTGATTGCTCATTGCCATCAAGATCATTTCATTTTTAACATAGCACTAATTATCAATATAATACATACTGAAAAAAGAGAGATTTGGTTGTGTTGGAAGGAATATTTTATTTCGTCTGCCGGAAGCTTGGGACAAATCACTTATTGAGATAGGCATACATGAGCTCGGCTGCCCTTTCGGAAGCCCCCGGCTTACCCATACGAATAGCCAGTTCTTCATAATTAATCAGCATTTCGGTACGATAGCGTTGGTCATTCAGAATCGTATCAAGCTCATCACCGATTATCCTGCTGCTGCACTCTTCCTGAATCAGTTCTTTAACAATCTTCTGATCCATAACGAGGTTGACCAGAGAGATGTATTTAATCCGGACCAGCATACGGGCTATTGCAATCGATAAAGGATTGCCTTTATAAACAACTACCTGAGGTACTTTCAAAAGGGCTGTTTCAAGCGTTGCCGTTCCAGAAGTCACAATGGCGGCCTTTGAATTAATCAACAGATTATAGGTTGCATTAAAAATGACAGGAATTTTTCTGCCCTGAAGATAAGCTGAGTAATCTGCCCGGCTAAATGAAGGAGCACCGGCAATTACAAACTGATATTCCGGAAAGCGGTCTGCCGTTCCGATCATTTCAGGCAATACCCTTTCTAGTTCTTGTTTTCTGCTTCCCGGGAGGAGAGCAATTAAAGGCCTGACATCCAGGTTATGTGTAATTTTAAATAATTCATCAGGAGGATTAGTGGCTATTGCATCCAATATTGGATTCCCCACATAATCGACATCCATTCCCCATTTTCCATAAAAGGCTACCTCAAAAGGCAGGATACAGAACATACGGTCGACAAATTTCTTAATCTTCAGGACACGCTTCTGGTTCCATGCCCAAACTTTCGGAGAGATATAATAAAAGACCTTGAATCCACTTTTCTTAGCGAATTCAGCAATCTTCATATTGAAACCCGGAAAGTCGATAAGAATAATCACATCAGGCTGAAAACTTAAAATATCCTCCTTTGCC
>CAZGWG010000183.1:5868-7518 GCA_964529165.1 uncultured Sphingobacterium sp.
TAATGTTTTTGAAGATCGAATTCAGATTAGCAATCACCTCCACAAAACCCATAAAAGCCATTTCAGAATAATGCATTGTCAATCCTGAAGATACAGCCATCATCAGGTCTCCACCAAAGTATCTGAATTCAGCATCAGGATCTTTGACCTTAAGTGCTTTCATCAGGTTGGACCCATGCAGATCCCCGGAAGCTTCACCAGCAATAATGTAATATTTCATGGATGAGCAAATAGAATATCGATTAAGTTAAGTACTTTTTGTGGGAAATAGGGAATAGACTAGGTCCCCATTTCCAGTTTCCTATTCCCTATTCCCTACTTCCAAATCCCAGGTATTCAAAATCGGAATCGCATGATGCGCAGTCATGTCAAATTGTACCGGGACAACAGATACAAAGCCATTATCGAGTGCCCATACATCGGTATCTTCACCCTGATCATTATTCTGAAACACGCCGGTCAGCCAGTAATAACTACGTCTGTTCGGGTCGGTACGTTCATCAAACTCCTCAGCCCATTTGGCATTTGCCTGTCTGCATATTTTAATTCCTTTGATGGATGCGCCCCGGGGGAAATTAACATTGAGTAATGTTCCCAAAGCAAGACCATGCTTCAAAACCTGATTAGTAATCTTCTCAACATATTTTTTGCAATGGCTGAAATCTGCATCATTAGCGAAATCATCCAGAGAAAATCCGATAGAAGGAATACTTTCAATAGCACCCTCAACAGCAGCCGACATGGTACCGGAGTAAAGTACATTAATTGAGTTGTTCAAACCATGGTTAATTCCTGAAACGCAGAGATCAGGTTTTTTGCCTTTAAAAACTTTATTCACTGCCAGTTTTACACAATCAACAGGAGTTCCGGAGCATTTGTACATCTCAACACCTTCATACAATTCAACGCTATCCAGACGTAAAGGTTTGGCGATGGTAATTGCATGACCTGTACCCGACTGAGGTCCGTCAGGAGCAACAACAACAACATGTCCAATGCCTTGCATGACTTCGATCAAAGCCTTGATGCCAGGGGCTGTAATTCCGTCGTCATTGACGACCAGTATGGTGGGTTTAGTTTTTTTCATCGAAGCGAAATTACGAAATTTTCCTATGCCCGGAGTGTTAATTGCCCGTTGAAAGCTTAAATACTGATGCCTGACAGCACTCCTATTGTCTGGTAATAAAGCAAGCAAAAAAAAGCCCCTGAATTAATCCAGGGGCTTGTCTATAAATTATAAGCTTCTCAGCCAGTCAATAACGTCTTCACGTGTCTTGCCTGTTTTTTGCTGGAGTCTGCCGTAAAGTTCTTCATCTTTACCTTCTTCATATTTGAGATCATCATCAGTCAAATTAGCATACGCTTGTTTGACTTTACCTTTCATCTCATTCCATTTACCTTTTAATTCTAACTTATCCATAGCTGTAGAGTTTATGTTATAAGTAAATTAAACGTAGCCGGAGAGATAATATTTCATTTGACTGGATTAGCGCCAAACACTTGATATCTCAAATTACAATGCAGCAGCACCATTCTTGATTTCTTCTACAACTGCAGGATCAAGAAGAGTTGAAGTATCTCCCAGGTTTGAAGTTTCGCCTTCAGCAATTTTCCTGAGGATTCTGCGCATAATCTTTCCGGATCTTGTTT
>CAZGWG010000183.1:7528-8435 GCA_964529165.1 uncultured Sphingobacterium sp.
GGCAGACCTGAAACAAACTGAACTTTATCAGGTTTAGCTATTGCACCAATGATACGAGCCACAGTTTGAAGGATATCCTTTCTGGTCAGATCATGATCGTGAGTAGAAGTACCAAGGATAACATAAGCATAAATTCCCTGTCCCTTAATATCATGAGGATAACCTACAACTGCACTTTCAACAACATCTGCATGCATATTAATTGCATTTTCAACCTCTGCGGTACCGATACGGTGACCTGAAACATTGATTACATCATCAACCCTGCCGGTAATACGGTAATATCCGTCCTCATCTCTCAGACAGCCATCACCTGTAAAATACATATTCTTGTAGGTTGAGAAATAAGTCAGACGGCAACGCTCATGATCATTATAAGTTGTTCTGATAATACCCGGCCATGGGAACTTGATACATAAGTTTCCACTCACATCATTACCGGTGAGTTCATTTCCCTGCTCATCAACCAGACAAGGTTGCACACCCGGTAAAGGCAGTGTAGCATATCCCGGCTTTGTTGGGGTAATTCCGGCGATTGGAGAGATCAGAATACCGCTATTCTCGGTTTGCCACCAGGTATCCACAATCGGACATTTTCCTTTCCCGATTTTATCATTATACCAATGCCATGCTTCCTCATTGATCGGCTCACCCACCGAACCAAGTTTAGTAAGGGAACTCAGGTCTTTTCCTACTAAAGGCTCATCTCCAAAACTCATCAGAGAACGGATTGCCGTTGGAGCGGTGTAAAGGATATTAACTTTGTATTTATCTACTATTTCCCAGAAACGACCAGCATCAGGCCAGGTTGGTACACCTTCAAACATCAGGGTTGTTGCCCCCTGAGATAATGGTCCGTAGACGATATAAGAGTGACCAGTAATCCAACCAATATCTGCAGTACAGA
>CAZGWG010000184.1:0-8412 GCA_964529165.1 uncultured Sphingobacterium sp.
CAGAAACCATTATCGATCAGTTCAAGAATATTGGCCAGGTAGAACACTCCTGGCATAGGAGTCCTAAAAGCTTTTTCAATAATCTGTTCGCTGATTTGATAGCTTATCAATTAATGATAAAAAACATTCCTCAAATTGGATCTCGTAGACACAAAACAGCTCTTATTAACTTTGTAGGTATATTCGAACTCACATTATTTTACATACGATCACCGGGATCGGAATTTCCGTGTAAACGAAATTCTATAAACATTTGACTCCTATGGAGTCATTATGCAATATAAAAGCCTAAGGGATGATTAAGATGTGGGTACACGGTAGCCGCCTGAGGGGGAATGAAAGGGGGAGGTTAATTAATTGCCGAAACCTCCCCCTGCCATCGCACAAGGCTAAACACGCCCCCTCCAAAGGGGGACAGCATCACGCCTAAGGAGTTGAGTAAAGAGGAAAATACATTCCTTGAGCAATTTTCCCGGGCCTCCACTATCGATTAACTGTCTCAACAAGATATTCGTTTACTGAAGATTTGGCATTCACAACCTTTTTAATTATATTAGGGTTCAATCTGGTTAAAGTTTTTTCAAACGATTTTCCTTCAAACCTTATATCGATATGGACAGTGCTGGACAAGTGTTGACATACGATTGACATTATTCCAACAGATAGGGGGCATGTCGGTCATGTGCGATTGTATGGAAGAATTTGGGGATGTGAAAATGGAGATAAGAGGTTTGAGAGCCCTCCTGTGTCAGGGAAGACGGTATGCGGGCTATTGCCTTATGAAATCACCTCACAGCAAAATAAGCGACTTACGAATTTAACTGGCATGACGCCTAGGTAAATTCGTAAGTCTCCACATTTCCTGATTCTCAAATTTTCTCAATTCTTAATCATTTTTGTATTTTTAAAAATCCTATCTCCTAAATATGAAGAATATCAGTCTATTAGCTGTAAAATTACTGCTTATAAGCATTAGCCTTAATGTCTCTGCACAAGTGCCGGATACGACATTAGCCGGACAGTACGAGGCTGTTGTAATCAGGTCGGGATCTTATAAGATCTATAAAAATATCCAAAAAACGAAAATCGAACAGCTTTGGAAGAATGTAAACGACAGTCTGCAAAAGGAGAGAAAGATCACCTCAGACAGTAAATCGCAATTAGAAAAAAGCAATGCCGAGAATGCCGCCCTTCAGGCCGAGATCCAGGAATTAAAAGCAGACAATACCCCGCTTAAGAATCTCAGCAATGTAGGTGATACTACTCTGCTTTGGGGTCTGATTGTTTTACTTGCTGCAGGAATTGTGCTTGTTATTTACCGCAGCCGGAGTTCCGTCCAGGAAGTTAAAGATCAGAAAGAACGTTATGAAGAATTAAGTGCAGAATTCAGGGAATATAAGAGTAAAGCTGCTGAGAAGGAACGTAAACTAGCCCGGGAACTTCAGGATGAACGGAATCTGGTGGATGAATTGAAGGGGAAGTAAGTTCATTTACCGATCTCAACGAATAATTGTTTTGTACATTGACTGAGGCTCTTGGCCATCCTTTTCATCAGGCCGCCAAAGATGTTACCTTATCATGAAACTCCTATTGAACCGGTAAGTGTATTCATTGATATATTCCAACAGGCCGTCAACATGGTGGTACAATCCACTCAGCCAGCTCTTGAAGTACAGATTACCCGATGGAGTTCCTGAAATCCTTGTCTAGCGACCTATAAGCTCTCCATTCCTATGGTCATATCTACCGTCTTTAACCTCTTCAGGCTCTTTATCATTGCTTTTCTTTGCAGGAAATGACAAGTACCGGCAGAATGACAAGCACATAAGCCAAGGAGGGTATTCCCATTATCGGTTTTTCTACAAAAAACTTACAGAACCCGGGCATACAATAAGCACTTATGGGTATTTTTTAGGGAGCGTTATGAAAGAGCACTATCG
Source organism: uncultured Sphingobacterium sp. (assembly GCA_964529165.1). GTDB lineage: Bacteria > Bacteroidota > Bacteroidia > Sphingobacteriales > Sphingobacteriaceae > Daejeonella. The sequence goes on from CAZGWG010000184.1 coordinate 1,941, forward strand.
TCCATGACATTGCCATTGCCGTAACAGAGTAGCTAATTACTGCAACGATATATTGATGTAATTGAGCCGCAAATAGAAACAACGATGCGAATAATACTTCCATGTTAGAAGTCAAGGGAATCGGATTGTTGAGGGAACGGTGATAAAGTAATTATTAATTTCCTATTACTTGATAATTCCATCTATATTCAACAGGACCATCCGGAGCATCGGTTCCGGCCATAACAATAAAATTCGTAGTTCCACCTACTGCGAATACCTGTTGACTAGGCACTAATGCTGCGGCGGCGGCATTTGCAGGGAATAATACTGGGTAAGAACCAGTAGGAAACACTACACCAGCAAAGGAAATTGTTACTAAAGGATCGCCAGATGGGGTAGTACCCGCTGAAGTAAATATTATCGTCCCAGCCAAGTTTGTGCCTGTTATTAATTCGTTAGTAACTCCAGCACCGGGAAGTATTGCAGGTGTGACCGAGTTTCCTATAAGTGAGTTTGCCCTTGGTGTAGTTAATACAGGAGAAGTTGAAAAAACTGGGTCGCCAGATCCGGTCTCATTAGCTAGAGCTCCAGCTATGGTTGCTGAGGGAATGGAGTTTACAGCCGATCCAAATAATGTTCCCGATGTTGGTAAAGTCACATTGGTTGCCGCATCTGTATTTAATTCCAATGTTCCTGTTCCTGAGGTCGAAAAACTTCCACCACCTATAGTGATAGTTTTACCAGTATTTGCAACTCCTGTTCCACCAAAACTCCCGTCTATAATTCCGGAAACATCGGCACTACCATCAAAAGCATTTCCATAGATAGTCCTAGGTATTTGTAGAGTCGTGGCAGTACTCGCATTCCCAACCAATGTTGCTGTTATTTGATCTGCTGAAAAATCACCATTTAGGTCTCTGGCTACAATTGTATTATTGCTTGCTACAGCGGTAGCGGTATTCGCTCTAATCACGCCCGAAGCAATATCCGCGGCTGTTTCACCTCCCACTCGGGCGACAACCGTTGTTGTTTGGTTACCTGTAACGTCTCCGGCGAGAGCACCGTTAAAATTTGTCGCCGTGCTAGCATTTCCGGTAACGTTTCCAGTAAGCGGTCCGGTAAAGCTTCCGGCAGTAATATTTCCGGTTGTTACTTGAGAAGTGTTATTAATAACATCAAGTGTCGTTGTCCCTTGAAATATGGTACCTGGGGAAAACGTTTTTCCACTAATTGTTTGAGTACCTGTTGTACCCACCAAAGTATAGCTTCCTGCAGGGAACGTTGCAACACCAACGGAATTCGCATCTGCGCGCAAAGTAGTTTCTCCTGTACCAGTGCCAAGAATAGATAGATTTCCATCCGTAAACCGTTTGGGAGCTGTGACTTCTTGATCAACAGCTAAAACCATATCACCAATTCCCGGTGTTTCAAAGGTTGGAAGTGATCCTGGACCCTGAGATGTTAGAACCCTTCCTGCTGTTCCCGCAAGCGGAATGCTTGCCAGCGGGGCTCCGGTGCCTGCCCCTACCAGAATTTCATTTGCAGCAAACCCATTTCTTCCTGTACCTCCATACGAAGCCCCTACAATGTCGGCTTGCCATGTTCCTACGCCAACAGTACCTACTGTATCGATAGAAGTCTGGCCGCCATAAGTTGACGCAATAGTTATAACCGGTGCAACTGTGGGATCAATAACCGTAATCCGGTTGGGCACTCCGGTAACATTGGTTACTGTTCCACCTCCTGCAGTTGACCATGTAGGCACTCCCCCCACCACACGCAATATAGTTCCGGGGGCACCGACTGCCAGTCTATCTAATGCTGTCGATGTTCCAGCGTAAAGTAAATCTCCCGGGCTATATAAATTCTGCCCTGTACCTCCGTTAATTGCAGCCACCACTCCTCCCGATATATTTGTAGCTGTGGAGGCGTTACCAATCAGACCTCCCCTGAATGTAGTTGCTGTCAGTTCGCCTGTCTGAGGTACAAAACTCAAATTATTGCTGGCAAACGGAGGAAGGCCGGCGGTTGGCAAACTAGCGGTAGCAGACACGAATGTTGGGTATACCGGCGTGCTTACGTTACTTGGATTTACACGAATATTTACTGTGTTTAAAGCTTCGGTAGCATTATCAGCAGTACCTGTTACATTTCCGGTAAGTGGCCCCACAAACCTGCCTGCGCTCAGACGGCCGGTAGAAGGCTGGTATCTTAGATTGTTTGTCCCTACTTGCAAAGGTTGGTTACCCGGCGCACTATTCACAAATACCGGATAAGCATCAGCAACATTCAAATTATCATCGGTAATATTGGAATTAACCGAATTTGTAGCATCGGTTGCAGATGTTGCTGTAGCAGCATTTCCGTTCAGGGAACCAGTAAATGTAGTGGCTGTCAATGTACCTGTTGATGGCACAAACCTCAACCGTGTACTTGCTGTCCGATGATTCTGATACCCGGTATTGCCTGTAACGAAAGTTGGATACACAGTCGCTGTATTGGCACCATCTTCATTTATCTCACTAAAGCGGCTATTAGTAGCAGTCAAATTTTCTACCGGTGTTGATGATGTAACAACAAAAGGCGAAGTACCATTTGCAATGGTCGATGTGAAAGAAGTACTTGTTAAATTACCAGTCGAAGGAATAAATCTAAGGCTTGCATCAGCTGTACTCTGCCCCATATTGCCTGAACTTGCAGTAACAAAGGTCGGATAGGTCACAGTTCCGGTAGCATTATCGTTTGTTATGGTTGTAGTCAATGCGTTAGTGGCGCTGGTGGCATTACCTGTTAGCGGTCCCGAAAAACGGGTTGCTGTAAGGGTACCAGTAGATGGGACATAGTTTAATCCTGTATTAGCAAGGTGGGGAAGGTTCCCTGTGGTTCCTGACACGAAAGTAGGATAATGAATTGCGGGAGATGCCTGTTCAGGTAAAATATCAGTATTCGATGCATTAGTGGCATTTGTTGCCGAAGTGGCGTTACCGGTAACATCTCCGGTAAGGGGACCGGCAAAACCCGTTGCTGTAAGGATACCTGTATTCGGAACGAAGCTCAGCTTAGATGCAGCAGTCCGAAGCTGAGAATTTCCATTTGTTGCAGTTACAAATGTCAGGTAAGTAGGCTGAGGGGTTGAAAGGTCGTTTAAAATGGTCGAGTTCGCAGAATTTGTTGCGTTGATGGCCGTATTAGCTGAGGTTGCATTTCCATTTAATGGCCCGCTGAACCCCCCAGCAGTTATCATTCCTGCTACTGTAAGTGAATTAAAGTTTCCATTTCCGCCAAGGGAGCCTGTAAGATACTCCCAGCCACTCACTTTACGTACATAAAGACCAACAGCTGGTGCTTTCGTAAGATAAATAAGCATTCCATTGGGTGGGGCAAGGGCATTGATCGCAACGGTATCTGCCACCCTAGGAAGCAAAAGCCCCTGGTTGGCACTCTCAAGCTCCAACAACGATGAGGGTTGGATATTGGCTCCATTGGTTCCGATCTTGATCTGAGCAGTTGCTTTTCCGAGGATGAATATTCCTATAAGCATTAAAGCAATGGATAGTAATTTTGCTGGACGCATGTTTTTATGTTTTATTTAGTTGTCTGTAAATCCTGCTTCATTGTCAACCCGATAGCTATCGGGTGTCAATTAAAACATGTAACTCGGCATCAGCGTATCCCTGTCAAAGGGAATATGATACCGCAATATGATCTCATGTGTTCCCTTCGAGAAGTTGTTCAGCCTTCCGAGGTTATAATCGTACGCATAACCTAAACGAAGGGTTGGCACCAGCCTGAAATCAAGCAGTCCCACCAATGCGCTATGACTTCGGTAGGATATTCCTGCCGACATCAGGTCCCTGAAAAACAAATTTGCATTGATATCATAATTCAGGGGTATGCCCTTCACTCCCCTTAACAGGAAAGATGGCTTTAAAATAAAGTTATCATTCAGATCGATCAGGTAGCCCGCATTCAGGTACATGTGGGTGTTCTGTTTTACTTCATACTCAGAAAGAGCCACATCCACTTTTCTCAAATGGGTTCTAACCAGGTTGGGCACCGAGAATCCCGCATAAAATTTATCGGTATTATAAAATACCCCTGCGCCAAAATTTGCAGTCAATGCATTCAGGTTGGTTGCAAAGACCGGATCTCCCGGATTGGTGATGTTCAGTTTGCTGAAATCGGTTTTATAATTGAGGGCACCCATTTGTATTCCAAAGGCAAGGTTGGAGTTATCCCCTTCAATCCGGTAGGACATGGAGCCCTGGGCGCCAAAGTTTTGAGTAATGGAAATCCGATCGTCAACAATTTTGAGTCCGATGCCCAGCTTAGTATCGCCAATAGGCATATCTCCCGAAAGCATTGCCGTTTGAGGAGCATCCTTAATCCCGTTAAACTGCTTCCTGAAAATGCTGGTAAACTGCATGGACTGCTTAAAACCTGCATAGGCCGGGTTTATCTCCAGTGTATTGAACATGTACTGTGAATACAGTGGCAATTGCTGCCCCCGCAACAATCCTGGCAACAATACTGCCAGAAAGAGTATCCATAAAATCCGCATTACTTGTTTCTTCATACGCTAGCGGTTGATAATCAGGTAACCGGGAATGCCCTTGGAGCCATTCACGCTAATCAGATAATAATAGATCCCATCCGGAAGTGTATTCCCGATGAATCCTCCCATATTCCCCGTACCATTGAACGTGTTCTGGTAATCCAGATCCTGAAAGACCAAAACCTGGTTACGGCTATAGACTTCAAAGCGTACTACATCGGTAGGCAGACGTTTCACTACTTCATAAACATCGTTAAACCCATCGCCGTTTGGAGAGATCGCATCCGGAATATTTACCGGGGTAAACTCGTCGATATCTTCTTTTATAACTGTTTTGGAGAAATACTCTATGGGTTTGATTGCCGTTATATTCAGGCGGGTATTCATATAAGCATCAAAGATTGCCGCACGGTCGGTAATCACACCTGGCGTACTTGTTGGTACAGGAGGCAGGACATCCCAGAGTCCGGTAAGACGGGTATCGTATCGGGTAACATAGGCTTCACTTCGGTTAATGAAATAGCGTGTACCTTCATCGGCAGCATTATGCTGAAGGGTCAGTTCGATTGTGCCTGATGGGTCGACATTGCCCGTATTCATAATCCAGGTCTTGTACACATACTCCGAAAAATTCAGCTTGTTGTACACATTATCGGCTACCCTGAACTTAATGGCTTGCGGCACTCCATTATATTTTACCGTCAGTGGGGTATAGCTCCCGGTGGCTGTGCCGATCGGGAAATCAAGTGCGGGACTTACCGCCGTGGTGTTTCTGACCAGACTGCCCCCCGGTCATGGTGGCTCCCGTAACGATGAAATTTGTATGGCTGTGTCCGGTGATAGTTCCAGTTCCGGGGCGACCTACATTGACATCAAATCCATTGAGGATCAGATGACCATTGCGAAAATCAAGGTTATTGTTCACATGGAGGTTCCCGAGATCGGATAATACATTTAAGTTGTTATCCAGCCTCAGATTGGGAAAGCCATTGAATGGTAATGAATTGATATTATTGATGCGCTGGGCATTCTGAAGCAGATCCGAAAAGGTAAAAATGCCACCGATACCGTCAATGCCGCGGGTACTTTCATCCGGCAAACGGCTGCCATTATTATTCTGCCAGATGCTTGCGTAAAAATTAATGAAGGAACTTTCATAGGAAACCAGCGTTCCTGAATGGGAGATATCCGAAAAAATATTCAGGCTAGCATTGGGATGTGCAACAAGTGAAGCTCCGGGATAAATATACACCTGATTTACAGCCTGAGCATGAAGCAACTTTGGAAAAAACAAAAACAGAAAAAGCAAGATCTTTAAGACCGACAGATGAATGCCAATATGTTTTTGATCCTTCAAGTAAAGCATTTGGGGTTTGTATACGTAATTTTACAGTATAAGTTTTTTCAAGAAACAATATTATTAATTGTTAAAGTTAATAAGGTTCGGGGAAAAAGCAAATCAGTTGATAATTGACACCCGATAGCTATCAGGTTGTGATTTTGGAAGAATAATAGACAATGAACCAGGATATTGTTTCCCTTTGGAGCTATCGTGTGGACACATCTTTAAACACGTCTAAGTATCAAAATTCATTATTAAGCTGGGGTTTAGACGTTATGCAGTGCCCCTTTGGAGGGGCTACGGGGAGGATCCCCCCCTTTAATTCCCCCCCCATGGCACTACCGTGTACCCATATATCTTAATCATCCCTTAGGCTTTTATATTGAATAATGACTCCACAGGAGTCAAATGTTTATAGAATTTCGTTTACACGGAAATTCCGATCCCGATCGTATGTAAAATAATTATCACATACAAGCACCTACAGGCAATGTCATTTAGTTTAGTTAAGGATTACCTGGTTGAGAGCGGCCTCGGATCCACATTATTTAGGGGGCAAATGATCTTTTATACATGATCAACGGGCAAATAAT
>CAZGWG010000185.1:0-8407 GCA_964529165.1 uncultured Sphingobacterium sp.
AAGGCGGTTGCTGGTGGTGTCATGCTAAGCAATGCGGATGATGCCTTTATGAAAGTATCTGCAAACGTTAATAATGGTTTCAATTTGCAATCAGGATGGAATGAGTCAAGAATGAGTTCTGTTTTTGAAAGTTTATTTAAAGGTTGGAATGATCCGCGGATGAGTAAATATTTCAGACCTGCTGTTACTGATGGGCAATATCGCAGTGTTCGTAGCGGGATGTCTCAGGCTCAGCAAAATATTCCTGAAAACAGCTTTGATAACAGTTCTGATGTGAGCTTAAGACTGGCACCAATTAACATGAACACTACTCCTCAATCTATCATCTATGCTGCTGAAGCATACTTGCTACGCGCTGAAGGTGCTGTTAACGGTTGGAATATGGGTGGAACAGCTCAGGAATTATATGAAAAGGGCATAGAAATGTCTATGAGATCCTGGGAAATTACTGACCAGACTGTAATTAATAATTACATAAATGGAACTAGTCTTCCAATAGCACCGGGAGGATATTTTAATACACCGGCATTAACTGATATTCCGGTTAAATTCTCATCCGATCCTGAGAAGCAAAGGGAGCAGATTCTCACTCAAAAATGGATCGCTGTCTTTCCTGAATCGCATGAAGCCTGGGCTGAGGTTAGACGGTCCGGATACCCTAAAACTTATCCTTTAATTAATTCGGATAATCCGGATGTTCCGAAAGAAAAAATGATTCGCCGTATCACCTTCCTTGATATTGAAAGGAATAGTAATGGTCCTGCCGTTACTGCTGCTGAATCATTACTTGGAGGTCCTGATAAAGCCAGTACTCAATTATGGTGGGATAAGAATCCATTTTAAACTTTGGTTTAATCTTTATAAATAGATAAGGGCACGTCTATATCTTAAGATGTGCCCTTACTTTTAATTCCATATCTTTTGTGGTGAATTTGTTTTCAAAAGAGGCAAAAGGATTGTTTTAATCAGTTCAGTATTTAATTCCGGTTTTTTTAATATGATTAATTAGCATCTGCCTATGTTTATTCGCTTACTTGTATTTCTATTTCTTGTTGCAATATCATGCTGCGATACTTTCGCACAGGATGCTCGCTCTTTTAAAATATTTCAATTTCCTCCAGACAAAATTCCTGTTATAGACGGGAAAAGTTCTGATTGGGAAATTATTGGGGATGAGTATTCCATAGGGATGGATAATTTATTTGATGACCGGATTGATAGTGACAGACATTTAACGAGTAATCCAAAGAACCTTGATGTAAAAGTAAAGGTCGGATGGGTAAAAGGGATGAACAGGCTATATTTTCTATATGAAGCCTATGATGATTACTGGGATTTTTCATTAACAGATCTACATAATGACATATTTGAGGTCGTTGTAGATGGTGACCAGTCGGGAGGGCCGTTTATCGGTCCTTTTCATCCAAACAAAAGCCTGGATCCAATGGACGCTTACTTTTCTTTCCAGGGAGTTCATGCACAGAACTACCACATTTTTACACCTGCAGTTGGGAAAGATTGGGCAATGGTTTGGGGAAGCCAGTCCTGGATTAAGGATTTACCTTATGCCAATGCAGCATATGATTTTAATTTCAAACCGGGAGAATCGGGTAAATTAACTCTCGAATTCTGGATTACTCCATTTGATTATGCAGGAGCAGAAGGGCCAGCCCGTGCTGTTGAAACTGTTCTTACTGAGAACAAAAATATTGGTTTAAGCTGGGCAATTATTGACTATGATGATGTAAACAAAAGAGATGGTCTTAATAATGGATTCTGGAATCTAAGTAAAGAAAGGACAATGTATGGGAATGCAGATTATTTATTGCCTTTTAAATTAATGCCTCTTGAACCTGAATATTTAAAGCCTATAGATGCAAAATGGTCATTTTCTGTCACTGATATGAATAGACGGGTAGTGGCATTTAGAGATAATTCAATAGGGAAAATTACATCATGGAAATGGGATTTTGGTGATGGTGAAATATCTCACGAACAACATCCGGTTCATAGCTACGCCAAATCCGGGTTATACGTTGTGACTTTATGGATTGAAGGACCCGGTGGAAAATCCAGATTGTCCAAAGTATGGGACGTCGCATTAAAATAATATAAAAATAAGATATGAAAAGAAGAGAGATTCTACGCTATTTATCAATAACACCTGTTCTTGGTGGCATTATGAGTCCCTTATTTACCGGAAAGTCTTTTGCCGGACAAATTAAGTCAGGACGAAATCTTTTTAGGGAGCTAGGCATTCGGACATTTATAAACGCTGCCGGAACCTATACGCATATGAGTGGAACAATAATGTATGATGAAGTGGTTGAGACGATAAATGAGACTGTTGCGGAGTTCGCGATGATTGATGAAATACAGGATAAGGTAGGCGAAAAAATTGCAGCGATATGCCATGCTGAGGCAGCAACAGTTACCGCAGGTTGCTGGTCGGCTGCCGTACTTGGAACAGCGGGCGTTCTTACCCGGTCAGACCTAAAAAAGGTTGCACAATTACCAGATGTAACCGGAATGCGATCTGAAGTCATTGTTCAAAAAGCTCATAATTTCGGTTATGTGCATGCTTTGAAAAATACAGGTGCCAAAGTAATAGAAATTGAAAGTGCTGAAGATTTCAGAAGAGCTGTTAACGAGAAGACCGCCATGACCTGGTTCCTGAATTCCTTTGTTAATGATGGTAAAATTAAACACAAAGAATGGCTTCAATTGGGAAGTGAGTTTAAAATTCCGGGCATGATTGATATTGCGGCAGATGTACCCCCGGTAGAGAATCTGTGGAAATTTAATGATATGGGCTTTGATTTGGTATGTATCTCGGGAGGTAAATTGTTGCGTGGGCCTCAAAGTGCCGGAATACTCATGGGTAAACGAGATCTGATTGCTGCTGCCAGATTGAGTGCTCCGCCGAGAGGGATGAATATCGGGAGGGGAATGAAAGTGAATAAAGAGGAGATTCTGGCGATGTATATAGCTCTGGAAAAGTATGTAAATACAGATCATGATAGCGAAATGAAAGCATGGATGGCAAAGACCAATCTGATCGAAAATATTGTTAAAAATATCCCGGGAGTAAGAACTGAGGTTTATATTCCTGAGATTTCTAATTGTACTCCTGTTTTATTAATTAACTGGGATAACAGTAAGATCAGGCTTAAAGGAACTGAACTTATGGAAAAATTAAGGGCCGGTAATCCTTCAATTGAAGTGATGCCAGGTAAAAATGATGGTGTTAATGTTATTACAAATTCAATGCAAAATGGCCAGGAAAGAATTGTTGCAAGACGACTAAGTGAAGAGCTTAACCGGGCTTCAGTATAGAGGTATGTTTGTTTAATTGTTGCTATTCGTTTCCATCAGATTATAAAGAAAACTGTCATGTTTAGATTCCTCTCATTTTTGTTTTTATCAGCAATCCTAATATCCTGCAAGGATAAAAAACCGACATTGTTTAGTCTTATTGATCAATCAGATACCGGAATAGATTTCAGGAATAATCTTCAGCCAAGCACTGAAATTGATATAATGAAATATACATACTTCTATAATGGCGGAGGTGTGGCAATTGGAGATATTAATAATGATGGTCTGCAGGATGTTTTCTTTACAGGTAATATGGTTAAAAACCGCTTGTATCTCAATAAGGGTAATTTTGAATTTGAGAACATAACACAAAGCAGTAATGTTACGGTTAAGCAGGGATGGAGCACCGGAGTAACTATGGTGGATATAAATGATGATGGTTTTCTTGATATTTATGTATGCCAGTCGGCCGATTATTCACCGGAAAGAAGGAAAAATCTGCTTTATGTAAATAATGGTGATTTAACCTTTACTGAGCAAGCTGAGCAGTATGGTTTGGCAGATCAGGGCTATTCAACGCAGGCCTCCTTCTTTGATTATGATAAGGACGGGGATCTGGACATGTTTCTCATAAATCACTCCCTGCAGCAATATACTACGGGGGCACAGGAAAATCCAGAGGTTAGAAAAATTAAGAATCCGGATTTTGCCAGCAAACTTTACCGTAATGATAAGGGAAGGTTTAAAGATGTTAGTGAAGAGGCTGGTATTATTTCTAACGTACTTACATTCGGATTGGGATTAGCTATTTCTGATGTCAATAATGACAGTTGGCCTGATGTATATGTGTCAAATGATTTCAACGAGCCCGATTATTTATTTATAAATAACCGAAATGGAACCTTTACAGATCAGATGAAGGAAAGTCTTGATCAGATTTCACTGTATTCTATGGGCTCAGATATTGCCGACTATAATAATGATGGATTAACTGATATATATACCCTGGATATGCTTCCGGAGGATAATAAAATTCAGAAAATGCATGCCGGTCCTGAAAATTTTGATAAGGTTCAGTTTCTGCATAGGAAAGGATTTCATTATCAGTTGAGTAGAAATATGCTTCAAAAAAATAATGGGGATGGCACCTTTTCTGAAATAGGACAAATGTCAGGAGTGTCAAATACCGATTGGAGCTGGGCAGGATTGTTTTCTGATTTTGACAATGATGGTTTAAAAGATATCGTGGTAACTAATGGCTATGTTAAGGATTATAATGACATGGACTTTATAAAATATACCATGAATAATGCCCTGAAAATGGCAAATCTTGGCAGAGATGCCATGGTGGCTGATTTTATTGAAAAAATGCCGACCATCATTATCCCAAATTATATATACAAAAATAAGGGTAAGGATAGTTTTGAAAAGAAAACGAAAGACTGGGGATTGGATCATCCGGCAATTTCAACAGGGGCAGCTTATGCCGATCTTGATAATGATGGCGATATGGATTTGATTATTAATAATATAAATTCATACGCACAGGTTTATAAAAACAATAGGGATCAGCTGCCTGATAATAATTATTTGAGAATAAAGTTAAATGGAACTGTTGGAAATAGCGCTGCAATTGGTGCTAAGATTACTCTTTATTGTAAGAATGACAGATACTTTCAGGAACAAATGCCGGTTCGTGGATTTCAATCCTCTGTGGATCCTATTTTGAATTTCGGATTGGGTAAACATAATGAAATTGATTCACTAAGGATTATCTGGCCTGATGATAAAGTGTCAATTATTAAAAATATAAAGTCAAATCAGTTGCTTAATTTGTCCATGACAGAGTCTGATCAAAAAACTGATTACAGAAAACCTTTTATTTCTGAACCTCTATTCTCTGCTCCGGTTCCTCTTAGTTTTATCCATAAAGAGAACTATTTCCGGGATTTTACTAAGCAGGTTTTATTATTGAATTTTTTATCAAGAGAAGGGCCATGTATGGCAAAGGCTGATGTAAATAAAGATGGCAGAGAAGATTTATTTATTGGAGGAGCTTCAGGCCAGGCAGGAGGCATATTACTGGGTACCCAATTCGGAGAGTATAGGCGAATTAACAATTCAGCATTTGAAAAGGATGCCATTCATGAAGACACCGCCACAGAATTTGCTGATATAGATAATGATGGAGATTTAGACTTGTATGTTGGCAGCGGAGGGTATGAAGCTGAAACAGATTCCATATTGGAGGATCGCATTTATATAAATGATGGGAGAGGTAATTTTACACGGAAAATTAAGGCTTTACCGGATTTCAGGATCAGTTCATCCTGTGTTAAATCAGTTGATTTTGATAATGATGGAGATCCGGATTTCTTTGTTGGTTCTAGGGTAATTCCGGGTAAATACCCGCTTGCTTCGGAAAGTAAGATTCTGATTAATGATGGCAAGGGTAACTTTACAGATGCCACTAGTGCTCTCGCGCCGGGCCTGAAGGCCGCAGGAATGGTAACGGATGCCGTATGGATTGATCTCAATAAGGATAAAAAGGAGGATTTAGTTTTGGTAGGGGAATGGATGCCAATAAAGGTGTTTATTAATTCCGGAACTAAATTAGAAGATCAGTCAGCCTCTTACATAAATTTCGCTTCAAATGGGTGGTGGAACCGAATCTACGCAGAAGATATGGACGGCGATGGCGACAGGGACCTAATAATAGGAAATCTTGGTTTGAATGCTCAGTTTCGTGCCTCAGAAAAGGAACCAATAAGCCTTTACTATAAAGATTTTGATTCCAATGGCTCAATTGATCCTATCTTCTGTTACTATATTGACGGTGTTTCTTATCCGGCTGCATCAAGAGATGATCTGACAGAGCAGCTTCCTTATCTGAAGAATAAATTTCTATATTATAAAACCTATTCAACAGCTAAAATTAACGACCTTTTTAGTCCCGAAGAATTAAAAGGTGCATCAACGCTTTCTGCAAACTTTCTAAAAACTATTTATCTTGAAAACAAAGGAAAGGAAGGCTTGAAGCCAATTGAACTACCGGTTGAGGCTCAATTCTCCCCTGTGTATGCAATTCGTTCAATAGATGTAAATAATGATAATAAGAAAGATATTGTTTTAGCAGGTAATAATATTTGGACAAGAGTAAAATTCGGGCAATATACAGCTAATCACGGGATGGTGTTTTTGGGCGACGGTAAAGGCAATTTTAGTTATATGCCTCAATGGGAGAGTGGTCTTAAGATCAGAGGCAATGTTCGTTCAATGGAAGTTTTGTCTGCAGGTAATTCTAAATCTTTGGTTTTTGGCTTGAATGACTCGGCACCAATATTAGTTAAACTTAAACAGTAAATAAATTAGGTCTGACTAATACTCAGATTTTTCAAAATTTTAATAAATGTCAATGGAAATTAAGAATAGTTCTTCTGCTGAGCAGCATTTATTATCATCTCAGAGAGATGACGCTGAGTATAGAAACATCCAAACTCAGCCACAACTTAAATCAGATAAAGAATATGATCATCATCAGCCGGAAATTAATTCTCCTATCAGGAGACGGCGTTTCTTAGGACTAGGGTTTTTGGGTCTGACAGGACTTTCACTCTCTTCCTTATCATCTTTCGCAAAGAAAGCTGAGAACCGAGTGACTAAAAGTATTGCTAAGTTAGTCTCGGGTGCTAAAGAAGAAACTTATTGGGATCGTACTGACCCTTTTGAAGAGAAAATGCGACTGATGCAGGCAGCCTGGGAACGAAAAGATTATAAATTGGTTAGGTCTTTGTCAAACTCCCTGAGAATTACCGGTATTCAGGCTCAGATGGAAGAAACTGATCCCGGATCACCTTTGTCGGATTCGTCTCATTTTGAGGAAGTTGCTTCGCTTCCTACAAGTTGGAGATCATGGGCAAATGGATGGAAGTACTATAAAGTATTGGAAATAAAGGAAACTGTCTCTATTGAGAGGAAAGCTGAGCCAGTCGAAGTATTTTTAGGATTTCCAGCAAGTCATATTAGCTCTCCCTATAGGGAAATTAGAGTTGCGAGTGTAGACAATGGGATATTAAGGGAGGTTACTTCACAAGTATTTGATGTTATACGTCGCAAAGGAAACTGGTTTTGTAAGTTACTTTTTCTTGCGAACTGTTCTGCAAATGAAAGCAAAACCTTTTTGGTGTTCTATGGAAACCCTGATGCTGAATTACCAGTATATCTAAGTGATTTGTCTACAAAAGGTGAGGGGGTCGGATTAACAATTGAAAACAATATTTATAAAGCAATTCTCTCTGATCAGAGCGGACAATTAGAGCGGATGATAGTTAAACATGGTCACGGGGTTGAACTTTATGCAGGTGGAGAAGCTCACGGTGAACGGCCTGGAATTGATTGGGCGCACGATTATGTAACTTCTGGTTTTTATCAAAAGCTTCGAATTACCCTGTGGGATGAGTGCCCTGATTATGAAATTGTTAGAGGTCCTATCTGTACCATTGTCCGCAGATGGGGATTCCCATATTCGCCGATTCATCCTGTATTTTCACCAAGTAGACTTAACATGGATGTAGAGTATCGGTTTTACGCCGGATTACCATATTTCCATAAGTTAGCCAAAATGACATCTATAAAGGATTTCGAGTTTGATTATGTTCGTGATGATGAATGGGTGTTTACCGGTCAGCCTTTTACAGATACAGTTTGGATGGGACCCGATGGAAAATTAAAGATAGGAGAAGTTGATCCTAGCTTTAAGAATGATCTTTGGGGTGTCGGATTTTTTAATAAAGATACTCAGGATTCATTTATAGGTCTTTTTTTAGAACACTACGCAGAAGGTATTCCGGAATTATTGCATTCAGGATCCCCAACAGCTCATTATGACTGGGCACTTCAATTGTGGAGCCGTTCACCTTTAACAATTAAGAAGTTACCAGCGGGTGCAACGTTACATGAAAAGAATGCATATTTATCGATTCCTTTTAGTGATAACGATGGCCCAAAAAAAATAGAACAATTAAGACGTAAACTTATGAAGCCTTTAAACGTTTCGAAAGGGAAATCAGACAAAGGTTTGAACAGGGTT
>CAZGWG010000186.1:0-8360 GCA_964529165.1 uncultured Sphingobacterium sp.
GAAGTATAGTAAAACCTAACCTGCCAGAATTGTATCTTGGTCATCATAATGACGATTAGAACAGTAATATACCTGCATCTCATTTTCTGGATATGCTTCATATTTCTTGGTGTACTATATAATGTGGCTGCGCACAACCAATTGGTCGTAACGCCGGAATTGTATTGGGAAGACTTATCACACCCGTTTACTTGGATCGGTTATGGCCGAACCATACTGGTATCTTACGGGGCTCTATGGGTATTTGATCAGCTCTTTTTACGAAAACTTTATTTCGCATTGATCTTTACAGTTTTAGCCCTAATCGTAGCCGATGTAGCTATCCGTTATTTTGTAGAACAGGTCATCATAGGTCCCGTATTCGGGTTGTGGCAATTCCCTAACACCATATCTCTAGGTGAGTATTTTATGGACACTGTTTTTTACAGCGCTATCGGAATCTTTCTATGTTTCGTTCTGAAAATGATCAACGACTTTTTTGCCAGAGAGATGATTGAAAGCGAGCGGGTACAGATGGAACTTCAATTTCTCAAATCACAGGTTAACCCGCATTTTCTTTTCAATTCCTTCAATAGTTTATACGGTCTTTCACTTACTGAGCCTAAACGCACCCCAGATACCATTCTTAAAATGGCCGAGTTGACGCGTTACATGCTCTATGAAAGTAATGAAACAGAAGTCCCACTTTATCGGGAGGTTAATTACCTTTATAGCCTAATTGAGTTGGAAAAACTGCGTCATGAGGACACTATGTGCCTGCAAGTAGCAATTTCAGCAATACCTGAAAATCTGAAGATCGCTCCACTCCTGTTAATTGCTTTTGTAGAGAATGCGTTTAAACATGGTGAAACAGGCAACCCGGAACATCCTATCAAAATAACACTTAATGTTGAAGCTAATTGCTTACATTTCTCAGTCGTCAATCTGGTCGGCCATGGCGTCAAGGATACCACGGGAGGGATCGGGCTCAAAAATGTCAAAAGACGACTCGACCTAATATATCCGGGACGATATAAGTTAGAACTTGGCTTGAACAAACGGGATTATCAATCGAAGTTGTATTTAAAATTATAGTACGGATGCAAATACTTACCGCCATTGCTGTAGATGACGAGCCATTAGCTCTAAGGGTATTGAACAATCACGCGGAAAAGATACCTTTCCTCCATATTGTGTACTCCTCAACTAAAGTACTTGAAGCGCTTTCTTATATCCAACACAATCCCGTCGACCTTATCTTTTTAGATATTCAAATGCCAGACTTGACAGGGCTGCAATTCATGGATATTATAGGTGATGAAACCCGAATTATTTTAACTACCGCATATCCTCAATATGCCATTGATGGGTTTGAATACGAAGTCAGCGACTATCTATTAAAACCAATAGGTCTAACCCGAATGCTTCGGGCAGTACAAAAAGTATATACTCAGCTATATCCGCAATTACCTCACAATGGTCAGCTGCCTACTGAAAAATCTATCCCTTACGCCCCCTCAGAGGTAGTTATCGACTGCATATTTATTAAAACAGAGTACCGGCTTCAAAAGATATTGTTCGACGAAATACTCTACATGGAAGGAGGTCGTGATTATGTAACTGTTTTTACAACCAAAGAGAAGATACTTACTCTTACGTCCTTAAGTAAACTTCAGCAAAGCCTGCCCCATCCACGCTTTTTACGCGTTCACAAATCTTACATAGTAGCCGTTAATAAAATTGATTCGATAGAGCGACAACGGATTTCACTGGCTGGGGAAATAGTTCCTATTGGCGACGTTTATAAAGAAGAACTCAGCCGGTATATAAGGTATTGAAATGATGATGCCAAGGGCTGATCTGTTGAACCCGGCTACTTATTCCATGGTAGATTTGATGCGGATGGAATATTCCGTACATCAGACAGGGGTAAAACATGGAAAAGCGTTCATGCTGGTGTTGATGAACGAGTTGAAAAAAAGGAGTTTAAATTTGTACCAAGCTGGAACAGTTCAGTTAATGAACCCGGAAATGTATTTAAGATAGTTGTTTCCGGTAATGCATTGTATTCCATGACGGTGAGTGCGGGATGTTGAAAATAAGCTACGGTTGCTCCGATGCCTAAAGGGAGGTACCAGGCCTGATACGAATTGTCGGGCTTTGTTGTTTTGTCAGACAAAGAAATGGAGTCTAAGACTTTTGTTTATTGGATAGTACGTTTCATGCTGGGTTTAAGATTACGGACAAGAGGGTTATCTGGGCAAACAGAACTTCCGAAGCATAAAGCATATTATACTTTCAACTTAATGGCCGGGTTGAATCTGACGGCTCTCATAATTTGCAAACAAACTGTAATCGCAACTATCGCGATTGAAATGACCATAGCAATTATAAATGGAGTAAATGATATATGTATCCTGTAAGCAAAGGTTTCAAGCCATTTATTTGCTATGATGAAAGAGGCTGGCCATGCTATCACATTGGCAATTAAAAGGGTATAAAAAAACGGTTTACCTAATGTTAACATTAACTGTTGACCTTTTGCGCCGAATACCTTCCGGATAGCAATTTCTTTCATGCGCAAACGAATAGCCTGTGCAGCCGAGGCAAAAAAGCCCAACGATGCGATAAATACGGCTAATATTGAAAACCAGGTCAGCACGGACTGTAATTGCTCCTGTTTTATAAAAAGTTGTCCATATAACTCGTCCAGAAAATGATAATTAAAATTATCCCCGTCAAGTTTATTGATATCACTCCAATGATGGCTCAAAGTACTTAGCATTGCCGGTATGGCCTTATTTTCAGCACTGATCATGATCTGTGTTTTTAACAGCCCGTAACCATCATTCATCAAATAAATAGCAGGTTGGATTTTCGATTCAAACCCATTTGCTTTCACATCTTTAATGACGCCGATTATTCTGTAATTAGCATCACGACCCTTTACTATTGTACCCACTGGTTTCTTTAAACCCATTGCTTTTGCAGCGGTCTCGTTGATCACAGCATTTGCAGAATCAACGGGAAAAGATGAAGAAAAGACCTTGCCTTCTTTCAATCCAATGTTTAAAGTTTCAAAATATCCGTAACCGACAGCAATTGTCTGCATAGCATAGGCCTTACTCTGAACAAGATATTCATAAGACGTGGGGATGTTCCCACCGGGTACATTAGAGGAAACAGTAACGTTTTTTACGCCTGGAATAGCTTTTATGCGGGAGCTGACTGATTCGAATTTCTTTGGATTGTTGTAAATACTGAGGTTATCTATAGGGACAACCTGTTTGGCTTTAAATCCTGGATCTTCGGATTTCATAAAAGTCACCTGCTGATAAATGACGAACAGGCTTATCACAAAGCCAATAGCAAATGTAAATTGTAGCACGGTTATTGAACCCCTTACCCAGAAAAACCTTTCTCCATTAGTCAACAAATTCCCTCTTAATACCTTAGTTGGCTTGAATCCGGCCATAACTATTGCCGGATAAATTCCGACCAGTAGGGTAATCGATATTAAAGTAATTAATAGCTGTATGATTATTTTAAGGGTTATACCGGATATTAACAAGCTGACGCCCAATAATTGATTAAAATAAGGTAAGCCAACGAATACTATTCCGATAGAGACAATAAATGCAACGAGGCATTGAAAGAAAATTTCAATCAGAAATTGAATGGCGATCTGTCTTTTATTACTGCCGTTAACTTTTTTAATCCCTACCTCTTTTGAACGCTTATTAGCCTGTGAAACATAGAGGCTTGTAAAATTCACAGCGCTAACAAACAAAATGATGATAGCCAGAATGACGAGCCCTTTTACGATCTGATCATTCACATGAGAGGCATAGTGAGGTTTTAAATGCAGGTTTTTTAAAGGGTCTAAATAAATAGTAGACGCTCCGGATTGGGTCAGTGTTTCTTTTGCCACCTGACTTGTGTCAGTCAGTACCGCTTCCCTATATATTTTGTCTATTTTTTTCGAGAGTAAATCAATGTTGGTGCCAGGCCTTACCAGTAAATAAGTTTGATAGATTTGGTTAGCATAGCTTTGATCTTTACCTGAAGTAATGTCGTCGCTAAACGCAATACAATCAAAGTTCAGATTCGTATTGCCCGGTACATCGTCGGCCACGCCGGCAATAGTCATCGGCATTCCGGTTTTGGACATCATACTCACTGTTTTATTCTGGAAATCACTATCGTCTGGAAAAAGTACACTGGCAGTCTGCTTCGATAACAAAACTGTGGGCTCAGTGCTGTTGGGATCTAATTTAAATCCTTTGGGCTTAATACCCAGTATTTTAGCTATAGAATAATCAGCTCCAAGCCACTTTTTAACAAGGAATCTTCCCGATGGCGTATAAAATGGCAGTTGAAATAAAGCGGTATTCATCCGCCCTGTTTCCTCAACTTCCGGGCATTGACTTTTTATTGCCGCGGCTAATTTGCCGGGCGTATACGGGGAAGGTCCGTTAGGCATTTCCCTTTCCACCAAAAAAATACGATCAATGTTTTCATTCCACTGATCGTAGCTTGTTTCGTTATCAACATAGAGGGCGACAAAAATAAAAGCCGCCAAACCCAGGGCTAAGCCTGCAATATTTAAGAAGTTATACCATTTACCCTTTAGAAAAGTGCGAAGTGCAATTTTGAAATCCAGTTTATTCATAAAATTGTTCTCTGAAGGATTCCTATATGGGATGCGGCATCAATCGATTTTCCATAACAGACCGTAAATTTATCACGGTATATATTAAACTCATCGGATGACTCAAGTCATCCGATGAGTTTAAAAATGATTTTTGAGAGTCTAATAAATCAGTCTTAGTTTTAATGATGCAATTTGTTGAAGGTGAGACCATCATATATATAATCGCAGCAATAATAAACAGCCTATTTTCTTCAACAGGGAGCATTAATTTCTTGCTTCAGAGTTTACAGCGATTACAAAAATTAATTTCTCTGTGTAATATTGAATGGTTGTTGTGCAGTTTAAGCGTAGCGCTATGCTGATTTTGGTATGATTGGAAGTTTATGATTTTTCTTCAAGAAGTAAAACAATCATGATTATCACTGTCCTTAAATTGCATTAATCTCGCAAAATCAGCTAATGTTGCCTTAACAGGCTTACATTTCACTTCCTTGTTTGCCACGTTTTCTGGTCGTGGATTATCTGATGAAAGCGATCGTATTATGTATTTTTTCTCCAGACAAAGGAGTGATTTAGCCCCGGCTATGTAGATACGGTGTTCAGTAACATCATCTTTGGTAGCACCTTCGGCGGATTGCCCCGATTCAAAGCTCCAGCTTACTCTGTTAAGGTGAATAAAGAAGGGTGTGTTGTTGCTTACGAAATATAGGTCGATCGCAGAGAAATGACTATATTCATTGTAGCTATGTTTTATTATGGCTAATTTCCCTTTATCGAAATAATAGGTCAGAGTTCCACTTCTTTCCTGATTGCAGTCATATTTAAATGAAATGGAATCTAACAGGCTGTGCTGTAGCTTGTCGTTTATAACAGCATATCTTAGTTTAATATCTTCAATAGTTGCCGGATTAGAAACAACAGTAGAATTTGTGTCAGTTGGAACCGGATCAGTATTAACAACTACTGAATCTGTATTGCTGTTGTATATCTCTTCCCTATTTGATGATTGTCCGCAGGAAAAGAAAAATAAGCATAGCAGCAAATATAGGTATGTTTTCATCGGCCAGATTTTGTTATGGTGATGAAACAATAGTTAGGCCAATAAGTTCTTATATTGCTTCTACACTCAAATTTCTGCTATGCATGCACTAATAGCTCCGGGCCTTGCGATTGTATTTATTGGCTGGCTGATTTATCATGGTTTGATAAAAAAGGATATTAAGAAATATCGTAATGAAGCCTATGGAGGCTTGATAATTTTAGGTTTATGGGTAGTGATTTATTATGGCCTAATAGTTCTTGCCAGTTAATTTTATTGATATTATACTAATGTTGTAAGCTTCCCTGTAACAGGTCAACAGTAATTTGCTGTTGTAATTTTAAGCGAAGTGTTTCTTTCTTAATGGTTGCTCCGATTGCTATCGGGAGGTACCAGGCCTGATATGAAAGTGTCGGGCTTTGTTGCTTTGGTAGATATAGAAACGGAGTCTGAGACTACTGTTTATTGAATAACCCGTTTCCCACTGCGCTTAAGATTATGGATAGGAGAAATTATCGCAAAACTTTCAAAATATAGCTTAGTCAACGATCATGAAAATAATTTATAGAAACACCTACACAGAGTCCATCTTTTGACTTATCTTGACTTTGACTTATTATATAGCTAGACATACCTACTACTACATCTTCACTAATAGTCTTTCCAAGCTTTACAATTGCACCGCCACTATTCCCCTGAAACGTACGCATATTAAAAATTAAGAGTTCGCTACCAGTTAATTGTTTTTCAATTAGACCCCCGGAAGTTATTACCTGTTGAGTTCCGGGTATTGGATAACCACATGTATATGCTTGATCACCCTCCGATATATCTTCAAATCTTCCAAGCTTTAGGAAATTTTGTATTTTGGGTATAACCTGATCTGGTACTAGCAAGCAGTAATCGTATAAAATAGCATGCTCAGCCCCTTTGGTACGAAATTTATCTTCAAGGCGGTATATTATTCGGGTCCCATCACGCATTTCAATTATGATTTTTCTAGTTTCTACAATTTGCCCACCATTGGATGGTAATATCAAAGCGGCTGCCAGAACATGTAATGCTGTTAGAATATCACCGTTTTCATTAATGATAAAACCTGTCCCAAATTTATCTGTACCTTCTACTAATACCTTGACCGTTGCATTCCTAATTAACTCTTGTCTTTTCAATGAAAGACTCTGTTCATCTATGTTATTCACACTAGCGAGAAAAATGATTAAAAAAATCAGTTGATTAATCATTAAAAAAAAATTAGAAATGCTTAAGGGAACTTAAATATATAGAAACTTCTTAACAAAATTAACCCCAGCCAGCAATTATATCTCTACTGTCAGTAGAGTTTCCATCGATTACTAATATTGATTTTTTAACATAACATTAATTGTTAAACTCATTTGATGAGTTACACCCAGTCATCCGATGAGTTAATAGCTGTTGTACCGTTTAGCGAAGCGCCTCTACGGTTTTTCCAATGGTAAGGAGTCTCTTGACTCCTTAAATGAATTTATTACTCTGCCTTCTAAAACTATACAAGAAAGTCTCCTGAACCTAATCTCTTATCAAATTATCCTTCACCAATACATCCTTCGCACCTCCTAAATCAATTGCTTTTTTACCATTCTGAGCACCCTGGTTTAGCTCGGTCATCATATTTCCGCTAACAAGAATGCCGCTGCTGCTTTCATCGGCTTTAACGGCTTCAGTTGTAAGCTTACCAAAGAAATTGCCGGAGATATTGATATCAGCAGCACTCTTTAAAATTACACCAGAACCTACATCAAATGTAAAGGGGTTCTTCTCATCACGTGCACCCAGCTTACCCCGACTATTGCTAAAGTTATTTCCGCTTATTGTAATGCCTCCGGTGCCGGGCCCGGCGAGAATAGAAAAGTTATGAACCAGGGTAAAGGTATTCGCCGATATGGCACATCCCCAGGCATTGTTCAGCTCTATACCGCCCCCTAAATGATGGGCAATAACATTGGCACTAATGGTAATGCCATAACAAAAACGATTGGCAGGAGTAGCGGGTGCCGTCAGGATAATTGCTGTCCCCTGGCACTCTTCGATCATATTACTCGAAATAATGGAGCCGTAGGTGTTTTCTACTACAATGCCGTGGCGCAGATGATCATCAATATTATTCCCGGTCATGGTCAGGTTAAAGCCATCCTTAATCCGCAGAGCATCCTGATTCTCTTCAAACTGATTACCACTAACGACGATATCATGCCCTCCGTCAATGTTTATGCCTGCTTTGGAATTATAGTTCAGGTTACAATTTGCAATCCTGGGGTTTTCTGTACAATCTTTCATGTTAATTCCATTTCCCCCGTTATGATCGATCGTCATGTCGGTGATCATTAACTCCTGTACCTTTTCCATAAAAATGCCATCACCGCTCTTAGGGTTACCACTTATGCGAAACCCACTTAACTCAAGCCTGAACAATTGGCCCTTGCCCGAGCCGACAATAATAGCCGGCTCGCCGGAAGTGTTTTTATTGATCAGATGTGTCGAACCGCCCGAACCCTGCAGGCGGGTATTCTCTGTCTTAAGCAGAAGCGGCTTGCTTATCTCATAATTTCCCGGAGGAATACTGACAATGCCGCCATTGACCGGGAGAGCATCCACCGCCTGCTGCAAAGCCTGCGGGTGGGTCGAGCCGACCTCGCGATTGATATT
>CAZGWG010000187.1:0-8338 GCA_964529165.1 uncultured Sphingobacterium sp.
TAATTATGGAAGAATCTTACGATCAAAAAATTGGTATCAAATTCTGGGCAGAGGAAGATCGTCCCAGAGAAAAACTTTCTCATCAGGGCAGAAGAAGTTTAAGTGATGCAGAGCTAATAGCCATTCTGATTGGATCAGGGAATGTGCATGAAAGTGCTGTTGACCTTAGCAAACGCATTCTTTACACTTGTGACCATGATTTAAATCAACTTGCCCGCCTCAGTATAGCTGATCTTTCAAGATTTAAAGGCATAGGAGAGGCCAAGGCGATTTCAATTATAGCAGCCCTTGAATTAGGACGTCGCAGGAAGGAAACGATTAGTGCAGAATTAGTGCAGGTCGTATCCAGTTTAGATGTTTATGAATTTATTGCAGCTCAGTATAAGGATTTGAACCATGAAGAGTTCTGGATTTTACTTCTGAATCGTGCAAATAAAATCATGTCAAGGCATTTGGTGAGTAAAGGAGGACAGGCCGGAACCATTGCCGATCCCAAAATTATTTTCAATATTGCCTTAGAGAATCATGCAGCTTCTATTATACTAACGCATAATCATCCATCCGGAAACCTTAAACCCAGTCAGGCAGATCTCAATCTTACCCATAAGTTATGGTCGGCCGGTCAGTTTCTGGATATACCTGTACTTGATCACCTGATTATTACCGATCATGGCTTTATGAGTTTTGCTGATGAGGGTTTACTAAGCTAACTATTCTTGTTTTTCTATTTCCTATTCTCAATTCGATAGCTATCAGGCCCCATTTTCCTATTCTCCATTTCCAATTCCTCACGATTTAATCCTGTTATTACCTGCCTGTTTATCTGGATACGTGTTTCCCAAATCTCCTCTCTCAATTCTCATTAGTCTTACTATCTTTGGCATTTAGTTTTTTAGAACATGAAGATATCTTATAAGTGGCTGCAGCAATTCATTCAGACGAACAAAACCCCTGAAGAATTATCGCTTATTTTAACCAATATTGGTTTGGAAGTGGAAAGTCTGGAAAAAATACAAACTATTCCTGGCGGACTTGAAGGTCTGGTGATTGGTTATGTTAAGGAATGTACACAGCATCCTAATGCAGATCGTCTTAAAGTAACCCGCGTAGATGTTGGTTCAGGTGAAGATTTACAGATCGTTTGTGGTGCTGCTAATGTGGCTGCCGGACAGAAAGTAGTTGTGGCTACAGTAAATACAACGGTTTATCCGACAAACGGAGAGTCTTTTAAAATTAATAAGTCAAAAATTCGAGGTGAAGTTTCAGAAGGGATGATTTGTGCTGAGGATGAGATTGGTTTGGGTCATAATCATGATGGAATAATGGAGCTGAAAGCAGATGCTATAATTGGTCTTGCAGCAAAAGATTACTTCAATCTTCAGGATGATTTTGTTTTTGAGATTGGATTAACTCCAAACAGGGCCGATGCGGCTTCTCATCTAGGGGTTGCAAGAGATCTTGCTGCATATCTTAAAATTCCGGTCAGTATGCCCAATTTGTCGGGATTTAAAGTGCAGAGTCAGGATTTGAGCATACCCGTTATTATTGAGGATGCAGAGGCATGTCCCCGCTACTCGTCCTTAAGTATCAGTGGAATAAGTATCAAAGAATCGCCTGAATGGCTTAAGGATAAATTGAATGCCATTGGTATTCGTCCGATAAATAATGTGGTTGATGTCACTAATTTTGTACTCCATGAACTAGGGCAACCTCTGCATGCCTTTGATGCCGATTCGATTATTGGGGATAAGGTATTGGTTAAAAAGTTAACAGAGGGTATAGCATTCAGAACGCTGGATGATGTTGAGCGTAAACTATCTGCAGATGATCTGATGATCTGCAATGCCGTTGAACCAATGTGTATTGCCGGAGTTTTTGGAGGGATATCCTCAGGGGTAAAACAATCCACGACAAAAATATTTCTGGAGAGTGCCTGGTTTAATTCAGTTTCGGTAAGAAAAACCTCTAAGCGACATGGATTAAAGACCGATGCATCATTTAGATTTGAGCGTGGGACAGATCCTGATATGACTGTTACTGCTTTAAAGCGTGCTGCTATCCTGATTCAAGAACTGGCCGGAGGAGAAATATCTTCTGAGCTTTCGGATATTTATCCATCACCTGTGAAACCTTTTTCGGTAGAGCTATCCTTCAAGAATGTAAGTCGTCTGATTGGGAAGACAATTCCGGCCGATGAGATACGAACTACCTTAACGGGTTTGGGGATTAAAGTCGTTTCAGAAGATACGGAAGGAATGAAGCTGGAAGTTCCTGCATATAAAGTTGATGTGACTCGTGAGGTTGATATTATTGAGGAAATTCTTAGGATACATGGATATGATAATGTGGATATTCCAACTCAAATCCGGGCATCGCTTAATACGACAATAAAACCTGATAAGGAAGTATTGCAAAATCAGATCGCCGATCTCTTATCTGCTAATGGCTTTTTCGAAATACTTAGTAATTCTCTGACTAAAATGAGCTATTCTGCCGATCCTGAAAAGGCAGTCAGGATATTGAACCCTCTGAGCAGCGATCTGGATGTTATGCGGCAAAATCTGTTGTACTCCGGACTTGAAGCAATAGCCTATAATCAGAACCGAAGAAATTCTGATCTCAAATTTTATGAATTTGGGAAGGTGTATAATCTTGATCAGGATGCTTATAAAGAGAATCAAAGGCTTTCTGTTTTTCTGAGCGGTGCGATCAATACCGAAGGCTGGAACTCAAAAGCAATTAATGTAGGGTTTTATAATATAAAATCTGCAGTTGATTTGGTTATTAATAGATTGAATATTAAAGGTTTAGTTAGTTCAGAAACCACAAATACTGAACTTTCTTCCGGAATTTCTTACACTAAGGGTGATAAGGTACTTGCCGAATTTGGGGCTGTTTCAAAAAAATCATTAAAGAAACTGGATATCAGTTCGGAGGTATTTTATGCCGATTTTGATTGGGATCTGATTATTCGCTCAGTTAGAAATAATAAAATAAGCTATACTGAGGTTTCAAAATTCCCATCAGTAAGAAGAGATCTTTCCATGTTACTGAATAAGGATATTAGCTTTGAGCAGTTAAAGCAGATTGCCCGGAAGACAGAAAAATCCCTTCTGAAAGAGGTGAATGTATTTGACGTATATGTTGGGGATAAGCTTCCGGCAGGTAAAAAGTCGTATGCACTTAGTTTCTTACTCCAGGATGAAGAAAAAACCTTGACCGATAAACAAATTGACTCGATCATGCAAAAATTAATTCTTAATTTCGAGAGGCAGGCGGGAGCAGAGATAAGGAAATAGGGATTAAGGGAATAGGGAATAGAATAGGGGGTAGGGAAATAGGGATCCGATATATGGTGGGGAGTGGTGTTATTGTTTCAGGATTTGAAAGTTGGGTTTATATTATACAAAGTTTCTTATAATTACGATTATTACATTGGTCCATTATTTTATAGCTTCTTGCCTGATTTTATAGCTTTAACAATTTAGAACACTTATATCTTAAATACTTCCAAGTCAAATGACAGTTGCAGATCAGCTCAGTAAGGTAATTGATAAAACAAGCAGGTTAATAGACCTGTGTGCTGCTTTACAGGAGGAGAACGATTTACTGAAAATTGAGAATGATTCGTTAAAGCGCTCTATTGAAAGTCGTAGTATGAAGAATGATGAGTTGGAGGAAAAGCTTCGTGTAATGACACTGGCGCGTTCTTTAGAGGGTATTCAGCCAACGGAATTGGGATTGAGTGAAAAAACTCTTGACATAAAGCAAAAAATTACCGAATTTGTACGCGAAATAGATAAGTGTATTGTATTGCTAAAAAAGTAATACTTAGTGAACTAAGCTCAAATGGGAGAAATCTCCATAAAAATAAATATTGCTGACAGAGTTTACCCCTTAAAGGTAAATATTGAAGAAGAGGAAATAATTAGAAGGGCAGCCAAAGTAATAAATGACCGTATAAAAGAGTATCAGGATAATTATGCGGTTCGGGATAAACAGGATTTGTTATCAATGTGCGTATTGCATTACGCAACAACTACGCTGAAGGCGGAACGTAAAGTAATGCATGAAGATACGGATGTAACAGAAAAAGTTCATCAACTGGATCAACTGCTGACAGATTTTTTTTCTAAGTAATATCGTTCTTTTTAGTATAGAGCCATAAAGATTTAACCGCAGTTAAATTTTTGAGTTTCACTATTTTAAGCTTAACAATTCAGTATTAGAAGAGTTAAAAGATAGACCATTTGCTTATATCTGGTCATGATCAGGACTCTAAACCTAAGGAATGAAGCTTATACAGTACATGAGGCTTAAGATTTAGTTGCGGTTTTTTTATTTAAAAATTATTATGAACATATTACAAATTGTGCTCTACGTTTTACTGGGTCTCAGTGCTGGGATTGTGATCGGACGCTTCCTACTGCGTAAGTTATTCAGGAATCAGGAGATGGGGGCTCAGAATAAGGCGAAGAAAATCCTTAAGGATGCTGAAACAAATGCCGAAATCCTGAAGAAGGATAAACTTCTTGAAGCCCGGGAGAAATTTCTTCAGATGAAGTCAGAACATGAACAAGAGATCAATGCCAAAAACAATGCGATCAATCAGCGGGAGAATTCAATCAAACAAAAAGAACAGTCTATCAATCAGAAACTTGATAATCTGACTAAGAAGGAGGAAGAGTTAGCATCAGTAAAGGGAAATCTGGAAAAGCAGATTGAACTGGCTAAGAAAAAGCAGGAAGATGTAGATGCTCTGAAAAGTCAACACATCCAACAGATGGAAGCTATAGCAGGTTTATCTGCTGAGGATGCAAAAAATCAGTTAATTGATTCCCTTCGCGAAGAGGCCCGTACACAAGCTATGATCCAGATTAAGGATATTGTAGATGAGGCTAAACTAACTGCGAATAAGGAAGCCAAAAAAGTTGTAATTCAGACTATACAGCGCACAGCTACAGAAAGTGCAATAGAGAATACGGTTTCCATCTTTAATATCGAGAATGATGAAATTAAAGGTCGTGTTATTGGTCGTGAAGGTCGTAACATCCGTGCACTTGAGGCTGCTACCGGAATTGAGATCATTGTAGATGATACTCCTGAAGCAATTATCCTCTCGGGTTTTGATCCTGTAAGACGTGAAATAGCCCGGCTTGCCTTGCATCGTCTGGTTACTGATGGTCGTATCCATCCTGCCCGGATCGAAGAAGTAGTTGAAAAGAAGAAAAAACAGATCGAAGATGAGATTGTTGAAATAGGTGAGCGTACAGTGATTGACCTTGGTATTCATGGATTGCATCCCGAACTGATCAGAATGGTAGGCAGAATGCGCTATCGTTCATCTTACGGACAGAACCTTTTGCAGCACTCACGAGAGGTTGCTAATTTCTGTGCTACTATGGCAGCAGAGCTTGGTTTGAATGTAAAAATGGCTAAGCGTGCCGGACTTCTCCATGATATTGGTAAGGTTCCTGATGATAACCCTGAATTACCACATGCTATTTTAGGTATGCAACTTGCAGAAAAATACAAGGAACATCCTGAAGTTTGTAACGCGATAGGAGCTCACCATGATGAAGTTGAAATGACTTCAATGATTTCTCCGATTATTCAGGCTTGTGATGCGATTTCTGGTGCAAGGCCAGGAGCAAGAAGGGAAGTGGTAGAAAGTTATATCAGACGTCTGAAAGAACTTGAGTCGCTTGCATTATCTTATCCTGGTGTTGAAAAAACATTTGCAATTCAGGCCGGCAGGGAGCTGCGTGTAGTTGTGGAAAGCGAAAGAATAAGTGATGCGGCTGCAGAAATTTTAGCGGCTGATATCTCAAACCGTATTCAAACAGAAATGACCTACCCAGGCCAGATTAAAGTGACGGTTATTCGTGAAACACGTTCTGTTTCGTACGCAAAATAATAAGATTTAAATAATGATATTGAATATGCCAGGCAGCTTGTCTGGCATATTTTTTAAGTATCAGGTCAGGAAAAACCCGCTAATGTTAATTTCTTCTTATATTTAAGTATGCAAAAACAAGCTGAACAACGTAAAGTGGATGTCTACTTTGATAAGTATTCAGAGAGTCATCAGAATCATACAAACGAGATTATTCACTGGATTTGTGTTCCTTTGATTGTATTCAGTCTCTTTGGTTTGGTATGGGCAATTCCCTTTCCTCACCTGGAATTCCTGGGCAGATATAATGGCTATGTGAACTTTGCCTCCTTTTTAATAGCATTTTCAATCTATTTCTATTATAAGCTTTCTCCGGTACTTTCTTATGCAATGCTTCTTGTCATCATGCTTTTTTCTGCCGGTATTGTGAGCTTGGAGAAGCTCGAAAATAATGCGGGCTGGCCAGCAATGTGGCAGGTATGTCTGGGGATATTTGTACTAGCCTGGATTGGACAATTCATCGGTCATAAGATCGAAGGGAAGAAACCGTCCTTTTTTGATGATCTGAAATTCCTGCTTATCGGACCAATATGGCTGCTTCACTTCATTTTTAAGAAGGCTGGCATACCCTATTGATCACCCTTTTAATACCATCACTCCCAATTCCCGATTTTCTGTTCTCAATTTTCCGGGATTTTTATTACTACTCCTCAGAATTATTATATTCTGAGAATTGGTAGTTTCTCATTCCCGGCTGAAGCTTTGCAATTGATATAGTTGTGTTTTAATTCTGCTTTCTGTTAAGCGAGGTAGCTCCTGTTTTATATTACCGTCTTTCAAGTTCAAATCTCACAAATCCAACGGTCATAAGATTTATTCTTCCAGTTTCATTAACCCAGTAACTAAGCCATTTTATAGTTTACCCTAAGAAATTGACTTAATCTGTCAATGAACAGTGTTTAGGCTTTTGTTGTTAACATTCAATTAACATACTTAACACAAAGTTGATTTATTGGTAAATCAGGCTTAATATTAATGCAATCATTAGTTAACACTGGGGTAATACTTTTGTAGAAATTAAAACGCAACAACGTGAAACACAACATTATTGTTAGAATCTTAAGCATCAGTCTACTATTAATTTTAAGTACATTAACTACTTACAGTCAGCAGGCTGGTAAAATTTCAGGTAAAGTAACTGATTCTAAAACCGGTGAAACATTAATTGGTCTAACCGTTAAAATTACAGGAGCAACACTAGGAGCTTCGACAGATATTGAAGGAAGATATGCCCTTGGAAATCTCAATCCCGGAAAGTATAGTCTTAGCTTCACTTATATAGGATATCAGGCAAAGAATATTACTGAAATTGAAGTACTGGCTGGTAAAACCACAACTCTTGATGTGATTATGGAGGAGGCTAGTTCTCTTGCACTTGAAGAAGTTGTTATTACTGCAACTCTAAAGCAGGAAAGTATTAATGGTTTATATGCCCAACAAAAGAATAGTATAAGTATTTCCAGCGGAATATCCTCTGAGCAAATACGCAGATCTTCTGATAAAAATACATCAGAAGTTTTAAAGCGGGTCAGCGGTACAAGTATTCAGGATAATAAGTTCGTAGTAGTCAGGGGTCTGAGCGATAGGTATAACTCCGCGAGATTGAATAATGCAACCCTGCCAAGTTCAGAGCCAGATCGCAAAGCATTTTCTTTTGATATCGTTCCGTCCAATCTGATCGATAATGTGATCATTAATAAGACAGCCAGTCCGGATCTTCCTGGTGATTTTACAGGCGGACTGGTAACAATCAATACCAAAGATTTTCCAGAAGAGAATTTTTTGAATTTCAGTATAGGTATGGGCTATAATAGTGAGTCCACATTTAAAGATTTTAAATCAGGCCGGAGAGGTGGTTTGGATATTTTGGGATTCGACAACGGTAACAGACAGATTCCAAATGGGTTTGCTGGTAGCTCCAGTTTCAATACTTTGCCATTATCTCAAAAGCTGGCACAAACTAAATTACTTTCAAACTCATTTAATATTAATAAAGGGGTATCAACTCCTGTTCAGAATTATCAATTAACCTGGGGTGCTGTTAAAGAGTTTAAGAATTCATCCACATTTGGAAGTATTATTTCTCTTTCTTACAGGAACTCCGAGAGTATTAGCAATTCTCACAGACTTGATTATGAGACTGATGGTCATGCAGCATACGATTTCCGGGATGATATTTATAAGTATTCAACTAACCTTGGCCTATTAGCTAATTTCTCTTATAAGAAAAACCGGAGCAGGTTTTCCTTTAGAAATATCATCAATAAATCCTTTGATGATGCGTATACATTCCGGAATGGTATAAATAATGATAATGCAGTTGCAAGAAGGAGCAATACTATTGATCTTACTGATAAAGCACTGGTCAATAGTCAAATTGAT
>CAZGWG010000188.1:0-1695 GCA_964529165.1 uncultured Sphingobacterium sp.
CTTCCCCACATATAGCCGCCAAAATTTCCACTCGCACGGATTACCCGGTGACAAGGGATGAGAAACGCAACCGGATTGCTGCCTATGGCTGTCCCCACCGCCCGGGATGCATTTGGATTCCCTATTTGTCCGGCGATACTACCATAAGTGCTTACTTGTCCCATAGGAATCTTTAACAAAGCCTCCCAAACCTTAAGCTGAAAATCTGTGCCCCGCAGATGCAGTTTAATCTCAGTTATTTTATCCCAATCATTCTGTAAGATACGCAATGCATTTTGCTGAACCTGATCTACTTTCAACTGAAAAGCTGCATTGGGGAAGTTTAAAGTCAAATCCTTTAACGCTTTGTTCTCATCATTTTCAAAAGCTATATAGCAAAGGCCTTTTGGGCTTGAAGCAATAATTACTTTGCCGAAATGGCTTTGGGCAAAACTGTAATGAAGAGCAAGGTTTTTGCCGCCATTTTTGTACTCTGCGGGAGTCATTCCTTCAATCGTTACAAAAAGGTCGTGCAATCTACCAGTGCCTGAAAGGCCTGTTTCATAGGCTGTTTCAGCGAGTGTGGCTTGTGATTTAAGCAGCTTTTTGGCATGCTCCAGGCTGATATACTGCAGGAATTTTTTAGGTGTTGTTCCGGCCCATTCACTGAATAATCGTTGGAAATGAAAGGCACTTAGATGAATCTTCTCCGCAATTTCCTCAAGCCTGGGTTGCGCTTTGAAGTTAGTATTAATATACTCGATTGCGTTGGCTATGCGTTTATAATTCGATTCCTGCTGTTCGTACATTGCTGACTGATTTAATACTACAAATGTCTGAACTATCATGAAGTGTTAAAACCCGAAACTTGCTGACTGTATTGACCCTTGGACTTTTCAGGATTGGTTTTCAGCAAACCACTGTACAATTGAGGGCATATTTCTCTCGAAGCCACCCGGGATGAAAAAATTTAACAGACCTGTTTTATAATTTGTGCGGTTCGCAAAGTCGTGAATGGTGCGGGCAGGGATTCTGATAAATGTACCCTTTTCAGCATCCATCCATTGATCACCTACTAAAAATGAGGCACGGCCTTCAATGACATAAAATACTTCATCATTTTCTTCATGCTGGTGTGCTCCGGGGCCTTCAGAGTTTGGTTCAAGCCACCACTCAGAAATGCTGTATTTTCCATCAGTTTCGTTTTCATCAGCTTTAAAAATAGCGGTCATTGTGCCACAATCATAATGCCTTCCTTCATTTGCCTGAAGGACCAATACATCTGAATTGTTTTTTACATGTTTCATCTGTTTATTTTAAATGTTCTCTTATGTCAGATAGAACTTTTATTAATAAAATAATACTTACACTGTGCGTTTAATACTTATTTTAATTAATGCCGGATTCATAGACTGTTATTTTTCGTGCTGATTATAGATCTGATTAGCCCAAGGGGCAAGGGTTTGTTATGCGGAAAATGTAAACTGTCTTTGGTGCCCTTTGCTCTGAATGATGCGATTTCAGTTTCAATTTCAGTTAATTTATTAACCGGATAAAAGCCAATGTGTTTTTTATAGGCGGCAAAATATAAATGATATTTTCCGATTTTATAGGAAGGCATGTTATATCGAATGCTTTCTTCTGTATCCGGAATGATTTCAAAAAATAATTGCCGTAATGTATTTAGCCTGTCCCTGATTTCAGGTTCAAAGCTGG
>CAZGWG010000188.1:1705-8323 GCA_964529165.1 uncultured Sphingobacterium sp.
TCTACTGCATTCATTTCAATATTATTACGCTGTTTTTATCTAAATACACATTCAGCACTTAAATTGTCTCAAATGATGATCAGTATGTTTATACACCAATATGCCGATTTGCTTGGGGCTCATTTACACAAAAAAATCGTGTATAAATTCGGGGTTGGAATAATTTTCATAACCCTCAATTAGTTCAATCCATTTCTTTTTTTCTGCTTCAAGATCACAACTTAGTTCTCTGACTTTAAATGAGGGAGAGGTTGGGATATTTTTATCCAGAGGTTTATCATCTTTTACCATCCTGTTTAAAGCCACTTTACCAAAGATCCGACCTATAAATTCCTGCTTATAAACAGGCTTATTTACTCCAGACATCCACTCATCCCATATTGTACAGTGCTTTAACATTTGATAAACATTCATTTTACCCCATCCGGCCTCACAATCTTCATTTAAGTCCTTAATTCTCCGAATTAGTTCTTCTCTTGTTTCTTTGTTAAATATCGTTTTCATGAGTTCTCAGCATAGTTGCTTTTTCAATTTAAGCGCAAACTTTAAACGTGTTGTTTTCGGTTTCAAAATGTTTAAACCAAGGATAGGAGTAACGCTCTTTTATCTAAACTGTTTTGGCTTAAGGTTTTGACTAGCGAGTTCTACTATTTCCTTGACTCTTTTTTGCCTGGTCTCCGGTAGTTTCGCAAGTACTAACCATTGTAAAATAGCTTTTTTTAATGATTTGCTTAAACTCATGAAGAAATCGTATGAGCCGTTTTTTGTTTTGAATTCTTTCTCCAGATCAGCGGGGATGATTAATTCTTCCACTTCATCTAAAATTGTCCATGATCCATTTTGCTTAGCTTTTGCAATACTTTCAAATCCTGCCGGGTGCATCAGATTGGCTTCAATGAGTTGATTAATTTTCTCTTTATTGATTTTTGACCAGGTGCCATTAGCTTTCCTGCGGCTGAAAAATTGTATATACCTCTCATCATCGAGCGTTTTTCTTTTTCCATCAATCCACCCAAAACAAAGTGCTTCCTCAACAGCTTCAGACCAGATGACAGTCGGAATATTGGTCTTTTTTTTATAACAGATAAGCCAAATAGATTGTTCTGAATTGTGATTTTCTTCTAACCACTTCCTCCATTCAATTCGGTTTGCGGGATAGAAAGCCTCTGAAATCTCTTTTTCCATTGAATTTTATTTTTTACTTCTGTTGTCAAAAGCATTTAGTAAAATCAGATTTTTTCAAATAGCTGTATCGTATAATCCAATAATTCTGTGCCACCCCATTTTCCATGTCCTGGAATTATAATTTTTACACCCGGATAGTTTTGCCTGATTTTTCGCACGGTTTCAGACCATGCATCGGTATTTGCATCGCCCAGAAATCCTTTGGAAGCCCCTGTTTCTTTTATCAGGCATCCCCCGAAAATAGCCTGATCTCCCGGGAAATAGCCGATAATATTATCAGGAGTATGGCCTTCACCAAAATATGCTGCAAACACTTTTTTGTGTCCAAGCTTAAAGCTGAGTTTATTATCGAATGACTTTATAGGTTTTGAGAATTTTATTCCGCGCTGGTTGAGTAATTCAATGGTCTTAGCCGAAGCATAAGCCGGGATGTTATAATCATTAAATTTTTCAAGTCCACCCACACAGTCATTGTGAAAATGAGTCGGAATAATTGCTTTTATTTTACAGTTTAGTGTTTCAGTAACATAACTAATCAGTTCTGCAGAGCCCTGATCATTTGAAGGGGTATCAAAAATAATTGCTTCATTTTTATTGATTAC
Source organism: uncultured Sphingobacterium sp. (assembly GCA_964529165.1). Taxonomy (GTDB): domain Bacteria; phylum Bacteroidota; class Bacteroidia; order Sphingobacteriales; family Sphingobacteriaceae; genus Daejeonella. The sequence goes on from CAZGWG010000188.1 coordinate 3,493, forward strand.
AATCATTCCATTGCAGCCTACAGTACCATAATCATTCGTTTTCAAAAATGAGATGTGTGCATAAATGTGATTTGAGAGTTTATGAATGATCAGGTTTTCTGTTTTAAAAGTGATAGTGCTATCTGCGCTTGTGCCGGCTTTTTCTCCTGCATTGCTTTCTCGACTTGCAGAAATTTTTAATGAAGCGTTTAGCAGCATTATGATGAAAATGAAACGGTGTTTTATCATGGTTGAATGATACCTTGTTATTTTTTTTTGTAATTCCTTTTATGTTGTTGCTGTTATATAATCTTTACAAGGCCATGTTTCTTCCCAGTAACCTTTCTTATCTGGGTCCCTCCCTTAATTTGGCTCTGTCTAAACCCGAAGCCAATTCGATTGATATTTCGTATTCCTGATGATTTACCTTATAATTCCAGAACCAAGTCTGCCAATTTTTTTGGTAAATCTCTGATTTTCTTTATTAATCTGATATTATCGATTGCTCTTAACAGGTCTCTCAAAATATCGCAGTTTTCATACATATTCACAATATCTTTTTAATATGTACTCTTATTATTTGAGTATCCTTTTTCGCATTAGTACTTTTGGGTCAAATAAATGTTGATAGATGGGCAGTGCTATTGATTAGGTTTGTCTGAACAACAGGTGCCGAGCTTGTTTTTTCGTGCGCCGTTCTTATTTTTGGATACAGATAAGCAATTCCTAATTTGTGTACATTTCCCTGATTCTTAAATTTTTTGAGAATCAGTATGGATTCTGCTTTTACCTGTTCCGATTTTTTTTTAACTTTTGTTCGATATGGCCCCTTTTTATTCGTCTTTCAATCTTTCCTTTTGACAATAAATACGGTTCCAGCAGGATCAGTTATCCAATGCATGTTTTCAGGTATTTCTTCAAGCTCATCACAGGTATTTACTCCCCTGGATCCGAGGTAATTTGTTGCTGTATCTACATCTTCAACATTAAGCTCCAGCCATGTTTCAGAATGCGTGTAATTATCCACACAGTCCAGCCACATAATATTAGCTCCAAATCTGACTTGGTGAGTTCTTGAGACTGTTGGATTGCGAATGGGTTTTTCGATTACTTCCAGTTTAAGAATATCACGGTAAAAAGTTACGGTTTCTTCATACTTAAGTTTTGGGATCTTAACGGCTATGTTTACGCCGCCTTCAAATTTCGGTTCCATAGTTGAATAGAGGTTTTGTTTCAAAACATTCATTGATCATTTATCAGTATGCAGGCTTCTTTAAACCATAAGCCAATCCGGCGACTCATCTGTAGCTTGGTTCACCCGAATTAAATGACCATCCGGATCAATAAATTCAATACTTTTCATATCTAAATGTGTTTTTTTCGGTCCGCTGAAAGCAATAGCACTAGCCTGGAGCCGTTCAATCACACCCTTGCAGATCATCAGTCAAAAAACTAATCACTGTTTTTTCTGAAAGGTGATGGGTTGAAACATTAAAATCAATTCCGGTCACTCCCGACTTAAATACTTTCAGATCTTTCTGTTCGAGGGAGGTTTCAAGGCCTAAAACAGTGCTGTAAAATGCCAGGCTTTTATCTGGAGCCTTTGAGCCCAATTCAATTTCCTGTAGTCTTATTTTCATTTTAGGGAGAATTAGCTGTATAAATAATAGATCAGAAAGCAAAGCTTAGAAGGAAATAGAATGACTGAAAATATACACCAGGTACTGGTCATTTTATTATACCTTAATTTCAGCGCTGTCAGCATGTGCATATTGTTTTATAACATCAAAGATGTGCATTAGGTGAATGCGTCCGCCATGTCTCTTTCTTTGTAGCATAAACAGTCCTGATGAAATCAGGGAATTACCAGTAAAATTTCTTTGGGAAATTGAAAGTTTTCTGCTCCTGTCAATGAGGAGAAACTGTCCCCCGAAACCGTCCGCCCAAATGGTATTATTATCTTTGTCTAACCACCATAAATAGCCATAACCATCAAACGGCCACATACTTTTATCTAATTCAGTTGTATAGGCCTTTATGCTTTCATTTATCCAATCCGTCGAAATGATTTGTTGATTGTTCCATCTGCCATCCTGGGCAACTAAACTTCCGATTCGGGCCAAATCTCTTGCGCTTAAGAAAATCCAGTACACCCGATAGTCAGAGTTGTCGTTACGCATCGGCCAGGGATTGCCATAAACAACGTTGGAAGCAGAAAAGTCGAGCATGCCCAAGGGCTTTGCCAGGTATTCTTCCATAAATTGTCCAATGCTTTTACCTGTTTTCTTTTCAAGAATTGCTCCAAGTACATTAAAGTCGAAGTTATTGTAGAAGAAGAATTCACCGGGTTTATATTGTTCTCTTCGGGGTCGGTTAGCTTTTGCAAAGTCGGTTTCTGCCTCTGCAGGTAAGTATACACCCGAATGAGCCATTAACAGATCCCTGATGGTAGCAGTTTTTTCCTGATCTGTCAGTGGGGTATTACTTTCGTCAATTCCCAGATCTTTTAAAGTTTCTGTCAATTTCAAAAAACCTTTCTCCTTCGCAATTCCTATAAGTAAGTTCATTATACTTTTTCTTGCGGAATGGCAGTTTACAAGTTTCTTTGTATCTCCATACTCGAATACAATTTTTTCATTTTGCAAAGCGACAATTTGCTGATCATCGGAATAGTGTTGTTCAGGTGCTTCAATGTACTTTTCTAAAGATATTTTTGTAGTATCGGGCAATAGATCAGAATGCTGCAGTTCCGTTCCGTAGGAACTTTTTTTATACCATACTCTTGGCAGTGATGTGTAAACTGCCGAACCAATTAACAGGATTAGCAATCCCATTAACATTCTTTTGCCGATTTTGTTCATTATCGGTTTGTTTTAGTTGTCTCTTTTCGGATTTAGGAGGACTTTTAATTCCTAGTCCCGTTAGTTTTCAACCAACAAAATATTATTTTTATATTAATATTTCAGCTTTAGAGAGTAGATGTTTTTGTTTGGGTCGGCGAACTTTTATTAAAGATTATTGAATAATATTCAGATAAACAGTGCTGAATCTTAAATTTTATGTTTCAAAATGAGTAAAAATCCTGTTGCTTATCTTTTAAGTTTCAGCAAGCCTGTCCGGTATAAGTCCAGAGCTTTTTGTAAAAGATGCTCAATCGTCCCGATAGGTAAATCTTTATCCGGATCGACTCTAAAAACTTTCATTCTAGAGCGTTCACCAGCTTCTAATTCAGGATGTTCGAGCAACTTTCCTTCCACCATCAGGATATAGGGCTTATACGTCTTCTTATCAGTCCATAAATAACAGAACATCTTTTTTTTATAACAAAAGCAGGGCATGCCATATTTCTGGGTTTCAGTAATGTGTTGATCCTGCTTAAGAATAATGCTTCGCAAGGCAAGCAAACAGGCCTTGTTTGGCTCCTTCTGACTCAGATAGAAGTTGTGTAATTGTTCAGACATTTACTTTCTTGTTAGTATAACTGAATTTGGAGAATTGAATACAGGCTTAGGTCATACCAGGAAGCAATTAGTTAAATATTATGCCTGTGCTTAAAAAGCAGCGATCGTATGAAAGGGCTATTGGTTTGTGATTTTCCGGAAAACAGGATTGGGCATAGAACATATCCTGACCAAAATACTTATTTAAGCTCATAAATCCTCTTGATCAAATTTAAGCATAGCGGTATTTTTTAAAGAACCATACTTTCAGAAGATCTGCTGTAAGGATATAAGCAGCAACAATTAATAACATTGCTCCGAGATTAAGTAAGGGTAGAGGTGTAAGACTGATATCATTCGCAAAAGGTAAATAGGGAAGTCCTATGGTTAAGATTAAAGCAATGACACTAAATATAAAAAGGTACTTACCCGGTCTGCTTTTAAAAAAGTTCTTATGTGTCCGGATAATGAAAACGATTAAAAGTTCTGAAAGAACAGATTCAATGAACCAGCCGGTCTGAAATTCAGATTCTTTTACTTTAAGAAAAAAGTATAGAGTCGTGAATGTAATCAGGTCAAACAGAGAACTATGGATTCCAAAAATGACCATATAACTGCGAATAAGTTTAAGGTTCCATTTACCGGGCTTTTCAACCTGTTCCTGATCTACATTATCACTGGTAACCATCAGGAAGGGAAAATCAGTAAGAAAGTTAGTTAAAAGAATTTGCTTGGGAAGCATTGGTAAAAACGGTAGTACCAGAGAAGCCGCAGCAACACTACACATATTGCCAAAAGTTGAGCCTGTACTGATGAATAAGTATTTCATTGTATTGGCAAAGGTTTTCCTTCCTTCTTTAATGCCATCTACCAATACCATCAGATCTTTCTCCATAAGTACGAAGTCGGCAGCTTCTCTGGCTACGTCAACGGCATTCTCCACTGAAATTCCAACATCGGCTGCATTTATTGCTGAAACATCATTAATCCCATCACCCATATAGGCAACAGTATATGTTTTTTTGAGTTCTAAAATGACACGCTCTTTTTGTTGTGGCTCTACTTCTGCGAAAATATGAGTTCTCTTAACTAATTGTTTTAATGCTTCAGGGCTGGTATTGAGTAATTCTTTGCCAGTCATTACCACCGGGTCTTTTATTCCAATACTCATAGCAATTGATTTGGCAATATTTACATTATCACCTGTAATGATTTTTAAAGCAACTTTCAGCTTGCTCAATTCCCCTATAGTTTCGGTGATTCCTGATTTTATCGGGTCTTTCATAAGCAGAAATCCTGCAAAGATCATTTCTGTCTCAAGTTCTTTAGAAATAGAACTGCTTTGAATCGGTTTATAGCAAATTGCAATAGCCCTTAAGCCATCGGTGCCGTATTGCCTGAATCTCCTTGCT
>CAZGWG010000189.1:0-8319 GCA_964529165.1 uncultured Sphingobacterium sp.
TTAAATTTTATCAATGTTTGATAAGACATAGACAAATTACAGACCAAGTGCCAGAAAGGCTAAAAAGAGGGTTTTTTGAGGAGAATGAGGAAATTAAATGGGAGATTTTTTCCCGAATGGGGAATGAGATACTCAGGAGTATATTGAATGTTGAGAGCTTGAGAGGGGGCTGGGAATAGACAAATTAAAAGCCCAAACACAAAGAAAATGCATTTGAGCTTTTAATTAGATTTAAAAGTGAATATCTTATACTTCTTCCTGCTTAATTAATTTGGCAGTAAAATAATCGCGGTTCATTCTCGCAATATTGGTTATTGAAATTTCTTTAGGGCATTCAGCTTCACATGCTCCAGTATTAGTGCAACTTCCAAAACCTTCGGCATCCATTTGGGCAACCATAGCCTGAACCCTGCGATATCGCTCTGGCTGACCTTGTGGTAACAAAGCTAACTGAGAAACTTTAGCTGAAACGAACAGCATTGCCGAAGCATTTTTACATGCCGCTACACATGCTCCACATCCAATACAAGTTGCAGAATTGAAGGCCTCATCTGCAATAACCTTTGGAATTGCAATTGCATTGGCATCAGGAACACCGCCGGTATTTACCGAAACGAAACCGCCCGCTGCTTGAATACGATCGAAAGCACCACGATCCACTGCAAGATCCTTGATTACAGGAAATGCCTCAGCACGCCACGGCTCAATTACAACAGTCTCATTATCATTGAAAGAGCGCATGTGTAACTGGCAGGTGGTAATACCATGCTTTGGGCCATGTGGTCTTCCGTTGATATGAAGTGAGCAGGCTCCACAAATGCCTTCACGACAATCATGATCAAAATGAATTGGATCATCGCCCTTCTTAGTCAGATCTTCATTGACCACATCCAACATTTCAAGAAACGACATATCCGGAGATACATGATCAGCCTGATAAGTAACGAATTTACCTTTAGTATCAGCATTTTTCTGACGCCATACCTTTAACGTCAAATTCATATTTTTACTCATTTTTTTGAGATTTGAGATACAAGATTTGAGATACGAGATAGGAATTAAACTCCTGAGATCTCATATCTCATGTCTCACATCTGATTATTTATAACTTCGTTGTGATAACTTAACATTTTCAAAAACCAGTTCCTCTTTATGTAATTCCTCAGGTTGGTTGTCTCCTTTATATTCCCATGCAGCAGCATAAGCATAATTATCGTCATCGCGCAATGCTTCACCTTCTTCAGTCTGACTTTCTAAACGGAAATGACCACCACATGATTCTTTTCTGTTTAAGGCATCATCAATCATTAACTCACCCAGTTCAAGGAAATCAGCTACTCTGCCAGCATTCTCAAGACTTTGGTTGAACTCATTATTTGTACCCGAAACCAGCGCGTTCTTCCAAAAATCTTCCCTTAGTTCGCGGATTAAACCTTTAGCTTTTGTCAACCCTTCTTCCGTACGAGCCATTCCACAATACTCCCACATGATATGACCTAATTCACGGTGATATTCATTAACTGTTTTGGTTCCTTTAAGAGATAACAACTGATTAACTCTTTCAATAACACTCTTTTTAGCATCCTCAAATGCCGGATGTTTAACATCAACTGCTTTAGGCCCGATAGTAGCCAGATAATCCCCCAAAGTATAAGGAATAACGAAATATCCATCAGCAAGTCCCTGCATTAAGGCGGATGCTCCCAAACGGTTCGCTCCATGATCTGAGAAATTTGCTTCTCCCAGACAGTAAAGTCCCTTTACGGTCGTCTGCAAGTTATAATCAACCCATAAACCGCCCATGGTATAGTGTACCGCAGGATAGATCCGCATCGGCTGCTTATATGGATTCTCATCTGTAATCTGCTGATACATATCAAACAAGTTACCATATCTTGCCCGGACCGCATCTTCCCCCAAACGTCCTATTGCTTCTGCAAAATCAAGATAAACTGCAATACCGGAAGCACCAACCCCACGGCCCTCATCTACCATTTCTTTGGCATTACGGGATGCCACATCGCGGGGAACAAGATTGCCAAAAGCAGGATATTTCCTCTCCAGGAAGTAATCACGATCTTCTTCTTTCAAATCGGTAACTTTCAATTCACCTTTCCTTAGCTTTTGAGCCAGCTCAACAGTTTTTGGTGCCCAAACCCGCCCATCATTACGTAATGACTCAGACATCAGAGTCAGTTTTGACTGATGATCTCCTGTAACCGGAATGCAGGTTGGATGGATTTGCGTAAAACATGGATTTGCAAAAAATGCACCACGCTTATGAGCTTTCCATGCTGCTGTTACATTACAGCCCATTGCATTAGTAGACAGGTAAAATACATTACCATAACCACCTGTACATAAAAGTACAGCATGCGCTGCATGGGTCTCGATTTCTCCTGTAATCAAATCACGGGTAACAATACCTTTAGCTTCTCCTTCAACGGTTACTACGTCCATCATTTCATGTCGTGTAAACATCTTTACCTTCCCAAGGTTGATCTGACGGTTCAATGCCGAATAAGCTCCCAACAATAATTGCTGTCCGGTTTGGCCTCTTGCATAAAAAGTACGAGATACCTGAGACCCACCGAATGAACGATTATCTAACAAACCCCCGTATTCTCTTGCAAATGGAACACCTTGTGCTACGCACTGATCTATAATATTTACAGAAACCTCTGCCAAACGATACACATTACCCTCTCTGGCACGGTAATCACCTCCTTTAATCGTATCATAGAACAAACGGTAAACACTATCACCATCATTCTGATAATTCTTAGCAGCATTTATTCCACCTTGAGCAGCAATAGAATGTGCTCTGCGAGGGCTATCCTGGTAACAGAAAGCCTTGACATTATAACCGAGTGCAGCAAGTGAGGCGGCAGCAGAAGCACCCGCTAGTCCTGTGCCCACGACAATAACAGTATATTTCCTTTTATTAGCCGGATTAACCAGCTTTAGGTTAAATTTATGTTTAGACCACTTTTCGGCTAATGGGCCATCCGGTATTTTTGCATCTAATTTCATCTCAGAAATTTATTTTAACCCCGATCTCCCGGGTATTGTGTAATCTTATTTAAAGAAAAAATATAATGGCATTGCGGCGAAGGCAAGGGGAACTATAACACCAAATACCCAGACACCAATAAAACGAACCAGCGGCAAATACCTGCTGTTGTTCCAGCCAATTGTTTGAAAAGCACTTCTAAAGCCATGAATCAGGTGGAATGACAAAGCGGCCATAGCAATTACATATAATAATACATACCACCAGGTCTGAAATGCATTGTTTACAATCTTATACAAATCCTTAGAAATAACTATCTGCTTTCCAGCCTGAAGGTCAGTTATTTCTGAATGTATCAAACGGTTTTCATCATATGGCAATTCTGAAACCTGAATATTTTTGGGATCATCCAGACTGATTTCATATTTAGCATAAGGCAATTCGGCATTATGGTATTTCCACCAGAAATCACCCATATGAACCACGATGAAAACAAGCAAAATAGTACCTAGAATACCCATATTTCTTGAGGTCCAAGGACTATTCTGATTACCGGCCTGTACTGCATAAGCTATAGGACGGGCCTTCTTATTTCCTGTACTTATTATCAAAGCATAGATTGCATGAATGATAATAGAGGCATACAACAAATAAGAAACCACCTTTATAGGTGTAAAATGTGTCATGAAATAGGCATAGGCATTGAAAGCCTGACCTGCATCATCTTTAAACAACTGTAGGTTCCCAACTAAGTGCACAATAAGGAAAGTACACAGGAATAAGCCTGTTAAGGCCATTACCAGCTTTTTCCCCAATGAGGATGAGAACGTTTTTGCGAAATTGCTCATTACCTTGTTCTTATTATTTAATTGTTCAGGAAGCAAATTTATCATTATATGCTAAAAATCACGCAAATCCAAAGAAAGGAGGAAGTGATTTTATCTATTTAGAAACAATCTAAATTTTTAACTCAGCATTAAGATATTTTATATCACTGAAAGCATATTAAAAATTATGGCAGGCAAATGGATAAACGTCCCCATTTAATACTGATAACAGCTTTTATAGGGTGATATTAGACAAGAATTCCTTTAAGCAAGAAAGCCTTTTCAACAAATTGAAAAGGCTTTCTTGCTTAAATACTTTACTATTTCTATTTCACTTGGAATTGATACCTGATCTGCATTCCATCAGGACTAATCGCATTTACTGTAGCCATATTATTTCTTCCGGCAGTAATTGCAGTTTCAATATCTTCTGTTTTATTGATCGGCCGGCCATTAATTGAGGTGATTATAGTCCCCTGAATCAAGTCAAGCTGATCAAAGAAACCGCCCGGCTGAACATTAGTTACCAAAACCCCTGAACTGATCTTGTATTTCTTTTTAACGGATTCATTTACAGGCGCGAAGCTAGCCCCCAGTTTCTTTGCCACCACACTTGATGAACTACTTGCTGTTTTAACGGATTCTTCACCTTTCAGGGTTACATTTGAGGTCAAGGTTTTTCCATCTCTCAGATAAGAAAGCTGGACCTTATCACCAGGACCCAGACGACCAATACGTTCCTGTAGGTCAGATGGGGAAATAATCTGATTTCCATCAACTTTAGTAATAATATCTCCTTCTTTCAATCCAGCCTGTGCAGCACCACCACCAGGTAAAACTTCATTTACATAAAGTCCATTAATTTCACTAACCCCGAGTCGCTTTGATTGCTCTGCATCAAGTCCGGTAAAATTGATTCCTATATAGCCTCTTCTTACTGACCCGAACTCTTTGAAATCATTTAATACCTTTTTTGCAAGGTTAATCGGAATTGCAAAACCATATCCTTCATAACTTCCACTTTGTGAAGCAATGGCTGCATTCACTCCGATTAATTCACCCTTAGTATTGACCAATGCTCCTCCACTGTTACCGCGGTTAATTGCAGCATCGGTTTGAATGAATGATTCAATTGCTGTTCTAGCCTGTGGTCTACCATCTTCATCCGGCTCAATTCCCTGATCAAGAATCCCAATCTGCCTTCCTTTAGCACTCACAATACCTGCCGTAACAGTCGTATTCAAGGCGAAAGGATATCCAACAGCCAAAACCCACTCCCCAACTCGTACATCATCAGAATTCCCTAGTTTAACAATCGGAAAACCAGTGCCATCTATTTTAAGCAGGGCAAGGTCCGTGTTAGCATCGCGTCCGATGACTTTTGCAACCAAAGAACGTTTATCGGGCAGAACTACATCAATTTTATCCGCATTATCTACCACGTGATTATTGGTTACAATATAGCCATCATCCGAAATGATTACTCCGGAACCTGATCCCTGTGCAGGGCCCTGCTGGCGACGACGTCCACCAAAAAAATCTTCAAACATATCCTGCATCTGATCACGACCAGAATATCCGCGGCTAGCATTCACATTATAGGTAGTTTTGATGTGTACAACTGCCGGTGTAACCGTAGCCGCTGCCTGTGTAAAATCTAAAGCACCAGTTGAGGAATTAACCGTAGCACCGGGATTATTTGTAAAATATACCTTCTGTTTGTCTTCGAAAGACATTCCATCGCCATATCTGTTCTCAATAAACTTATACGATCCGATAGCAACTGCCCCTCCGAGACATGCCGCTAAAAAAGTTATACCTATCTTTTTCATATGTTAATTATACTATTTTCAACTAATGTTAAATTATACTCAAAATTAATACCAGTAAAACGTAAATCGTACTAGGCCGGTATCGTTTTTGTGTTAAAAAATGTTAAAGATCTTTATCAGATTTTAATTCTGTACATCAACTTAAAGCATTTCCGATTTAAATACCGAAATTTATGAAATGTTTGGTCAATAAGACGGAATATTCTGGCCGGTAAGGCTTTTATTACATTATTTATATGCATCTCAATTTTTATAAATACCAAGGCGCAGGAAATGATTTTATCCTGATCGATAACAGAAATCAGTCATTTCCTCTTATAAACGATCCTGAAGCGATAAAAAAACTTTGTAACCGCCATTTTGGAATTGGCGCTGACGGTTTAATGGTGCTCCAGTTTAAGGAGGGATATGACTTTGAGATGCTCTACTATAATGCCGATGGCAAAGAGGGAAGTATGTGTGGAAATGGGGGAAGATGTATTGTTGCTTTTGCAAAACATCTGGAAATTATTGAAAATGAAACTAACTTTTTGGCAGTTGATGGTCCACATTATGCCAAAATTTCAGAAAAAGGAACTTGGGTCAGCCTTAAAATGATTGATGTTCAAACGATCCACTCGGACGGAGAGGCCTTTGTTCTCAATACAGGTTCACCACACTATGTACTTCCTGTACATGATCTTGAGAAAAGAGATGTTTATCTGGAAGGCAAAAATATTCGCAACAATGAAACTTATAAGGATCAGGGTATCAATGTTAACTTTGTTGAGGACCTTGGAAATGATCACTATTCCGTAAGGACCTATGAAAGAGGCGTAGAGGATGAGACATTTGCTTGTGGGACTGGTGTGACCGCCGTAGCAATGACAATGGCAAAGAAAAAAGGACTAAGCGGAAAAATTCATTCGGCTATCAAAGTAAAAGGAGGGGATCTGAGCGTAAACTTCAGATACGATGGTCATTCGTTCAGTGAAGTCTTTTTGGAAGGCCCTGCTACGTTCGTTTTTTTAGGAGCAATTAATATCTGATCCCAAATCTGGCCTTATCAGCAGGCACAGAGTATTGGTGCCTAAAGATTTATTTATCGTATAATTTCAATATTGGCAATAAAGCCATTCTCTAAGGCCATTTATTTATGAAATTTTTGAAATAATTAATCTCCTATTAAAATTTCGTATTTGTTGAGGTATTTAATGTAAAAATGAAAATTCTATATAGATTTAGAAATTTTTAATAGTCAGCTTTCTTATATTTTTTAAATAAGCCATGTTGAGAGTTGACAGTAATAAACCATGCAAAATTGTATATTCAATATGCAAGCATGACTTTCTGGGATACCTCATCGAACCTCATGTTGTACAGCTAAACTCCGATGATGGGTTTTCCCTAACTTACCAGCGCCTATTCAGTACAACTGCAGAAGAATTTTCTTCTATTTTAGACGAAACTGATTTGAAACTTATCAAACTGCTTGAAGAGGTTGAGCAGAGTCATATTATAAAACGATTCCATAAAAAGGCTATTCGTCCGGTTGAGTACTTCAGAACAATTTTTGACGAAAAGATTTATGAGGTAATCAGACCAAAAATTGAAAAGAAACTTATTGAAGCTCTAAAGCTGATCGGCAACAAAGGTCTCTTTCAGATGAGTAAAGAAGGTTGGCCTGTAGAACGTAAGCTAATCATCGCATCAGAACCTGCTTCAGTATTGTTTCATTTTAGGCGAAATGTTACAGAAACAAGATATTTCCCTACCATTAAATTTCAGGGACAGCGCATAGAATTTATGTTTAAGGATGCGCAGATTATTTGTAATCATCCCGCCTGGCTCCTGCTTGAAGATGTTCTTTATTATTTTGAAGAAGAAGTTGAAGGAAAAAAATTGATTCCATTTCTCAATAAACGTTATATTTCTATACCAAAAACTTCAGAAAAAACGTATTTCGAGAAATTTGTTGCCCCACTGATTGAAAAGCATGCTGTTTATGCCGAAGGTTTTGAAATCCGCACTGAAAAATTTGAAGCGATTCCAATCCTGAAATTACTGCATTCAGATACTGAAACCCCTGTACTTCAGCTTTACTTCAGATATGGTGATTATGTTTTCCCTGCAGGAAGTGACAGACGGGTAACTGTCAGAATGGAGAAACGGGAAAATGACTATATTTTCCATAGGATAAAACGCTCCCTTAGTTGGGAAAAAAACAAAATCAATGTTCTTCAGGAACTTGGGCTAAGATCTTCCGGCTCCTTATTTCTCAATGTTTACAGTCCGGAAACTCTTTCTCAGGATGTTGAAGCAGCTCCATTCAGTGTGATTAACTGGTTAAATCAGCACCATGATGAACTTGGAGAAAGGGGTTTTTCATTTGAACAAACTGAAGGCTCTAAACGATATGTAATCGGAAGAAGCAAATTAGATCTTGAGATCCGCGAAAATAATGACTGGTTTGATATCCATGCAGTTGTACATTTTGGGCCCTATCAGATCCCCTTTATCGATCTTAAAAATCATATACTGAACAAAATCAGGGAATTTAAGTTGCCTTCCGGTGAAATTGCTGTAATTCCGGAAGAATGGTTTGCACAATACAGCAATCTGCTTCAATTTACAGAGGGTGGGAAGCAGTTAAGACTTAAAAAATATC
>CAZGWG010000190.1:0-8294 GCA_964529165.1 uncultured Sphingobacterium sp.
TTATTCACGTGAGGATATTGACACTCTGATCGCGCCAATGGCCTTAACAGGTAAAGAGGCTGTAGGATCAATGGGTACAGATACACCTCTTGCGGTGTTTTCGGATCGCCCTCAGCACCTGTCTAATTATTTTAAACAGTTGTTTGCGCAGGTTACCAATCCGCCGATCGATCCGATACGTGAGCGTTTAGTGATGAGTCTTGCCGGCTTTATGGGTAATAATGGCAATATACTGGATGAAGATGAAATGCACTGTCATTGTGTGGCATTGCCTCATCCAGTGTTGAGCAATACTGAACTTGAGAAAATAAGAAGTATTGATACCGGTTCTTTTCAGGCCAAGACACTTCAAACCTATTTTAAAGCCGATGGTCAGCCGGGCTCCCTGCAGCGCGGACTTGAGCGTCTTTGCAGATATGCAGAAGATGCTGTTCATGATGGATTCGAAGTTCTGATCTTATCAGACAGAGCCATTGATTCTGAACATGCCCCGATCCCTTCGCTGCTTGCTTTATCTGCAGTTCATCATCACCTGATCAAGAAGGGTCTTCGTGGTGCAGTGGGCATTATGCTTGAAGCAGGAGATGTTTGGGAAGTGCATCATTTCGCATGTCTCATTGCGTTCGGTGCTACTGCGGTAAATCCGTATCTGGCTCTGGCTACTATTAATAAACTTAAAGCTGATGAAAGAATAGATACTTCATTGGATATTAAGTATTCATATAAAAATTATATCAAAACTGTTAATGATGGTTTGCTGAAGATCTTCTCTAAGATGGGGATATCTACTTTGCAATCTTATCATGGTGCCCAGATCTTCGAGATTGTGGGCTTAAATAAGGATGTGATTGATAATTATTTCACCGGTTCGGTTTCCCGTATCGGGGGAATGGGGCTGGATGATATTGCTGAGGAAGCCTTACGTAAACATTTCCTGGGCTTTAAGCGAAGAGGCATAGAGGCTAAATTATTACCTGAAGGCGGTGTTTATCAGTGGAAAAGAAAAGGAGAGGCACATCTCTTTAATCCGGAGACTGTGCACTTACTGCAGCATGCTACCAGGACTAATAATTATGAGGTTTATAAGAAGTACGCATCCCATATTAATAAGCAGACAGACACTTTATATACTATCCGCGGACTTCTTGATTTTGCTCATCACCGCCAGCCGGTTCCTTTGAGTGAGGTTGAACCTGTGGAAGTTATTCTTAAGCGTTTTGCGACGGGTGCAATGTCATTTGGGTCAATCTCTCATGAGGCGCACAGCACACTAGCCATTGCAATGAACAGAATAGGTGCTAAAAGTAATACAGGAGAAGGTGGAGAGGATGAATTAAGGTATATTCCATTAGCAGATGGAGGATCTATGCGCTCTGCGATTAAGCAAATCGCATCCGGAAGGTTTGGGGTTACAGCGAACTACCTGACCAATGCTGATGAATTACAAATAAAGATGGCACAGGGTGCAAAACCCGGAGAGGGTGGACAATTACCCGGAGATAAGGTAGATGACTGGATTGCAAAAGTTCGTCATGCTACTCCGGGGGTAGGACTCATTTCGCCTCCTCCTCATCATGATATTTATTCAATCGAGGATTTAGCACAATTGATTTTCGATCTGAAGAATGCCAATAGAGCTGCGCGTATCAGTGTTAAACTGGTATCAAAAGCGGGTGTAGGTACTATAGCTGCAGGTGTTGCAAAGGCACATGCAGACGTAATTCTGATTGCAGGACATGATGGAGGAACAGGAGCATCACCGCTTACTTCTATCAAGCATGCTGGTTTACCGTGGGAACTTGGTCTGGCTGAGGCTCAGCAAACACTGGTTAAAAATAAATTGAGAAGCAGGGTAGTGCTTCAAACAGATGGTCAGTTAAAAACAGGTAAGGATATTGCGATAGCCACACTTCTGGGAGCAGAGGAATGGGGGGTTGCAACGGCAGCCTTGGTTGCCGGAGGTTGTATCATGATGCGTAAATGTCATCTGAATACCTGTCCTGTCGGTGTTGCAACTCAGGATCCTGAATTGAGAAAGTTATTTTCAGGTAAACCAGAGCATATAGTGAATTTGTTCAGGTTTATTGCAGAGGAATTGCGTGAGATCATGGCAGAACTTGGATTCAGGACTATCAATGACATGGTAGGCCGTGTTCAGTTCCTGAAGATGCGGGATGATGTGGATCACTGGAAAGTTAAAAATATAGACCTTTCAGGTATTTTATATCCAATGGATAATCCTTCAGGGATGACCTTGTACAATAGTGAAAAGCAGGATCATAATCTGGAGAATGTACTTGATTGGGAATTGGTTAAAAATGCTGCCAAGGCTATTGAATCAAGAGAACCTGTCTTTGCCTCATTTAATATCAAAAATACTGACCGTACAACCGGAACAATTCTTTCCAATGAGATTACGAAGAAGTATCAGTCAGCCGGACTTCCGCAGAATACGATAAATTACACATTTACAGGTTCTGCCGGACAAAGTTTTGGTGCTTTCTGTACTCGCGGGATTTCTTTCGAATTATGCGGTGAAGCCAATGATTATGTTGGAAAAGGTCTTTCAGGAGCTCAGTTGGTTATCTATCCTTCTAAGAAGAGCAAAATTCTGTCACAGGAGAATATCATTATCGGTAACGTAGCACTTTATGGAGCTACCAGTGGTGATTTGTTTGTAAGAGGTCAGGCAGGAGAACGATTTGCTGTCAGAAACTCAGGAGCTATTGCTGTTGTTGAAGGTGTTGGTGATCATGGTTGTGAATACATGACAGGAGGCCGGGCTCTGATTTTAGGAAAAACAGGTCGGAACTTTGCGGCAGGTATGAGTGGGGGAATAGCCTGGGTTTATGATTCAGATAATTCCTTTTTAGAAAATTGTAATACAGAGATGGTTGATCTGGATCCGCTATCACCAAAAGATGAAGAAGAAATACTTAGTCTTTTAAATAAGCATGTGCAGTTAACTCAAAGTCAGGTTGCGAAATACATACTTGATGACTGGGCTCAGCAATCTTCTTCATTCATCAAGGTATTCCCTAAAGAGTACAAAAAAGTTTTATTAGAAAAAGAATTACAACAATCAGCGGGATAATGGGAAAAGTAACAGGATTTAAAGAGTTTGACAGGGAGCTTCCTAAGAAAATTGCCCCTGCTGAACGATTGGAAAATTATAATGAATTTGTTCAGGAATATTCACCTGAGAAGTTAAATGAGCAGTCAGCAAGATGTATGAATTGCGGTGTTCCTTTCTGTCACTCAGGTTGTCCGCTAGGAAATGTTATTCCGGAATTTAATGATGCGGTTTATCAGGGTAAATGGGAAGAAGCTTATCTTATTCTCAATTCTACAAATAATTTCCCTGAGTTCACTGGTCGTATTTGTCCGGCACCGTGCGAAGCAGCTTGTGTTCTCGGAATAAATAAGCCACCGGTTGCAATCGAAGAGATTGAAAGACATATTATTGAGATCGCATATTCTAAGGGATACGTGAAACCTAGTACTCCGATATTACGTACGGGTAAGAATGTTGCGGTTATAGGCTCAGGCCCGGCCGGATTGGCGGCTGCCGCTCAGTTAAACAAAGCTGGTCATAATGTAACAGTGTATGAACGTGACGATCGTCCAGGAGGCCTTTTACGCTATGGAATACCTGACTTTAAACTGGAGAAATCTGTAATTGACCGCCGTCTTGAAATTATGGAGCAGGAGGGTGTAAAATTTGTCTGCAATGTCGAGATTGGTAAAGATGGAGATATGAAAGCCTTTATTGATCAGCATGATGCGGTTATTGCAGCAGGCGGATCAACTATACCACGTAATCTTAATATCCCTGGACGTGATTTAAAAGGTATTCATTTTGCAATGGATTTTCTTAAGCAGCAGAATAAGGCTGTAAGTAATATTTCATTCAAAGGAGATCGGATTTTGGCAACAGGTAAGGATGTTGTTGTGATTGGAGGTGGTGATACCGGCTCTGATTGTGTGGGTACCTCAAACAGACAACATGCTAATACAGTAAAACAGTTTGAGCTGATGGTTCAGCCACCGGCAGAACGTACAGAGAATATGCCATGGCCTACTTACCCAATGCTTTTGAAAACAACCAGTTCTCATGAAGAGGGTTGTGAGCGTTTTTGGGGTATCAATACCAAAGCTTTTTTAGGAAATGAAAACGGGGAACTAAGGGGTATATTAGTTTCTGATGTAAGCTGGGAACTTGATGCCTTGGGTCGTCCGGTAAAATTTAATGAAATTAGTGGTTCTGAACGTGAAATTCCTTGCCAACTGATACTTCTGGCAATGGGATTCCTGCATCCTCAGCATTCCGGACTTGTAGAAAATGCCGGTTTGGAACTTGATGCAAGAGGAAATGTAAAAGCCGATGAAAAAAATTACCAGACCAGTGTTACAAAGGTCTTTGCTGCTGGTGATATGCGAAGAGGACAATCGCTGGTAGTTTGGGCAATTTCAGAAGGTCGTGAAGCAGCAAGAAAGGTTGATGAATTCCTGATGGGTGGAACTACTCTGCCTAGTAAGGACAGAATTAATGAATATGTGATATTGTAGAGGGAATAGGGACCCGATAGCTATCGGGTAGAGAAAAGGAAATAGGAAATAGGGAATAGGGAATAGAATGATTCCCATTTCCCATTTCCAATCCATAGCCATCGGATCTCAACTGTCAACTATCCATTGTCAACTGTCAATTGTCAATTGTCAACTGTCAATTATATTACCCCAATCCTCCACTAATCCTGTTGAAATTGTTCTCAGCTTTCCATTCTCGTTTTGCACCCAGTATCATTCTTCTGGATCGTCTGACTTCTTTGTAATTATTTTCTATAAGGAAATCTATTCCCGGCTGGTTTATAATCGGGAGTTTTGTGCTGTTTTTAACTCTCATTCTTAATTTCATCAACTCAGTCCCGGCTTCAGGCAGGTCAGCCATAATATAGCGATCGAAAAAGCTAGGGAAATAAGCCCCTCTGACTTTGCCGTCTGACAAATAAAGCATGGAAGATTTAAGATGGTCGCTGAAAATAACTTCTCTGTGTTCTCCGGACGTTATTTTATCCAGCTCCATTACCTCATTCCTGTATTTTTCATCAAAAGGAATAACGCTGGCCGGATTTTTCAGATTTAGATTAAGCAGTTCTCCGTTGAGATGCATGTAGTCCATTTCAATCTCAAATCCTACTTTCTTATATACCGGGTATCCCATATCGGTTGCATCGAGATAAATCGTTTTAAAAATCTTTGGATCTGCACGTTCTACGAGTGCATTAGTTAATATCTTACCCAGTCCCTGATTCCTAAACTCAGTATGAACGATTAAATGAGCCAGCCAAGCGGTATCCTGGTGTTTTATAATCGTTCCAACAGCCATAATTCTGTTAGCATCAGTGATTTTTATCGGATTACAGAAGGAAGAAGCACTATAATAGTAAAAGTATGGTCTGATGTCATCCCAGTCGGATGGTTGAAGAAGATTTAACTGATCAATATCTTCATTTTGTATATCTTTTATTATCATTCTGGTTTTTTGATAAAAATAAATTCAGGATTTAAGTTTTAGCTTGGCAAAAAAATCCCATAATACGATGCCCGCCGATACGACAATATTAAAGGAGTGTTTGGTTCCGAATTGAGGTATTTCAATACAATTATCTATCAATTGCATCGCTTCTTCACTGACTCCGTTTACCTCATTCCCAAAGATCAGCGCATATTTTTCTGAAGTCCTGGGTTGAAAATCATTTAGCATGACGCTATTATTTGCTTGTTCAATAGCAATAATCGTATAGCTGGCTTCTTTTAATTCACGGAGTAATCCGGTGATATCCGGTGAATAGATCCATTCAATAGATTGAGTGGCTCCAAGAGCTGTTTTTTCTATTTCACGATGCGGAGGTTGTGCGGTTATTCCGCATAAGTATATTTTTTCAATTGCAAATCCATCTGATGTGCGGAAAACAGAGCCAATATTGTGCATGCTACGAACATTGTCTAATATTACGGCAATGGGCAATTTGTCCTGTTTTTTAAAGTCCTCAATGCCTACACGCCCAAGTTCTTCTGTTTTTAATTTTCGCATATTTTTCAAAAAAAGTTCTTCGAACCGAAGCTGTTTTAATTTTTCAAAATTATTAAAGATTTTGGCTTAATTTCATCATTTGGAATGCTTATGCATTTTAGTAGTTTTTATATTTAAGGTATGGTATTAGTCAAGTCGCCGGTTTTATTTCGTTACCAGAACGAAGATGTATTTCTTTTTACATTGAGGAACAGCAATGGTATAGAAGTAAGTATCAGTAATCTTGGCGCTATTATCCGATCATTCATTGTTCCCGATAGTGCAGGAAAACCTACAGATATCGTATTGGGTTTTGATCAAATGGAGCATTATATCGATAAGAACTATATCGAGTCTAATTCTTATCTAGGTGCTATTGTAGGAAGATATGCCAACCGGATCAGTAATTCAGTTTTTGAACTGGATGATGAGCACTACAGGCTAAGTGCAAATCTCCCTCCGCATCAGCTCCATGGAGGATATGAGGGTTTTGACCGAAAAGTCTGGAAGCCTGAAATTGGTTCTGATGACCAGCTTTTACTTAGTTATCTCAGTGAAGACGGTGAAGAGGGCTTTCCCGGGAATTTGAGGGTTCAGCTATCTTTTGAGCTTGGGGAAAACAATGAGCTAATCATGCAAACAGAGGCGAGTACGGATAAGGCTACACCCATTAATTTAACCCATCATGGTTATTTTAATCTGAATGGTTCAGGTACAATAGAAGATCATTTTGCAGAAATACCCGCATCCTTTTATTTGGGACAAGAGAGCGATTTGGTACCAAATGGTAAAATACTTGCGGTAGAGGATACTTTGTATGATTTCAGAAGTGTAAAACAGATTAGCAGGGTATGGGATTCTGAAAAAGGTTATGATCAGTCTTTCATTCTGGATAAAGCTTATGGCGCCTGGGGAAAAGCTGCAATGGCTTATTCTGAAAGCAGTGGGATTAAGCTGGAGGTCTTTACAGATGAACCCACTGTGCAATTTTATACGGGTAAGCACTTAAATAATAGAGGAGTGAAGGGTGGGGCTACCTATTCAGCATATTGTGGCCTTTGTTTCGAGACACAGCATCATACAAATGCAGTTAATATTCCTGCATTTCCTTCAACCATTTTACGTCCGGGAGAATTGTACAGGCGCCGCACAAGCTACAAGGTTTCCAATATTTAAGAGGAGGCCATATTCATTATATTTTTAAATTCTCTTTCTCTGTTCAACTTATTTAAATAGAAATAACCTGCAGCAGTTAGCAGGCAGATACCAAATATAAAGTACCAGAACAGTTGATAGCCTCCGTATTCTATCAGAAATGATCCGTAAATCGGACCTATAATTTGGGCTACAGACCAGGCAATAGTATACAAAGCTGCATATTCGCCACGGTTTCTGTCATTTGATCTGCCCATCCAAAAGGTATTCATGAATGGCATAGCAATCATTTCTCCAATGGTTACCATAATAATGGAAATCACTGCAAGCCATGCTGCAGCAGGAAAAAATATCAATATTGAATAACTGAATGCTGCTATAATCACTCCGATACCTGTGAAATACAATGGAGATCTTTTCCCTTCAAGATTATTCACCAGGAGCATTTCAGTGAAAACAATGATGAGTCCGTTCATTGCCATCAGTCCCCCGATAAATTGCTCACTGAGTTTCCATTCCGTTTTGAAAAACACGGGCTGCAGAGTAAATAATTGAAAAAAGCAGGATGAAAATAAAATGGTCAGAACAATAAATATCAGATAAAGTTGATCTCGATAGGGCGATTGCACCTGCATCTCAGTACTTTCAGTTTCCTCTGACTTTGAGTTTTTCACAGCCGGCAATAATCTGATCAGGATGATTGCCGCAAGGATATTAGAGAATCCATCTACATAAAACAATAAATGGTAATCAACAGAAGCCAGGAATCCGCCTACGGCTCCTCCAAATGACCAGCCAAGATTAACTGCCAGCCTGTTTAGAGAATTGGATCTTGTTCGGGTATTCGCATTACTATAGTAAGCTATTGCAGTGGAGTTGGCGGGTCTGAAGCTTTCATTGCACATACTCAGGATGAATGTTCCTATTCCAAGAGTTAAAAATGACTCAAGGAAACTGATCAGGAGGAACATGATGCCCCCACTCAGAAGAGCTCCGATCTGCAGGTAATAGAAACCGATTTTATCTGTAAACTTTCCGCCAAAAAAAGCACCAAATACTGACC
>CAZGWG010000191.1:0-2119 GCA_964529165.1 uncultured Sphingobacterium sp.
CAGCAACCGCTTTTTCAGCTTCTTCTTTCGCTTTTGCAGGTTCAACTTTAGAAATCCTTAAGGCAAGACGAAGACGCAAGGTATTAGCAAATTTCAGCCATTTGTTATTATCGCCACCGTATATTAAATCCTTATCGGCAAATGAGGTAACATTGATATTATTCTGTAGGTCTTTTGTTGCTTCATCCAGCTCTTTAAAGAAATCAAAATAAATATCCTTTTGCGAGTCGTAACTGATCGTTGTTCCTTTATCTCCAATTTTCGAATAAGGAATCGGACCCCAGTAATCTGTTGTTCTGTGCAATACATAAACTTTCCAGATTCTTGCAATTGCATTCAGTGTTGGATCTTTACCCTTACTTTGTTCTATAATATTTACCAAAGCAGGCATTGCAGAAACATAGGTATTTAGCCATTGTAAGAATACCCAACCCTGAACAATCAGATAACGATGAGACATGTGCGCAGGCTGAGTTGAAGCAAAGTGCTGAGAATAAACACCTGCAAACAATGCAGTAGTGATGATATAGCCATCGCTGTTTACTCCAGCCATAACTGCTCCTGGAAACAAACTTCTCGTATCTAATGGAGTTAATTCACTTAATTTAACCGGATTGGTATTAATCTCCTCAAAATCTTTAGTACAGCTTGCCAGAATTAGCGTACACGCTAATAATAATGATATTCCTCTGACCCTTGTTATGTTAAATTTCATTTTATTCAATTTTTATAAGTTCATAATTTAAATGAATAATGATGCTCAAATCGAACACATTAGACACTCAATCAAATTAACTATCAGAATGATAATTTCAGGTTTAAACCAATATTCCGTGTACTAGGTAAGGATGCATATTCCACCCCTCCGGTATTTCCGGTTCCGGTTGCCATTTCAGGATCAAATGGTGCGTCTCTTTGGAAAAAGAATAGATTTCTTCCAACCAAAGAAAGCTTAGCCGCCTGAATAAACCTTGTTTTACTTATAATATTCTTAGGGAAACTATATCCAAAAACTACTTCCCGAAGTCTTAGGTTAGTACCTGAATAAGCATATAAATCTCCTACAGGAGTCCAGTTACCCACCGAAGCCCAATATGTTTCGGCAGAAATACTCTTGGTATTTTTTACACCACTTTGAGTGTATGCATCCAATACTAAGCCTGATTCCCTACCCTCAAGAGATCTTTTCGAATGACCATCTGCATCGATGATAGCCTGAGTACCGGAAATAACTGTCCCACCGTTTCTGTAATCAATCAGGAAACTCAATCCAAAATTTCCATAGGAAAATGAATTATTTAAGCCCATCATATAATTAGGATTATAGTTTCCTACATATGAATCTTTTCCTGTAAGAATAATTCTTCCATTATCATCAACAAGTCTTCTGCCCTGGCTATCCTTAGCCCAGTTAACCATATACATATCACCGTAGCTTCCACCTTCGGCAGCCTTGATCATAACTTGTCTGTCGTCAATCAGAATTGCTTCTCTGAGAGCTTCTGTTAACCTGATTATCTTGTTTTTATTATCAGCAAAATTCAGGTTCAGATCCCAGGAAAATTTATCCTTTCGAATTGGGGTACCTGAAATTGTTAGTTCAACCCCTCTATTTTCAATTAATCCCGCATTGATGTATTGGTTTACAAATAAAGAAGCATACGGGGTTGCTACTGCCAATAGCTGATTTTTAGTTTTAGTTATGTAATAAGTCGCATCTATACCAAATCTGCCATCAAAAAATCTCCAATCCAAACCGGCTTCAAAAGAGCTTGTCAATTCAGGCTTATAATCACCTAAGGAACGTGTTTGCGGCGTCTTGATTACCCCTCCAGGAGCAACATCAAAATAATTTCTGTCAAGATATTGAGTTCCTCCATAACCTGCATTTGCAAGAGTTACCCGTGCCTTTCCATAAGAAATCCATTGAGGTAAATCAAGCATATCACTTACAATTGCGGTTAAACCGACAGATGGGTAGAAATAGGATTGATTTGCTTTAGGAAGTGCAGAAGACCAGTCATTTCTGGCCGTTAAATCCATAAATAAATAATCTTTATACCCCAGTGTCGCTGTTGCATATAATGATTGAACTTGCGGGGATCTTCCAAAAGAATTT
>CAZGWG010000191.1:2129-8271 GCA_964529165.1 uncultured Sphingobacterium sp.
ATACCAGTAAAAAAAAAAAACAAAATAAACAAAAAACATCCAAAAAAATATACACCCTCCGAATATTTTAAAAAAAAAAAAAAAAAGAAGTCCTGGCGGAATAAACCGTTAGCATTTATATTAAGACTTTCATATTTACTTTGTTGAACCGAACCTCCAAGGTAACCGTTTAAATCAAAGCTCTTTGATATATCGCGCTTAAAAGACAAAAGTGCATCGATATTAGTTGAATGGCTATTCAATTTTGTAAGCGCATATACTGCTCCCTGGCCAGCACTGTGGTAGGAATCTTCGTACATTCTGTCATCCGTTTTTTGAATTGTCTTATCAATACTTCCCCTTACCTGTAAATCAAGCCAATTGGTAAACTTATATTTGGCCGAAAATAAACCAAGTAATCTGTCCTTCGTTTCAAAAAACAGGTGCCTGTTTAATGCCCAATACGGATTGGATAAAAATACCGAACCCGGTTTCCAGTAGCTTTGTTTCCTGTTCCCAACAGCATCAAAATACTCATAATCCTGCATCTGGCTCAATGGAATACTAACCGGGGCACGATAAATTCTGGATACCACATCTATACGCTCGTTCAGATAAGGTTTATTGTCGACATCCTCATTGATATAACTCAACTTCGTAAAAAATGATAATTTAGAAGAAACATTATTATCGATTTTAAAATCGAAATTATGCCTGTTATAGTCATGGTTCCTCAAGATACCCTGCGCCATGGTATTACCATAAGAGAAATAGGATTGCATTTTTTCACCACCACCCGTAAAACTTAGTGTGTTGGTATAGGTCCCTGCAGTTCTGAAGAAATCCTTCATCCTGTTTTCCTGACCTTCCATAGCAACCGTTTTTCCGTTCCATAAAGTCACTTGCTGTCCGGTAATTTTTGGCCCCCAACTGGTTTCAGCCCCTGCCGCATAAACCCCACCGGAACCTTGTCCATACTGATATTGAAACTCAGGGAGAATATTAGGTTGATCGAAAGTACTGTTACCAGTATAATCTACTGATACTTTTCCTGCCTTGCCTCTTTTGGTAGTGATAACAATAGCACCATTTTGTCCCTGACTGCCATATAAAGCAGCAGCAGAAGCTCCTTTCAAAATAGTCATGGACTCGATATCATCACTATTTAACATCCCGATACCATCACCTCCATCCCGGCCACCAGCAGTTCCTCCTCCCTGCTCACGAGTTGAATTATCCATAGGAACACCATCGATTACGTATAATGGCTGGTTGTTACCTCCTATTGATCTGCTACCACGAAGAAGCACCTTTGAAGAACTTCCCGGACCTGTGGCATTTCTGGTAATGGTTACTCCGGCAATTTTCCCCTGTAAAGAGTTAATTAAATTAGTTTCCTTTGCCTCATTCATTTTATCAGATTTTATGGTCTGAGCTGAATAAGTTAAAGTCTTAGATTCTCTTTCAATTCCCAGGGCAGTAACAACAACTTCGCCTAAAACCTGCTGATCTTCAAGCAAGACAATATTAATTATACTTCTACCATTTACCGGAATCTCTTGTGAAATATATCCTATGTAACTAAAAACCAAAACACCGTTTTCAGGACTATTTAGATTAAAGTTACCTTGTGCATCAGTTGTTGCACCTATGTTCGTTCCTTTGACGCGCACACTTACCCCTGGCAGGGTTTGTCCTTGGGAATCTTTTACCTGACCTTTAATAATATCCTTAAACTCGGTTTCATTATCATCAATAAGTTTAATCACGATTACCTGTTCGACAACCTCAAATGTTAAAGGCTGATTCTTTAGTACCTGACCCATTACATTTTGAATAGAGCCGTCTATACTTAATACACTAACTTTCCGGTTCAGATCAACCTGATCCAAACGATAGAAAATAGAATACTTACTACTTTTCTCTATCTGCTTAAACATTTGTTTAACAGTAGTGTTTGTTTCATTAAAATTGAACGATTGAGAATGTACTTCGGCCCTAAGCTGAAAGATCGCTGCTAAAGTAAAAATTGCTATTAATTTCATAGCCCGGATGGTTTTTCGCCGTAATAGATAGACGAATTCTGCATTTTGATAAAGAATTTTCATAATTTTGATTTGTTATTAGTTAATACTGGCTTCCCAAAGCGTTGGGTATTAGCTATTACTTGAATTGCCGGGAGTGTTAGCGCACTTCCGGTTATTTTTTACCTGACTCTTTCCTTATTTCATAGGCCTTTACCGTTTAAGTTATCACTACGGCGAATAGTTATTACCCGACCATTTTTATCGTAATCTATATCTGTAGTTTCTTTCATTATTTTCAATGCATTTTCTACATCATTGATATTCCTAAAACTTCCTGAATATTCATAATTTCTAAGATTTGTATCCTCCAAAACAATTTCTACATCATAGCGCCGCTCAATAATCTTAATTATTTCCTGGAAAGACTTTCCATCAAAAACCAACAAATCTTCTGTCCAACCCGTATATTCTTCCAATTGAGAAGGCATCAATTTTTGAACTTTAACTTCTACAATATCAGACAGTTGCGTATCAGACAAATTTTGAACTTTCTCATCAGAAGCATAGTTTAGCTTAAAAACCTGTTGTTTTCGAACAGAAACTTTTTGAGCATTATCAGAGTCTATATTTAATTTCCCCTCAATCTGTACTTCTCCTTCTATTACCATCGTTTCAAAAGATAAATCATCAGAGTATGCCTTAACATTAAAAATTGTTCCTATATCCCTGATCGTATAATTGGCAGTATTGACAATAAAAGGTATATCCCCTTTTGCGATATCAAAATAAGCCTCTCCATTCAAATAAACAGCCCTGGATGTTTTACCAAAATCATTATTGTACTTAATTACACTACCGGCATTTACTGAAACCTTCGTCCCATCTGGTAATACCAGCTTTCTTACGATACCCTTGGGTACTGTAATCTCAGTAAATGACAATTCGGAGGTCTGTGTAAACCTAAAAACTCCATAATTATTAAAAAAGTAAAGAGATACAGCGCAAATAATGATCAATAATGCCGCAATTGAAAGATTCCTCATGCTTATCGGTCTTATACTGCCTGTAACAGATTTTCTATTAACAGATTTATTCAAAAACTCTGTATAGGCTTTCTCAGAATCAATAAAACCTATTTTATAATAAATAGATCTTTGCCAGGTCTCATATAGCTGCAAATAAAATTCTTCATGAAGTTTACTGCTACCAATTAAATGTTTTGCCATAGCAATCTCTTCCTCATTGGCTTGCCTGGTTACATATTTGGTTATTATAACTTTGTCTATTTCTTTCATGCTCCTTGGTTTAAAGACAACTATTAATACCTATACCCCCAATACATATTAAATTTTTATTTTTTTTCGAATTAATAATAGTTTTCAATCAGAACTTTACATTAGTGTGATGTTAACAATGAAATGACGTTGATGGCTTTGAGCAATCAGCCATGGGCAATCAGCTCTGCATATCACTAATATTGAATATTATTCAAATTTGATGGCTCAAAGCCCATAGCCCATAACAAAAACCAATGACTAATTACACTTAAATAACACTAGTATTGTTTACGAGAGAAGGGAAATAATAATCCCAATCGTATATCCAAGACTCTTTCTAAGCTTCTCAAGAGCTATTGTAATATGGCGTTCAACGGTGTTTTGAGAGATGTTTAAACGTTCTGCAATCTCTTTATTCTTGAGATACTCAAAACGGCTCATCTCAAATACAAGCTTACACTTTTCGGGAAGTGTATCTATTGCTTGCCTGATCTGCTCGGCAAGTTCTTTTTCATGGTAAGGATTTGAGTCATGCTCCGGAATTTCATCAAGAAGTTTATTCCTGATCATGTAATTTACATACTCGTTTTCTATACGCTGATGTTTGATATGGTTCATGCACTTATTCTGAACCATTTTATATAAATAAGCCGTAACCGAATTGGTAAATGACAAAGTTCCTCTTTTCTCCCAGAGAAAGGTCAAGGAATCAGAAGCTATCTCCTTTGAGATATCGATGTCATTTAAAAACTTATTCGCATAAAGCGTAAGTTTAACGTAATGAGACTTGAATACTACTTCAAACTCCTTTGCATTAACATTCCAAAACTCAGTTTGTGAAGTATTATCATCCATCCTTTAACAGCATGTTGTAATGTTTTCCATGAATTAAATTGTCACTTTTAATTCTAAGATATAAAAAGATTCAAGAACCAGAAGCCTGACATCACAGGGATAATGTTCATTTGGGACTTAAATGATAGAATCAAAAGCCGGAAATCAAGAGAACCAAATGCTAATCAGACATTGGACAGTATACCATTCACAAATCAGACAAAATCAAAGCGTAATAAAAATCGTTTCAATCAATCCGCCAAGTATATTAACCCTCCTAAAGAGTTTATTAAGCGTACTTAATATATTGAGCACCCTTTCTCTTTAAATATTCCGCTATTAGTATGCGTTCGAATATAAACATTACTGTTTTATAAGTATGAAGTTTCTGGCATCAGCTTTGAACTTTAAAGAAGATTTCAGCGCTGAAATTCTACCCCAAAGCTATCAGTTCTCCTTTTCCCTAATCCCTATCAGATCGAGTCCTTACTTAAAACAGAAACCTTTTCCGGAACTTAAATGACCATCTTATATTCGAACTCACATTTAATTAGCTTTACAATTCCTCAAAAAGATGTAATTGTATCAGAAAGAAAATAGGGCTTTGGGAAATCATATTTTTTTTGTACATTCAATATTACCCCGCTAAGAGCATTCATTAAAACTCAGGCACGCCAAACCTTATACCGACCTTATACCGATATAACTAGTGTTGACAAAGCATTGACATACGATTAAAGAAGAGTAAAGAGACAATTGAAAATGATAAGATGCAACAAGAATTCAAGACTTCCTGCATCTCATTTCTCATTTCTCATTTCTCATTTCTCGTTTCCCGTTTCCCGTTTCTCACCTCTCCCCCCTGATAATCCCATATTCCAAACCTCTCAACTCTGCAAGTCCGCGAAGACGACCAATAGCTGAATAACCAGGGTTTGTTTTCTTCTTCAGATCATCAAGCATCTGGTGGCCGTGATCGGGGCGCATTGGAATTGATACATTTCTGGCATGAGATATCTTAACCAGTTGCTTAACAACGGCATACATGTCCACATTGCCGTCAAGGTGATTATCTTCGTAAAAATCACCCCATTCATTGCGACGAGTACTTCTTAAATGGATAAAGTTGATACGATCAGCAAACTGCTCCACCATAGCAGCGAGATCATTATCAGCCCTTACACCGAATGAACCAGTACAAAAGCAGAGTCCGTTAGACAATGAAGGAATAGCTGTAATCAGGGCGGTAAAATCAGATGCTGTACTGACAACCCTCGGTAAGCCAAGTATTCCATAAGGCGGATCATCGGGATGAATAACCATTTTTACACCACACTCCTGTGCAACCGGAATAATTTCACTTAAAAAAAAGATCAGATTCTGCCGGAGACGTTCGGCATCAATACCCTTATAGGTGTCTAAAGCCTGCTGAAATTGTTCAATCGTAAAGCTTTCTTCGCTTCCGGGTAAACCTGCAATTATATTTCTTGTCAGAAGATGTTTCTCATCCTCATTCATCCCGTTAAAACGAGCTTTTGCCCGACTTATTTCTTCATCGGTATAATCGGATTCAGCCCCGGGACGTTTTAAAATAAACAAATCAAAGGCCATGAAAGCGGCCTTCTCAAAGCGTAAAGCCTTGGATCCATCTTCCATGGTATAGGCCAGATCTGTCCTTGTCCAATCAAGAACCGGCATAAAATTATAGGTAATACAATTAATGCCGCAGGAAGCTAAATTCCTTATAGTTTGCTTATAATGATCAATATATTTCAGAAAAGGCCCTGTTTGTGTTTTAATATTTTCATGTACAGGAACACTTTCAACAACACTCCAGATCATGCCTGCATCGGCTACTTCCTTTTGTCGCTTTATAATATCTTCTACCGGCCAGATTTCTCCATTTGGGATATGGTGTAATGCCGATACTATTCCGGTACAACCAGCCTGACGTATATCCGAAAGACTTACGGGATCATTTGGCCCATACCATCGCATGGTTTGCTGCATCGCAAAGGATCCGTC
>CAZGWG010000192.1:0-8271 GCA_964529165.1 uncultured Sphingobacterium sp.
CTTCAGGGTCGGGACTTGCCTTTTGTGTATTTCTATAACATACGACCACCTAGCGGGGTCGATGCACAAGAACTTTTTCCGGACACCAATGACTTGGAGTCATCTGATGAGTAAAAGCGATTTCTCTGGAATTAAAATCTCGGGTTTTAAACATTGCAAGCAATGTCCTACCTTTGGCGAATGATCATTAAAAGCGCAGAATTCCAATGCAGCAATACCAGAACTGATAAATTACCGGCTCCTGAGTTACCTGAATATGCCTTTATTGGTCGCTCAAACGTAGGTAAATCCTCACTGATCAATATGCTTGTGCAGCGAAAAGGACTAGCTAAGACCTCACAAACTCCAGGCAAAACTCAGTTAATTAACCATTTCCTTATCAATGAGAACTGGCAACTCGTTGACCTTCCTGGTTATGGATATGCAAGAACTTCTAAAAGTAACCGTGGTGAATGGTCGAAATTCATTAGTTTCTATCTTCGAAACCGTGAAAGTCTGCAATGTGTTTTTGTCCTGATCGACAGTCGCCTTGATCCTCAAAAGATAGATATTGAATTTTGTACATGGCTGGGTGAAAATGGTCTTCCCTTTCAGATAATTTTCACTAAGGCTGATAAACAATCTCGTGTAAAAACTGATCAAAGTGTAGCGAAATTCAGAAAAGCCCTCCTGGAGATCTTTGAAGAAGTACCTCAGCATTATATTACCTCTGCAGAAACACAGGAAGGGCGTGATGAATTGCTGAATTTTATAAATGACCTGAATAAAAAATTTACGCGGTAGTTCTCATATTAGCACGAACAAAACCCGGCACATAAAAAACAGACATTTCGAATGAACAGATATTTTTCTCTCGTATTATTTGCCCATACTGTTTTTGCGATGCCATTTGCTATTATTGGTTTCTTTCTCGCCATAACTACCACAACACATGAGTTTAACTGGCTAAAACTATTTTTAATGCTGCTATGTATGGTTTTTGCCCGAAATGCTGCAATGGCCTTCAATCGTTACCTAGATCGGGATATCGATGCACAAAATCCCCGAACAGCGGTAAGAGATATTCCTTCGGGTCGCATCAGCTCACGCGAAGCTTTGCTCTTTACTATTTTTAACAGCCTTTTGTTCATCGTATGTACTTTATTAATCAACAAACTCTGTTTCTATCTTTCCCCGGTTGCCCTTGCAGTGGTATTGGGTTATAGTTATACCAAAAGATTTACTCCTCTCTGTCACCTAATTTTAGGTCTTGGCCTGGCACTCGCACCTATTGGAGCCTACCTGGTTGTTACGGGCGAATTTGCAATGCTTCCAATTTATTTCTCACTAGCCGTTTTATGCTGGGTAAGTGGATTTGATATTATTTATGCCCTGCAGGATGAAGAATTCGACAGACAAAATAATCTAAACTCAATACCTGCCTGGCTGGGTGCAAAAAATGCCTTAAAGGTATCGTCCTTCTTGCATTTTCTATCCATTGTATTTGTAAGTCTACCCTACTTCATTACAGACCTATCCTGGTTTTATCTCGCAGGAGTCCTGTTTTTTATCCTCTTGCTTATTTATCAGCATCACTTGGTCAAACCCAATGACCTTTCGAAAGTAGATCGTGCCTTTTTTACCACCAACGGAATCGCTTCGGTAGTGTTTGCGGTATTTTTTTTGCTGGATACGTATCTGAGAAATCAATTATAATATGAAACCCGTTTAAGCTTTCCATTCACAAAAAACTATGAATATAAGTTAAAAATAAAATGGCTATGGGCTATCAGCTATGGGCAATCGGCTTTGCATAGCAATAGTATGAATATTACTCAAATTTGATGACTCACTGCTCAAAGCTCACAGCCCATAAAAAAATTACACTTAACTTAACACCAGCTTCATTAGAGTTAAAAACCTTTATAACAAATGAAAGATCTTAAAATATCAAAAAAACAAAGAACCTATATCCCCGCAGATTTGAAGATGCAATGGGAGAACCTGGAGCCTATATTTAATGAACTTATTGACAGGCAATTAAATTCGGTATCAGAATTAGAGCAATGGCTGCGCGACAGAAGTGAAATTGAAGCAGCTTTGGAAGAGGACTTTGCCTGGCGATATATTCGAATGACCTGCGATACCACAGATGAAAAACTATTGAGTGACTTTCAATTCTTTGCAACAGAAATCGAACCTAAAATTGCACCGCTCAATAATGAGCTTAACAAAAAGTTTATTCAGAGTCCCTTTTCTGAACAATTGGATGAGTCTAACTACTATGTCTATGTTCGTGGAATAAAAAAAGCCCTTGAACTTTTCAGGGAAGAAAACATACCCTTAATGACGCAAATACAGGTCGAGCAGCAAAAATACCAGGGAATTACCGGTTCAATGTCAGTAAAACTGGGCGGACAGGAATATACCCTCGAGCAGGCTGCGGTTTTCTTAAAAGATACCGATCGCAAGGTCAGACAAGAGGCCTGGGAAGCCATCACAGCCAGAAGGCTTGAAGATAAAGACAAACTGGATGAATTATTCAACTCTTTACTTAAACTTCGCCATCAGGTAGCCTTAAATGCCGGCTTTGAGAACTTCAGAGATTATATGTTTCAGGCTCTGGGACGTTTTGATTATAGTCCTGCCGACTGTTATGAATTTCATGAAGCCATTCAAAAAGAAATCGTACCACTCCTAAAGGGGCAGGCCAATAAACGGCTTAATGCACTGGGCTTAACCGAATTAAAGCCATGGGATATGGATGTCGACATTTCCGGCAAGCCTGCTTTAAAGCCTTTCAGCAATGGTGAAGAACTGATAGAAAAATCAATCAAGTGCTTCAGAGGGTTAAGCCCATATATTGGCGAAAGGCTCGAAATCATGAAAGCAAATGGCTTTTTCGATGTTGACAGCCGCAAAGGCAAAGCTCCGGGCGGTTATAATTATCCCCTGGCAGAAAGCGGAGCTCCTTTTATATTTATGAACTCTGCCGGAACATTCCGTGACCTGACCACCATGGTTCATGAAGGAGGTCATGCAGTTCATACTTTTATTTCTTCAGGTCTTGAACTAAATGATTTTAAGCACCTTCCATCAGAAGTTGCAGAGCTTGCTTCGATGAGTATGGAGCTGATCTCGATGGATCATTGGGATAAATTCTTTGACAATCCTGAAGATCTTATTCGTGCAAAGAAAGATCAGTTGAAAGATGTCTTAAAAACCCTACCATGGGTAGCAGTAGTAGATCAGTTTCAACATTGGATCTATACAAACCCTGATCATACCAGTGAAGACCGGGCGAAGGCATGGAAAAAAATATTTGATCCATTTGGAAATAATTTCGCCGATTGGTCAGAGCATCAGTACGCACTGGAAAATCTATGGCAAAAACAACTTCATATTTTTGAAGTCCCTTTCTATTATATAGAATATGGAATTGCTCAGTTGGGGGCAATTGCAGTATGGAAAAACTATAAAAACAACCCTAAAAAAGGACTTTCAAGCTACCTTGAGGCACTAAAGCTAGGCTATACCAAAACCATCAAGGAGATCTATGAAACTGCAGGAATTGAATTTAACTTCAAAGCTTCGTATGTAAAAGAACTCGCAGAATTTGTGCAGGCAGAGCTGGATAAGTTTGAGTAATTCCTGCTTTTTTGTGTGCTGTTTTTTTGTAAGTTTTCATAGAAACAAAAAAATAGCACACTTTTTGCATCCCTTACAGTATGAAAAAATTAATCATACTGCTCGCGCTATATTTAATCCCTTTCTTATCTCTTGCTCAAGACTGGGATACTTTTAGAATTGACACCGCAGTTTCTGTCGAACTACCAAAAGGATTTACCAAAACAGAAACAGATACACAGTTCAGTCTGGTGTCAAGAACCTCTTTTGGAACGATTTTAATATTCAAGGTCCCTGATAACCCTCAACAAACTCCCGACATCGAAAAAGACAAGCACCTTAAGCATTATTATGATAATTATATCAAAAGTGTTAAGCAATCATCAGCCAGTGCAATTATTACAGATGAGAAAGACAATCTGATTGGTGAATTAAAAGTTAAAGATTTTACCCTTAAAATTGATACCGGCGGTGGACTAATGTTAAGGGACTTCAGGATATTACATGCGAATGGTGCAACGTATACTTTTGAATTTCTTTATGAGAATGTTCATAAGGAATATGCTGTGCCTGAACGCGAAAAATTCTTTAAATCGATTGTAGTTAACGAAAATATTGGTCGGTCTGACCAATATACAAGCCAGGAACTTAATTCTGACAGTCCTGACAATTCAAAATATCTGATTTTACTCATTATAACAGTCCTGCTTGCAATTGGCTTGACTATTTTGAGGATTTTGTTAAAAAAAGCTCAAAAACCTAAACTGTAAATTACAGTTACAGGGTTTTCGAAGGTATCTTTCTGTTCAAAAACCGGAATCATTTTCCCGGCTGCCTGTATTTCCCCTTCAAATTGTTTTCGTGAAATAACAGTAGCATCCGGATGCTCTTTGAGATAGACTGAAAGACTGTCCTGACTTTGAATTGCAGGTATCAACCGCTGCATATTAAAAATATATGCAGGATTCATCATTTTATAATAGACGGGATTAGGCTTATTTTCAAGCAGCTCTAAAGAAGCAGCCACTGGATTTATTCCATAAACCCTGGGATAAGCTTTTGAAAAAAACAGGAAATTACTCAGAATAAACGACAGAATCATACTGAACAACAGCTTACCAATTTCATTCTTGCGGATAAAATACCAGCCTATGATGGCTCCGAGCGGTACAGGAATAAACCATATCCAGACACTTGCAGCTTCCTGAACGTTGATATCGGCCTTAAGTCCGAAATAAACTGAAGCAGGAATGAGAAAAGCAATCAAGGTATAAACCCCATAAGCCCATTTAAGCTTGTTTAATTCAAAATGCTTCTCTTGTAGCTCCGACAACAAATACCCGATGAGAATCGCAATAAAGGGATAAGCCGGGGCCGTATAATTGGGAAGCTTGGTTTGAGAGAAGGAGAAAAAGATAATAATCCCAAGAACAATACTCAGGCAATATAATAAAGCTTCATTGGTACGCCATTTCCAGGCAAAGAACATCGCGTGAATACAGAAAACCCCTAATGGAAGTAAACCCGCAATCACCATGATCAATGGCAGCAAGAAAAAACCTCCATGTCCTTCCATTGTATCTGAGAACCTCTGCAGATTATGTTTAAAAAAGAATCCCTCGGTCCATAGGCCGTTACTTGCCTTATAATTAAGCCAATACCAGGGTAATGCAATCAGTAGAACTATAATTATTCCAACCGGAATTTGAAAAGAACGAATCTCAGACCAGTTAATTTTTTTAGTCGAGATCAGGAAAACCAGCATAATCAAACCCGGCAATGCAATTGCAATTGGCCCTTTAGTCAGCAAGCCAAGACCAAAACAGATATACATCAAAATTAGCCAATACTTTCTTTTCTGATCCAGAAAGGCATAAAAGCACATAAAGCTGGCAGTCATAAAGAATATCAGATAAGGATCTGGAACTGACATCCTCATCTGAAAATTAAAGTGCAGGGATGAGAGTAAAACCATCGCTGTTAGCCAGCCTGCTTTTTCTCCCAAATATTTCCTGCCAAACAGAAAACTAATCAGAATTGTTAAAGCTCCAAATACAGCAGAGAAAAATCGGGCACTGAATGCCGATACGCCAAAAATCTTGTAAGACAAGACCATAAAAAAATAATGCAAAGGGGGTTTATCAGTTCTTAATTGCCCGTTAAAATAGGGCATAATATAATCTCCTGATACCAGCATTTCGCGTGCACATTCAGCATTCTTGGCTTCATCCAGAATATAAATCATTGGTTTATCCAGATTTTGCAGCAGCAAAATCAAACTGATAATAAACAGGAGAACCCCCTTAGTTCTTAGGTTAAGCTTTTCCAAACAACCTCCTGTCTAACTTTGATGAATGATACCACTTGCTATTTTCCAGCCACCATATCAACTGGAATGTCATAACTACTGCAATAATCGAACCCGCAATTATATCTTCCATAAAATGCTGGGCAAGATAGACCCTTGAAAATGCTGTCAAAGCCGCCAGAGGTATAATGATCCAATGGCGCTTTCCGTGAGGAAGTAAATAACTTAAAACTACTGCCAATGTAAATGCAGAGGCTGTATGTCCTGAGGGGAAGCTGTTCCATTCATGAATCGGATAGCCCTCAATCGTTCTGATTGGCATTATATTTTCAAAGTATTTAACTGGTCTTGGGGCTTTGAAAATATGTTTAAGAATCTGAACCAACAAAGAGCTGTAGGCAAAGGCAAGGGCCGCAAGTACCGCATATCGAAACTTGAAGAAGAGTAATGACAAAACAACTATAACCGTCATTATTCCATCACCAAACAAGGTGATTAACTTAAAAAACTCATCAAAAAAACCATTATGATGCGTGTTTATCCATAAAAACAGTTCAGCTTTTGAATTAAGGATCATCAGAATGAAACCAATCAGAAGTAATACTAAAAATGGGATCAGAAAGTAACGCTGAGGATATAAAATTTCGGAAAGGCTTTTCTTCATTATTTAGGTTGAATGCGAATTCAAAACTAAATAATTTTTATGTTTGATTTAAAACCAATCTAATTCAAGGACAATATGTCAAGAAACCTTTTCAGAAAGAAATCTATTGAGCTGATTATGAAGGACCGGCAGGCCGGATTTTCTGATACGGAAATTGAAGATCAGCAGTTAAGAAGAGTTCTGACTGTTAAAGACCTTACTTTGATGGGTATTGCCGCGGTAATCGGAGCCGGTATATTTTCTACAATAGGAAATGCTGCCTTTAATGGCGGTCCTGGAGTTAGTATTCTTTTTGTCATTACAGCACTTACCTGTGGGTTTTCAGCATTATGTTATGCAGAGTTTGCATCAAGAATCCCTGTAGCAGGAAGCGCTTATACTTATGCCTATGCCTCCTTTGGTGAACTTATCGCCTGGATAATCGGATGGGATCTGCTCATGGAGTATGCTATTGGCAATATAGCAGTTGCAATATCCTGGAGTGAATATTTCACCAATTTACTGGAAGGTTTCAATATCCATATACCGGCCTACCTCACAATGGATTATTTGTCTGCCTCAAGGGCTTACCAGGAAGTGCTTGCAGCGGGACAGGATCTAAGCGGTATCAGCGCCAAAGTACAATTTGCAGCCCAAGCATGGACTACAGCGCCTGGATCAGGTAATTTTAAGTTCATTGCTGATATTCCTGCTCTGGGTATTGTTTTTCTAATCACCTACCTTGTTTATATCGGGATTCGGGAGACAAAAAGGGCTACCAATGCAATGGTTTTTCTCAAAATCAGTGTTGTATTG
Organism: uncultured Sphingobacterium sp.; assembly: GCA_964529165.1. Classification (GTDB taxonomy): domain Bacteria; phylum Bacteroidota; class Bacteroidia; order Sphingobacteriales; family Sphingobacteriaceae; genus Daejeonella. The sequence continues at coordinate 7,374 of CAZGWG010000192.1, forward strand.
GGTGTTATTATACTTGGTTTTTTCTATGTACAGCCAGCAAACTGGGACCCTTTTCTGCCTAATGGTTTCGAAGGCATGATGAAAGGAGTTTCGGGTGTTTTTTTTGCATACATTGGCTTTGATGCAATCTCTACCACAGCCGAAGAATGCAAAAACCCTCAGCGGGATCTGCCAAAAGGTATGATCTACTCCTTAATTATATGTACCGTTCTGTACATTCTGGTTGCATTGGTATTAACCGGAATGGTAAGCTATAAGGAACTGCAGGTGGAAGATCCACTGGCATTTGTATTTAAAAATGTGGGGCTGGATAATATCAGTTATATCATATCAATCAGCGCTGTCATTGCAACGGCAAGCGTCTTACTCATTTTTCAGATGGGACAGCCTCGTATCTGGATGAGTATGAGCCGGGATGGATTATTACCTAAAAAGTTTTCAAGCATTCATCCGAAATACAAAACCCCATGGTTTGCCACACTGATTACCGGACTTGTTGTGTCAATTCCTGCACTATTTATGAACCTTACTGAGGTTACCGATCTGACAAGCATCGGCACCTTATTCGCATTTGTTTTGGTATGTGCCGGAGTACTGCTGCTTCCCAAAGAGGAAATCAATGATTCGAACCGTAAGCGCTTCCGAATCCCGTATATTAATGCGAAATATATTGTGCCTGCTTTAATTTTAATTATTTTCATCAGTTTCAAAGAGCCGATTCTAAACTTATTTGAGTACAATGGCGACTGGCATGTATATAAAGATAAGCTTCCCTATTTCCTGTTTATAATCGCCGCAATAATAATGGCTGTACTTTCTTTTGTAAAAAACTTATCGCTGATACCTGTCCTGGGAATGCTTAGCTGCTTATACCTTATGACTGTCCTGGGATATACAT
>CAZGWG010000193.1:0-5558 GCA_964529165.1 uncultured Sphingobacterium sp.
GGCTTAATGAGCAGGGCTTTATTATACACTAAATCATTTAACGGACTTATTCTCGCTTATGCTGAAGACCAGGATATTGCGGGTAAAGGGAAAATGAACGAAGGGGAGATGAGTACCTATCTTGGGATGAAAGGAAATCCATCTCTTGCCGAAGAGCTGATGATCTCACGGGATCTTTATCTTGCCGAATACAATGACTCCAGGATACATTTCAGTACTATCAGTTCAGCGAAAAGCGTAGATCTGATCAGGAAAGCAAAAAAAGCAGGAATAAAAGTCAGCTGTGATGTTGCCGTTCATCATTTACTATTTACAGAAGATGATCTTGTGGGCTTTGATTGCAATTATAAGGTGAAACCACCTTTCAGGACGAAGAAAGATCAGAAAGCACTAATCGCCGGACTGAAGGATGGTACTATTGATGCAATCGTTTCCCAGCATTGCCCGCATGAAGTAGAATTTAAAAATGTGGAATTCGAAATTGCGTCTAATGGTATTACAGGTTTACAAACAGCACTGCCTGTTGCCCTTAAAGCTGGTTTAAGTATGGAAACAATTCTCGAAAAAATGGCAATCGCACCAAGAAATATTCTTAGTGTTGCAATTCCTGAACTGAAAACCGGAAATTCTGCTAACTTTATTCTGATTGATCCTGAGCAAGAATGGGTGCTGAATGAGGAGAGCAACAGATCCAAATCATCCAATTCACCTTTCTTCGGACAAAGTCTGAAAGGAAAAGTGAAGCTTGTATACAATAATGGCCAGTACATTATGTTTTAAACTAAAAATATGAATACAAGTATAGATCAGGCAATGAATGCGGCTTTGGCGCAGTTTGCTTCAGTAAATAATCAGGAATATAAATCGTTTTCAAAAGCCCTGACAGATATTTTTAATCTCGATAAGCCCTATCTGGATAAGGTAGATGCACTGGATGGTGTTTTTGATGATCAGCCCGTTTTTGAGCCACTTCGTGAACTATTCTTTGATTTGCTGCTGATCAATTTTTTAAATGAAGATGTACGCAAACTTGAGGAAGACTATCTCGATTCACCTGAATGGGAAAAAATTGAAGAAAGTACAATTGACCGGGGGACAGAACTTCTGAATCTGCTGCTTTATTTACAAGAATGTCAGGACGAATCTATTGATCCGGAGTTGAGTGATTTTCTTCGCGAATTTTTGCTCGTAGATGAGGATGAGTTTCAGGACGAACATCGTATCTATGAGCAAGTGATTGCAAATCAGATTCTCGTCGAAAGTGATCTGAAAGAGCTTGCACGTGTAACAGCCGAAATACCTGATGACTCTGAATTAAAGGAATTATTCTACCCGATGATCGGCTTCTTCAGGGAGACTAATCCTTCGGAGCAGGATTTTAATGACTTTGTAAGTCATAGTCCAAATCCGGATTTTGATTCTGCCGTTTATTCTCTTTTAATTTCATATAATTCTCAAAACTAAACCAAATTAAAAATGGAATTGTCATTAGAAAACTTAAACAAAGCCGCAAGCAGTAATGGACTGGTCATCGGCATTTTATCAACAGTAATTGGAGTAGTTACCTATTATGTGTTTCCTTCACTCCTTGGCTCTATGTCGTTCGGGATTGCAACACTGATTATTTCCCTGCTGATTTATATCTTTTTTACTCTCGACCTTAGAAAGAAGATCGGAGGATTCTGGAATTTCAGAGAAGCACTAAAAGGAATATTTCTGATGGCATTCGTTGCTGGATTGTTCTATTCTATAGCCAACTTTGTTTTTTATAAATTCGTAGAACCGGAAGCATTTGACAAGATTGCCGGATTCATGGAGTCAGGAATGTCTCAGACTTTTGAGAATATGGGTATGGAACAGGAAAAGATTGATGAAGCAGTAGCTAAGCAGATTGAAGGAATTAAGTCGCAGTATGATCCTACTCCCGCACAGTTCTTTAAAAATCTGGGTATTGCTGTAATTATTCAGTTTGTAATGTCACTCATTTTTGCAGCGATATTTAAGAAAGAAGCTCCTTTATTTGCTTCAAATAATGAGGATGAAGAGTAATAGCATCTCAAAATAACCTGACGTGCAGGTTTTGTCAATATAATTGATGAAATTTGCACGTTTTTAATTGTTAAATAATCGGAATTCCATTATCTCAAACCTCACATCTCACATCTAAAGAATGGATATATCTGTAGTTGTTCCTTTATTTAATGAGGCAGAATCTCTGCCTGAACTAATCAACTGGATCAACAGGGTGATGACTGAGCATGGATTTAGCCATGAGATAATTCTGGTAGATGATGGCAGCAGCGACGGATCCTGGGAAGTTATTGAGCATTTAAAAAGAGAATTTCCGGCTATTGTGGGAATCAAGTTTCGTCGCAATTATGGTAAATCAGCCGCCCTGAATGTAGGTTTTGAGGCTTGCCAGGGTAATGTAGTAATAACTATGGATGCTGATCTTCAGGACAGTCCGGATGAAATACCTGAACTTTACAGAAAAATTATTGAAGAGAAATTTGACCTTGTTTCAGGCTGGAAACAAAAACGTCATGACCCGCTTTCAAAGACTATTCCTACAAAATTGTTTAATCTGGTTACCCGCCGTATGTCGGGTATACATAATCTTCACGACTTTAACTGCGGATTGAAAGCCTATCGAAAGGAGGTGGTTAAAAGCATTGAGGTTTATGGTGAAATGCATCGTTATATACCGGTAATTGCAAAGTGGGCAGGCTTTAAGAAGATAGGTGAACAGGTAGTTGAGCATCGTGCTCGTAAATATGGCTATACCAAATTTGGTTTCAGTCGCTTTATAAATGGTTTCCTGGATCTGCTATCCATATTTTTTGTCGGTAAATTCGCGAAAAGACCGATGCACTTTTTCGGTACTATGGGAGCCTTAAGTTTTCTGGCAGGTACAATCATTGCCTTATGGATCATTATTGAAAAGTTGTATTACATAAGTATGCATATCAGGTATACACGTGAAATTGTCGATCAGCCACTTTTCTACATTGCACTCGTCGCTATAATTGTTGGGTTTCAGCTTTTTCTCACCGGTTTTATATCAGAGCTTGTTTCAAGGAATTCCCCTGAACGCAACAGCTATCAGATTGAGAAGACTGTTTGATCTTTTATCCCCTAGCCTTTAATCAAAATGTTTTTTTCAATCATCATTCCACTCTATAACCGGCCTCAGGAGATTGATGAATTGCTGCATACATTAACAAAGCAAACTTACCTTCAGTTTGAGGTTCTGATCATTGAAGATGGATCGAAAATTGACGCAAAGGAGATTGTAGATTCTTATACTGACCGGCTAGACATCAGCTATTATTATAAAGAAAATGCCGGTCAGGGTTTTGCCCGTAATTATGGCTTTGAACGCGCAAAAGGAGATTATTTTATCGTATTCGATTCGGATTGCCTGATTCCGGCAAATTACCTAGAAATTGTTAAGAATTATTTGTTGGAGCATCAGTTAGATGCCTATGGCGGTCCTGATGGGGCACATCCCTCATTTACCCCTGTTCAAAAGGCAATCAGTTACTCCATGACATCTCCATTCACTACCGGTGGGATAAGAGGCAATAAAAAACATATCGGAACTTTCCATCCTAGAAGCTTTAATATGGGTATCTCACGCGAAGTTTGGGAAAAATCAGGCGGCTTTATTCTAACCCGTTTAGGAGAGGATATAGAATTTAGTATTCGTATTCATTCCCTGGGCTTTAAAATCGGACTGATTCCTGATGCGGTTGTTTACCATAAACGACGAACTGATCTTTTTCAATTTTACAAGCAACTGCATTTCTTTGGCCGGGCCAGGATTAATATTTATAAACATTTTCCTTCAGAGTTAAAGCTGGTTCACTTTTTTCCGGCTTTTTTTACTATATTTCTGATGATGAGTTTGATTTTTAATCTTATTGGCAACTCATTAGCCGAATTATGTAATACCTTACTTGCTGTTTATATTTTGTTAATATTTTTCCATTCATGGAAAGTAAACAAATCATCAAAAGTTGCATTTTTGAGTATAGCTGCTTCATTTGTGCAATTAACAGCTTACGGGCTCGGTTTTATGCAGGATTTTTGGAAAAGAATTATTTTAAGAAAACAATAATATATGGATAAATCATTGTCGGTGAATGAGATATTGGCAGATGCATGGCAACTGGCGAAAAAGAATATATGGGTCTTACTCGGCTTCACGGCTGTACAGTTTGCTTTCATTCTGATTGTTACAACCATACTCACAAGCTTTTTTGGAGGGGCAAGTGGAGCAGGGGTATTGATTCAGAATATCATTCTAAGCTTGTTCGACGCCTTTTTTACTGTTGCCTTTTATCAGGTATTCTTCAAATTGATCGATGAGGATACCGACCCGGAGTTTCCTGATTTTATTCCTAATCTGGTTAAAGCTGTAAACTTTCTGATTGTAAAGCTCATAATCGGTTTGGTACTGGTATTTCTGATTGCAATGATCAGTTCAGTTTATTTCTATAATAAACAGGATATTGATACGAGTAATCCCTTAAGCTGGGATCTTCTGCCCGTTTTTGCACTAATTGCAATTCCACTCGTTTTTCTTACAATAAGACTATGCTTTGTTGTTTGCTTTATTGTAGATCAGGAGTCTGGTTCCTCAGAATCAATCAGCCAGAGCTGGGCGATTACCAAAGGACATTTTTGGCTTATTGCACTGCTCTTTTTAGTAATGTTAGGATTAAATATCCTCGGAGCAATGGCTTTATTTATCGGATTGTTATTTACTGTTCCATTCTCTAGTTTAATTTTGATCATCGCCTATCGTCATCTTGTAAATACTTATACCGAGGAAGAAGAGATTTTGCTGGATGATCCAGAGGATAATCATGGGAATTAAATCCTGGTTGGCTAAGCCACTGGCGGCGTATGCTGTAAGGCAGATCAATAAATGGAAGAATAATCCCATTGATGCTCAGGAACGGACCTTTATGAACCTTATCAGTCAGGCCCGAAATACTTCTTTTGGGAAAGATCATGAGTTCGCTTCGATAAAAACATACGATGATTTTAAGAGGCTTGTTCCTGTTGCTGATTACGAGGATCTGAAGCCCTATATTGACCGGGTTGTTCAGGGAGAACCTGATGTGATGTGGCCCGGTAAGCCAATATATCTCGCCAAAACTTCAGGTACAACTTCCGGTGTAAAGTATATTCCAATCTCTAAAGAATCAATGCCCGAACATCTGAACGGGGCCCGCAATGCATTGTTTTCTTATATCCATGAAACCGGAAAGTCTGATTTTATCGATGGCAAAATTATTTTTTTGCAGGGGAGTCCGATACTTGAGCGTAAAAATGGTATTAATTTCGGACGCTTATCAGGCATTGTAGCTAATCATGTTCCTGCCTACCTTCAAAGGAACCGATTACCATCATACAAAACCAATTGTATTGAGGATTGGGAAGAAAAGGTTGATGCAATAGTGGATGAAACTATTACAGAGGATATGCGCCTTATTTCCGGAATTCCACCCTGGGTTCAAATGTATTTCGACCGCCTGAGAGCCCGCACA
>CAZGWG010000193.1:5568-8247 GCA_964529165.1 uncultured Sphingobacterium sp.
TTCTTTCCATCTGTGCGGGCTCTCAGGCGGAAAGAAGATAGTGAGTATTTTTAAGAATTTCTCACTTTTTGTTTACGGGGGAGTGAATTTTGAGCCTTATCGTGCCCGTCTGGAGGAAAGTATAGGACGAAGTGTAGATTCAATCGAGACCTATCCGGCCTCAGAAGGTTTTATTGCTTTTCAGGATTCACAGAAAGAAAAGGGTTTACTTTTATTGGTCGACTCAGGTATTTTCTATGAGTTTATCCCCTCTGATGAATATTTTAACGAAAACCCCAGCCGTATCTCGCTCAGAGATGTAGAGTTGGATAAAAATTATGCGATTATCTTAAACACAAATGCCGGACTCTGGGGATATAGCATTGGAGATACCGTCAGGTTTGTTTCAAAAGCTCCATATCGTATTCTGGTAAGCGGCAGAATTAAGCATTTTATTTCAGCCTTTGGTGAACATGTAATTGGTGAAGAGGTGGAGCATGCAATTTTATCAGTAGCAGGCGAAGAGGGGGTTGAAATCACTGAATTTACTGTTGCGCCACAGGTAAGTCCGGTGGATGGTTCTTTACCTTATCATGAATGGTATGTTGAGTTTGCAAAAGCTCCTGAAGATATGGATAGCTTTAGCCTTAAAGTAGACCTCGCTCTGCAGCAAAAGAATACCTATTATTTTGATTTGGTTGAAGGTAAGGTATTACGTCCGCTTATTATGCATAAACTTGTAAAGGATGCATTCAGAAACTATATGAAATCTCAGGGTAAACTGGGCGGGCAGAATAAAGTACCTCGTTTGTCAAATGACAGGCATATTGCTGAAGAATTGAATGAATGGATCATCAGCTAGTTCAGGAATCTCAAAAAAATTAATAAGTTTAGGCAAATCAGTTTTGAATGAATAAATCGGGTTCGGTTTGATGGGAAAAATTTTAAATAATGATATTGCTGTAAAGAATATCGCTATTCTGGGTTCAACAGGTAGTATCGGTACTCAGGCACTTGAGGTTATACGGCAGAATCCTGATCGGTTCAGGGCCTTTGTATTGACTGCAAACAGCAATGCCGGTCTTTTGATCAGTCAGGCTCTGGAATTCAATCCGAAATATGTAGTTATTGCTGAACAATCCAAACTTAAGGAAATAAAAAGTGCTTTGAGCAGTACTCAGATCAAGGTTTTATGGGGTTCTGATGCACTCTGTGAAATTCTGGAACAGCCTGAGATCGGTCTGGTGCTCACAGCCATGGTGGGATTTGCAGGCCTCATTCCAACTCTTGCTGCTATCAAAGCAGGAAAAGACATTGCACTTGCCAATAAAGAAACTTTGGTTGTAGCCGGAGATCTGGTTACCAGTCTGGCAAAAGAGCATGGGATTAAAATATTGCCGGTCGACTCGGAGCATTCGGCTATCTTCCAATGCCTGGCAGGAGAAGAGCATAATCCGATTGAAAAGATCTACCTCACGGCTTCAGGCGGTCCGTTCAGAGGGAAAGATAGAGATTATCTGAAAACAATTACCCGTAAGGAGGCTTTAAAACATCCCAATTGGGTGATGGGAGAGAAGATCACGATCGATTCGGCAAGTTTAATGAATAAAGGTCTGGAAGTGATTGAAGCGAAATGGCTTTTTGATCTGGATGTTTCGCAGATTGATGTCATCGTACATCCACAGTCGATTGTACATTCACTTGTTCAGTTCAGGGATGGATCTATAAAAGCGCAAATGGGATTACCTGATATGAAATTGCCAATACAATATGCAATGGCATATCCCGAGAGGATAGAAAATACATTTCCGAGATTCAATTTTACTGATTTTCCTAATTTTAGCTTTGAACAGGCTGACAAAACGACGTTCAGAAACCTGGCTCTTGCTTTTGATGCTTTAAATAGTGGTGGGAATATGCCATGTGTAATCAATGCAGCCAATGAAGTCGTTGTGGCAGAATTTTTGAAAGACCAGATTGGATTTTTGAAGATGAGCGATATCATCGAACAATGTATGTCTGAAATTACGTTTATATCTGATCCTACACTTGACGATTATTTAGAATCAGACAGGATCACACGGATTTTAGCAAAGGACTTAGTAACAAATAGTAAATTTTAGAGTTTAAATATAAAATAAGAGAAAAGGCATGGATGGATTAGTAATGACAGGACAACTGTTATTGGGATTATCAATTTTAATCATATTACACGAAGCAGGGCACTTTTTTGCCGCCAGAGCATTCGGAATCAGGGTAGAGAAGTTTTATCTGTTCTTTGACGCATGGGGCTTTAAATTGTTCAGCTTTAACTATAAAGGTTGTGAATATGGCATAGGCTGGCTGCCATTGGGTGGTTATGTGAAGATTTCAGGAATGATCGATGAGTCGATGGATACCGATCAGCTTGCAGGCCCGCCACAACCCTGGGAATTCCGTTCTAAACCAGCCTGGCAACGACTTATTGTCATGCTGGGAGGAGTTACAGTCAATATAGTTCTGGGTATTTTTATATTCTGGATGCTTACGCTTAAGAATGGAGAGACTTTTGTTCCGAATGATAAATTGCCTGATGGAATAGCACCGGGAATTATAGGACGGGAAATTGGCCTACAGGCGGGTGACCGCATAACTGCGGTAAATGGTCATCCTGTAAAGAGATTTGACGAATTAACCAGTTCAAAAGTATTGCTGGGTAAT
>CAZGWG010000194.1:0-8216 GCA_964529165.1 uncultured Sphingobacterium sp.
ACCGAAGTAGGAGATAAAATTACAATAGCTACCCTGATTGACCGAGGCCGAGCTTTTCCAATTAATCTCAATTCCTCCGAATTCCTACATAAGGAACAAAAAGATGAATATCATATTGTCCAGACCCTGCAGGAATACTGGAAATTCATTGATTATCAGACAAAACACAATAACCTTATCCATCAGGAGCTTTTACCGGGAGCCCGGAATCAGATCACATTGAAAAAATCTCCGCAAAGCTATCCGGAATGGACAAGCAGAAATATCGCTGTTAACGGGCGTATCTGGACAGGCTATGCTGATCATGATTTTATAAGTCTTTTCAAAACGGGTCAGTATCCCGGAGAAAACCCGCTCAGTACCTGTTTAAAGATTTCCTATGGACCTTTTGATTATTTTACCGGTGGAGATATTGCCGGGGTAAATGCCTGGGGCGAAGGTGACGCAAACAGCCTGGAAGCCCAGGTTGCACCGGTCATTGGTCCGGTAGACGTTGCTACCTTTAATCATCACGGTAATCGGGATTCTCAAAGTCCGGTTTATATACGTACACTCAGGCCTAGAGTTTGGGTGCAGCAAAGCTGGTCTTCAGACCATCCGGGGGATGATGTATTAAGAAGGGTAGCTTCAGAAAGCATATACCCCGGAGAAAGGGATCTCTTTACTACGGATATGCTGGAGGCGAACCGGCTCGTAATCGGAGACCGGGTAGACCGGCAGTACCGCAGCCAGCACGGGCATATCGTAATCCGTGTGTTTAACCGTGGTACTCAGTATATGGTGTATGTCCTTGATGATCTCTCCCCTAAGCGGGAAATTAAAGCTATATTCGGACCTTATCAATCCAGATAAAAAAAGGCCGGATCATAAACCCGGCCTTTAAAACAGAATTAAACAATACTATTTGTAAAAGGTTTTTACTTCATTACCGGTTTCATGTCCGGCAGCACTTTTAAAATCAAGACCTAACAATACGGAAATTGTTTGGGCAATCTGCTTGTGATAAAGAATATCCTCACTGGCCTTCATTTCACCTTTAGCGGGAGTATCAGGACCAATTACTGCTACCCAGGTATATTCAGAGCCTTCAACTTTTGCTCCATGATCTTTCCAGCTTGCCAATGGGCTTTCTCCTCTTCCATGATCACAAGTAATGATCAATGTAGTCTGATCTTTATAAAACGGATCAGACTGTATATAATTCCAGAGGTCACCCAACATTGCATCTTCTTTCTGTGCCTGCTTAAGATAATAGTGGTAGACACCGCCGTGCGCATAATCATCGGTTTCATCAAAAGCGATATACATTAATCTCGGCTTGTATTCTTTCATGTATTGCTTACTAAACTGATAGGTGAATACATCCTGACGAACATCATCCCCAACAGGTGATAATGACTGATGCTGAAGCTGATTAAGTAAAGTCAGTTCCTTGCTCATGTTCTTCAGATTCAAATCCTGAATACCGGAGTTAACCAGCAGACCGGAACGTTTATCATTCAGAATATATGGAAAAACATCCCATGAACTGAATGATGCAACCTTCCCTTCAAATCCTTTCTGCTTATTGACGTATTCAAGCAAATTCACATTCGGATTATAGTTTTTGTCATTGGAGTTCACCCGATCATCCGGAAAACCTGTAAGAAGTTCATTATAACCTGGATAAGAAAAGTGGTATTGATTTGCGACTTCAGCTTTATTCCCCAAATCCCGGTTGCCATAAAGCTGACCATTTTGGGATAAGGTACTCCAAAAGAATGGCAATAATGCCTTGCGGCGTTCCTCTGCCGACTCAAGCCAAAACCTGTTGCTGATTTTTTTCTGATCCCTGGTATAGTCAGAGTTGATCAATTGCTTGTCGGCCCCTCTGAAAATCTCTTGCCAGCGCATTCCATCCAGTGTAACCAGCACAACATTTCTGGTCTTCAGCTTCTGCTGTGCAAGCACCTGCAATCCTGTAACTAATAGGATTGCAGGTAAAAGTATAACTAGCTTTATTTTCATAATCTATTTAACGATCCACATTTCAGTATTCAGGTCATCTGCTCCCTGTCTTGCCACGGCTTCATCCCTGTTCACTTTATTAAGTGATTGTTCAGACAAAGGATAAATATACCGAACCGGCACCTTATTATTGTTCAGGTTATCAGGTCCGGGCACAATAGCAGGCATACGTGTGCGTCTCCAGTCAAACCAGGCCTCAAGTCCGTTGAAATAAAGCGACACCCATTTCTGAAGTGCTATTTTACTCAATTTCTCATCGGTACTTCCTGTATAGGCTACGGCAGGCTGAGTAAAGTAATTGGCAGGCAGGCTAAGGTTTATACCATAAGCTGTAGGGGTAACACTTGCATGAAAATCAACATTGGCCTGTATTCCCTTTGTATAATAAGTTTCTGCAGAGCCGGTCGTGATAAAGCCTTTTTCTCTGGCTTCGGCAAGAATAAACTCTAGTTCTGAAAAGGTCATAATCGCCCCTCTGGCTACATCAGGTACCGGAACGGCCTGACCGATATCATTACAAACCAGACATGCATAGCTGTATCCCACACGAGATACTCCTTGCGGGCCTCCGTTATAGTTCAGTGCGGCAACATCACCTAATCCGTTTGGAATACCCTCAATCTTAGGATTTCCGGCAGCAACAGATGATTGAGAAGGACGGCCAAAAACCTTTATTCTCGGATCACCAATTGCATTCAATCGGTCGGCCAAGGTTTTACTTACCCTGAACTCATCAAAAGAACCTACACGGGTACCATAAAGCGGCCACTGATTCGGTGCTGCTGCAAGGTATTTTAACTCAGCATTATCATCATTGCTTGTAAAGATCGGGTACTTCACAGGATCACTGATAATAGCCTGCATATCCGTTGCAGTGCTCTTTTTCTTTGAAAGACGCAGCAATAACCTTAAGCGTAAAGAATTCGCAAATTTCCTCCATTTCAGGGTTGATCCTGAATAAATAAGATCTCCTGACACCGACTCATTGCTTGTTCCCAAGAGGTCATTCGCTTTTTTTAGATCAGCCAGAATACCATTGTAAATATCCTCCTGCTTATCATATTTGGGAGTGTAAATACCCCCGGTTTTCCCCTGAATCGCTTCTGAATAAGGAATATCTCCATATGCATCTGTTGCCAGTGAAAACAACCAGGATTTCATGATAAGAGCTACACCCAGATAATTATTCTGCACCGGGCTTGCATTATTAGAAGCATCGATAATGTTCTGCACATTACGCATGTTTGAATACACACTATTCCATACTCCGTTACGCTCACCCCACAGATAACGATCTTCATTTACGAACTGAATCTTTGCCGTGTGCTGAGCTACTATATTTCCGATACCCCAGGCTTCATTAACCTGATCGGTTACCGTATTTCTGATCACACCCGCAAGGAGCAGATCGGAAGTTACAGAATTCGGAATATTCTGATTTGTATTTGTTTCCTCAAATTCCTTATCACAGGAAGATACCAGGAAAAAGATGCTTAATGCACCGGTAAACAGAATAATTTTGTTCTTTTTCATTGTATATTTTTTATTGCTACCCTATGTAGCATGTTAATGATCTTTATTATTACCTGGGTATTATAACTTAATATTCAGATTAAGCCCATAACTTCTTGAGGATGGAATTGACATGTATTCAATACCCGGCAAAGCTGTTCCGCCTGAATAAGACATTACCTCTGGATCAACATGCGGAACCTTAGACCACAGTGCCAAATTTCTTCCAACCAGGGTTATTGTACAGCCCTTGAATGGAAGTCTTGAGAACAGTCTTGCCGGAACATTGTAAGAAATCTGTACTTCTCTTAGCTTGACATAAGAAGCATCATACATTACACCTTCGGCAATACTCCGTCCGCCGGTATATGCACTATGCCACTCTCTTGCCGTACGTTTTACATCATTTGGTCTGAAAGTACCATCAGTATTCATGATTACTCCTGAACCAATTACTCCATTTCCGGCTACTGAGAGATCATAACCATTAGCTCTTCCTTCCAGTGTTTCAATAATGATTCCTCCTTCACGTCCAACAGTTTGGGTTTCAGAGTAAAGTTCTCCTCCATGACGGATATCAAACAAGGCTCCAAGTCTGACTCCCTTGTATGAGAAGGTATTGTAAACTCCGGCCAGCCAGTCAGGATTATAGTTTCCCAATTTTATACGATTGGTGGTAGGTACAGGTCGGCCGTTATTGAATACCATCTGTCCAACATTCTGGCCACTCGCATCGTAGTATGGCTGTTTCGGATCTGTATTCTGAACCCTTGCATAACCAATACCATACATATCACCCATACGTTCACCAACTCTGGCTTCTATGCTCACCCTTCTTGAGGCCATCACAAAGTTGGTTAGTCCGTCTGAAAGTGAAACTACTTTACTTCTGTTTGCAGAAAAATTGATGTCTGTATTCCAGGTGAAGTTCTTACTCTTAACCGGAACTAAATTCAACTGTGCCTCAAAACCATAATTCTTAATTTCTCCTGCATTGATTGAGCGGGTATTATAACCACTGGTAAGCGACAGCGGAATATTGAGAATCTGATTCTTTGTTATACTCTGATAATAGGTTAGATCAAGCCCAATACGATTATTCAGGAACTTAAGCTCTGTTCCAAACTCATAGGCCGTGCTGATCTCAGGCTTCAGACCCAGATTCGCAAGACGGTCGGTTTCACCGTAAACCTGCGCCCCCCCGAAAGGTGTGCTCGGATTATAGGCCTGGGTAAAGGTGAAAGGATCTGTATCGTTTCCTACCTGAGCAATACTTGCCCTTAACTTGGCGAAACTGACATAAGTTGGTAAACTAAACATATCACTTACTACCGCACTTAATGCTGCTGAAGGATAGAAATAGGAATTATCCTCATTACCTAACAATTTCAGATTATCCGGAAGAGTCAAGGCACTTGACCAGTCATTTCTTGCGGTTACGTCCAGGTAAAGGTTTTTATAGCCAAAGCGTGCCGATCCGTATAAACTGTTTACACGTTTTTCGGATAAAGCCTGATTTACCACCAGTGGAATACGCGAGTTGGTCAGTTTATTAATGTCCGGAATATTCAACTGGCCGGCAGTACTTTCATCAAAGTCATTTCTTTGCTTTAACTGGTTACCACCTAATGAGGCTGAAAAGGTCAATTCCTTAGTGATATCTTTATTCGCAGTTAACAAAAAGTCAGTATTTCTTTCTTCTGTTATAATTCCGGTCTGTCTGAACTCCCCGAACGGATAACGTTGGGTACTGAACGAGCGTTTGTAATCCCTTACTTCATTACCATAATCTGTTGCTGTACGGAACTGCAGATTTAGCCAATTCGTGAAATTGTAGTTCAGTGTAATGTTACCAATAAGCCTGTCTACATTCTGTCCGTTTGTATTTTGAAAAACGGTTAAGTAAGGATTATCATGGTAGTTATAATTCCAGCTAAACTGACGCTGGTTTTCAAGACCCGGCTGGTATAAGCGCTCCATTGCTGATACATCAATAGAACGGGGCAACCAGCAATTAAATAAATACATAATATTTTCAGTTCCGTAAGAGATAGAAGGACGGTTACCGCTCTCACTTTTTATATAACTGACAAAGGCTCTTGCTGAAAACTTATCCGTCAGCTTATAGCTACCGCCAAAGGATATAGTATTTCTTTTCAGATCTGTATTTGGAACCAAGCCAGTCTGATCAAGATTGGTGTATGATAAACGGAAATCTCCTTTTTCATTGCTTCCTGTCAAAGCCAGGTTATTGGTAAGTGTACCACCTGTCTGAAAGAAGTTCTTGACACCATCTTTATCATTTACCCATGGGGTTGCTGTTATGACACTGCCTGCCGGTGCATTCAGATCACCTCCAAGGAAAGGAATAACCTGTCCATTAAGGGTGCGCGGAGAGTTAAACTGAGGAAATAACTGACCATTAAATGCCGGGCCCCAGGATTCGTCTGTACCATCAGTAAGTCCTGCACCTGCCCCATTTACAAATGCAAATGCTCCACCATTACCATTTCCCTGCCCGTAAATATTTTGATATTCAGGTAAAAGCAATGCCGATTCACGGGTATAATTGCTGTTTACTTCGACACCCATTCCTTTTGAGCCTTTTCCTGACTTGGTATTGATAACGATTACCCCATTTGCCGCACGGGAACCATAAAGCGCAGAGGCTGCAGGGCCTTTCAGAACGTTCATACTTTCAATATCATCAGGATTAAGAAAGCTTGCACCATTTCCAAAATCGACTTCCTGATTACTACCCCCTGAACCACTTGTAAGAGAATTGCTGATCGGAACTCCATCGATAACATATAAAGGCTGGTTCTTGTTCAGGTCTACAGACCTTTCACCACGGATGCTAACACGGGCAGAACCACCAATCCCCGATGGACTGCCTACAACAGTAACACCCGCAATCTTACCTGAAAGCTGGTTTACCACGTTCGTTTCACGGGCTACAGTCAGGCTCTCCCCTTTTATTTCCTGGGTGGCATAACCTAATTGTTTCTTTTCCCGGCTGATACCCAATGCAGTAATTACCACCTCATTCAAATTAGTATTAAGTGGCACTAATTGAATGGAAAGATTTTGCTGGTTAGCTACGGTGATTTCCTGAGACTGATAACCCAAATAACGGATAACCAGAACTGAACCTGCAGTGGTTTCAATACTAAAACGACCATTGGCATCGCTTGAAACTCCGTTTGCTGTCCCTTTGATCATTATGCTTACGCCAGGTAATGGTAGTTGTACTTCATCAGTAACAATACCCGAAATTTTGACCTGTGAAAAACATAAAGCAGGAAGTAAAAGTAAAATTGCTGCTGTGGCAATCCATACTTTTTTAAAAGTGTAAAGTTGCTTCATTTGTTAATTTTTTTGTGTGAGATGTAATTGATTTTTCGAAGCAATAGTACAGCCGCAGTATTACGCCTAAGCAAAATTCAGGTTATGTTATGCTTAATAAAATGATAAAATAAGTGTTGGAAAAAAGCCCTTGAGTAAGAATTTATGCTGATAAGATTACAAAAGATTAACCTTATGCAAACGGATTATTAATCAGTAATCTGTATTGTTTTGATCTGAAAGTCAGCAAAAGCGCCATTCAACTATTTTCACCGGATATTGCAGTAAGAAGCCTCAGGAAATAAGTTTATCTGCCAGATTAACTATATCTAATTCATGTCCCGATTCAGTACCTATTATAGCCCTGCCTGAACATTTTATTAGAGGGTCTAATCAGACAATGAAGTGTTCAAAATACAGGGAATATTGCACTGTGTTTGTTAACTATAAAAAAGGCCGGAAATCAGATTCCGGCCTTTTATTTTATAATTAATATAATCTTGCTTATATCAAGCCATTGCCGGATCACTTATCCCTTCAGATCCGGTTTCAACACGGCCGGCATAAGTCCTTTCAAAGCCTCTCTGGCCTTCAATGTTAATGCTGTAATCGTACCAAGAAGAACTGCTGCTTAGATCCAGCCTAAGCTGAATGGAAGATCCGGCTGTTCCGGCAGGTGCAATCCGTTTTGATATTGTGGCCCTGCGATAAGAATTATCCTTAATGTTTATCACATAAGATTGTTTAGGATCATTATTTATAATGTTGAAACTGATATTGCCACTTAATTTTTTGCCATCAGGTTTTCGATCATAAGTCAAAACTGTCTCAATTCCTGCCTGGCCTGATTCCCCTTTAAAGGAGCGGAAAAAACCATTGGGGCCATAAAGGTCAAAACGATAATCCTTATCAAAGTCTATAAGATCAGAAATGCGGTCACCGGCTTTTACCGTGTAGGAACTTCTATTACGCAAATGATCATAAACCAGGAAGCAGGCCCCCGCCGATTTTTGTCCGAATACTTCATTTCCGGCTTTGAATGACAGTTCAAACTTAGATCCGCCAACTAATTTGCCATCTGCGTAAAGCTCGTAAGGTAGCGCACAGGAAGCTCTTGTTCCCTTTTCCTGACGGGTCATTAATGGAGATAAAGCCGGATCTCTGATAATTTGTCCGATTTCTTCTTTTGTTAATTTATGATACCCGAAGGGATCTTTTTGAAACTGAGCCTGGTGAATACCCTCAATAAAGGTATCCTTTCCAGGAAATTCAGGTAAGGCGATCTTTTCACCATGATAGGGTTTGAAGACTGAGGTCAGATCACCACATACTGCCCTTCTCCAGGCAGAAAT
>CAZGWG010000195.1:0-8212 GCA_964529165.1 uncultured Sphingobacterium sp.
AACCACCTCCGAACTCTACCAGATTTACAAACAAGAAACTGAGAACAAATGATAGACTGGAAAAACATAAAAGAGAAATATCCGAAGGCTTATGAAAAGTTTATTCATGAATGGTATCATGGATATAAAGATCTTATTAACGAAAGAGATCTCTATGATTTCTTTGATGAGCAGGGGATAAACATACTAATCACCTGTGAATTCGATTTCGGATATGAAATACTTGATAATAGGTATGAAGTAAATCAAGAGGTTAAAAAGTGGTTTAACTCAAGACAAGAAGCTGAATCAGAAGTATTTACTAAAGCATTCGAAATATTAAATGATAAACTAAAGACTAAATGGAATGGATAAAGATAAATAACCAAAACAGCCCTTTTGAATTGCCTGAAATGAATGAAAGTAATACAAAAGAATTAAAAGACAGAACACAACATTATTCAACAGGACAGTGTTCAGAAGAAGTAATAATTATGGCAAAAGGATATAAAAGACCAATGACAGGATTTTTATGTATAGAGGATGATCCACAAGCTGAATTATTTTGGGAAATAATTGGAATAGGAGATGCTTCTTTTGAAGACATTACACACTGGAGAAAATTACCCGAGCCACCTAAAGACATTTAATTATGTGTGTAATAACAGACGAAAACCATATAGTGATATCAGTTTCATTAATTAGGGGACTAGATCAATACCCAGAAAATTGGCATATCTACGAATATGTGCCATTTAATCAACTTCCTTTTGAAGGACAAATTTATAAACCAGTTTAATCATGGAAAACAAAAGTAAAGAGACAGACCACCAAGGAAACCCAATGTCTTATTGGGGAGGAAAGGAAACTAAGCCAATGAATAGTAAAGAGATGACAAGCAAAGAGCCGGATTCAGAAAGACCTTATGATAAGTTGACTATTATGTTAGAAGCCTCAGAGAAAAGAGTAAAGGAGCTGACAGAAGAGAATGATAAACTTATAAAATCAATGGAAATATTTGAAATTATAAAGGCAGGCAATAAAACAATGGAGGATCAAGAAAAGGAAATTCAGAGGCTGAAAGAACTCCTAGTTAAGAAAGATGAACTGGTTAAGAAATCCTTTACAGCAGGCATGGATTATCAATTTGTTATATCAGAAAACCACACGAGGAACAATGCCTTAAAAATTCAACCTAATTGGGAAGAATGGTCTCGTGAAAATTTAGGGAGCGAGGGAGTTTAATAGCATAATGGTGGAATAATAATAGCATAAGCCGTAAATTCCGTTAATTACGGAAATCAATGTCAAAATTTACAGAGGGAAACCCAGGAAGACCAAAAGGGGCAATAAACAAATCTACCAAACTGGCTAAAGAGCTAGTGGTTGAATTTGTTGAAAAGGCTTTGCCAGTGGCATTAACAAAGCTAGAGGAAATAGAAGATCCAAAAGACTATTTAGATACCTTGTCTAAGTTCATAGCCTATGTAGTGCCTAAGCAAAGTGAGGTTGAGGTTAGTGACAAAAGGATAAACGTTAAAGTTCCTGGAGAAACTGAGCCTGAAGAATGATTACAGTAGAATGGTGCGAGTGGTTAAAGATAATAAACAAGGCATTTAATGAGGTCAGAAAGAAAATAGACCAATTTAGATACCGGTATATTATTTTATATGGTGGGAGGGGTAGCTCAAAATCTGATTTTATAGCTAAGTACCTTATTTTTAGATGCCTGTATGATAGATATTTCAGGTTTATTTTAATCAGGAACACATACAATACCATCAAGGACTCGCAGTATCAAACAATCAAAGATACCATTGTAGATTTAGGGCTGACAGAGTTATTTGAGTTTAAAATTCAGCCACTTGAAATCATTTGTACTAATGGGAATAAGTTTTTAGCCAGGGGGTGCGATGATACAGCAAGGTTAAAATCAATTAAAGATCCATCAGGGTGTTGGTATGAAGAAGATATTCCATCAGAAGCTGACTTTATCACTATCACAACATCAATAAGAACAGGGAAAGCAGATCAATTGATGGAGATATTCACAATAAATCCTGAGGTTGAAGGAGACTTCCAAGATAATTGGTTCTGGAATAAGTTTTTTAAAGGGCAAGGACAAAAGTCTTTTGAGGGATCAATTGAACAGGAAATAGATGGGGAGAAGGTTAATCTTAGTTATTTGGCTCATCATTCAACCTACCATGATAATAGGTGGCTTCCTGCTAGCTTTAAAGGCTTCCTAGAGGCCCTAAAGAAACAAGATCCTTATTACTATACAATCTACTGTTTAGGAGAATGGGGTAACAGGATCACAGGTGGTGCATTCTACAAGGCATTTAATAGAGGGCTATCAGTTACTAAAAATGAATATAATCCAGCTTTACCTCTTCATATAACATTTGACTTTAACGTCAATCCTTATATGTCAGCTTCAATCTGGCAAATATCCAATAATTTGGTATATAACATCGCAGAAATAGCAGCCGTATCCCCAAAAAATACAACAGTTGGAGCATGTACAGAGATTAAAAACATGTATCCAAACCATGGATCAGGTATGTTTATATATGGTGATCCATCAGGACGGGCAGAAGATACCAAAATGGAAAAGGGTCACAATAACTTTACTATTATTGAACATGAATTAAGAGATTATAAACCTTCGTTAAGAGTTGGAAGTTCTGCTCCTAGTGTTGTGATGCGTGGTAAGTGGATCAATTCAATCTTCGCAGACCAAAGAGATATAAAAGTCTT
The DNA here is from genome assembly GCA_964529165.1 of uncultured Sphingobacterium sp. GTDB lineage: Bacteria > Bacteroidota > Bacteroidia > Sphingobacteriales > Sphingobacteriaceae > Daejeonella. The sequence goes on from CAZGWG010000195.1 coordinate 2,740, forward strand.
TATAGGAGAAAATAGTCCTCTTTTGATTACTGACCTATTAAACTTGAAAGAAGCATCAGACGGGACAAAGTTTAAACAAAAGGTTAAAGATCCGAAAACAGAGGTTACACATGAAAAGTATGGACACTTTACTGATGGGATGGATTACTTTTTATGTGAGGCTTTCAAAAGTGATTATCTAGAATTTCAGAGAGGTGGAAAAGGAGGAGGCCCGATAATTAGTCAGAGATTTAATAGACCTAATTATTAAAATAAGATTTCAACACTCATTGCATAGCATACATGATATTTGTAAATTTAGATTATGGAAACTAAGGTTTGTAAAAAATGTAGAGCCACTAAGGAGTTTAAAGATTTCTCAAAAAATAAAAACTGCAAGTATGGTGTAACAAACTTTTGCAAAAAGTGCCTAAATGAAAATAGAAATAAGGAATATCAAAAAAAATATAGGGAAGAAAATAGAGTTAAATTTGCGGCATATAATAAGAAATATGCATCTACAGAAAAAGGAGAAACAACAAAGGATAGGTGGATTATAAATAATTATGAAAAGGTAAACGAAATCAAAAGAAGGTGGGCAGAAAAAAACAAAGATAAGCGGAAGGAAATTTCTGCTTCATCTTCAAGAAGAAGAGTTAAATATAATGTGGTTAACTTAACAGATAAGTATATAATTGAACAAATTGAGAAAACGACTCCTTTGACAAGGATAGAAATAAAAAATAACCCGAGCTTAATATCTGCAAAAAGAGAAATAATAAAATTAAATAGATTAATTAAAAACCATGGTAAAAAATAACGTAGAACTAACTCAGAAGGCAGCCGAAGTGCTTCATAGGTTCGAGCAAGGCGAAATCGATGTAAAGACTGCAAAGGCAATGTCTTCATTAATTAGTAATGTCCAGAAAGGATATGTTATCGATATGATGAAGCAAAAGCAGGAAATAGAATTATTGCCATCAGAAACAGAAAAGAGCAAAGAAGGTGAAAGATTTGTTAAAAGAGTTAATTAGGGCAAATTATTAGAAATGAGTATATTTAAGTATGAGAAATGCCTTAAAAAGAATATCAACAATTATTATAATTTTTGGAGTAGTTATTTTATTTGTATGTGTATTATTGGGATTGTCTGAGCTATTTGAGGTTATTGTATCTAAAATGAATTTTTAAGTATGGACGCAAGAGAATTAAGAATAGGGATTTGGGTGAATAAACCAGGGGAGGATTTTAATGAAGGTGGACGATTTCTTGATGGAACATATGACCCTATTCAGTTAACAGCACACGAAATGTTTACTGGGGAATTTAGACCAGAAATATATAAACCTATTCCCCTCACAAAAGAATGGCTGGTGAAGTTGGGGTTTAAGTTATGGTGTGGAAGCTATGAACGAAATGATATTAAAATATTTGAAGTAGAATGTGGTATGTTTGTTTTAGAAGGAGATGGGAAATCAATAGGAAATATATTTAACCATGTCCACCAACTCCAAAACCTATACTTTGCATTAACAGGTGAGGAGCTAACAATTAAATAAGTATGGATTTAAATGATTTCCCGAAATACCATATTTGGAAGTTTACTCAGATTTCAAGAGATTATGATGAATGGTCGGATGAGAATAATAATGATATAATTTGCGAATTGTGGACTAGTTATGAGGGAGAAGATTATTCTCTATTATTTACACCGTTCAGAACATTTGTAATAGGTCTCGAAAATACTACTTCACATTTATTGAAATCGGGAACTGTAAAATCATTACATAAAAGCACTAAATTTTTTCAATAGCATAATCCCCCTATCCTATAAGCATACAGGCGTATATTGCTTGTATGTATACCCGTCCAAAAGACTACGAACTATACTGCGATTCTCAGACACTAACCCAGATTGTCAACTTCGATCTGGCATTAAAGCGTTTGTGCGAGTATTCAGTAGAAGACCAGATCAAGTCTTATTTATCACAGAGATATGATTTTAGTAAGCCTTACGGGGAGTTTACAGATACAGATGTTTGGTCTTACAGTACAGTTTACAAGGCTAATAATAGAGTTTATTTAGACGCTTCTACTTATTCAGCATCTAGTACCTATGCACTTCATGCGTTGACTTTATATTCTGGAAGTGTTTATATATGTTCCACTGCAATATTAGTTGCTGAAGCTTTCACACCTGCAAACTGGACTTTATTAGGAACTCAGTACGATCTTTTTTATATCACTGAGCCAGCAGAAGCATGGAATTTCCAAAAGTCTTATATAGCTGGTGATACTGTTTACTACAAGGATAAAACCTATACAAGCGCAGTCACAAGCACCAACATCGCACCTGATTCTAGATACGGATCAACTTACTGGGGAACAGGAACGGTTTACTCAGTACCAGCAGGAACACTACCAACAGATACAACAAAGTGGACAGCCGGAGACAATCGCAATAATTACCTTTTGCAGATATACATTACTATAGTAGTGTATAATATGTTTATGAAGGTTGCACCAAAGAACATCCCACAGACTAGAGAGAATCAATATAAAATGGCAATCGATTGGCTAGAAAAGGCAGGTTCAGGAGCTGTAACTGCTGGACTTCCTTTACTAGTTCCAGAACAGGGATCTTCGATCAGATGGGGATCAGAACCTAAAAGCATTAATATTTACTAATGGGAAGAAATAGAAAAAATAGTGTAAAGAATCAAACGCCTGAGGTAACAACTCCTGCGCCTGAAAAACCAAGAGCATTGGTGAAAGATTCTATTTCCCCTATAGCAGTTCAAAGGATTAAGCAGGATATAGCTAAGTGGAGACTGGCAATTCAAGAGGCTGAGAACCCAGTTAATCTACAAAGGTATTTAATGCAGCAAATGTATCTAGATACTGTGTTGAATGCACATGTTACGGCCTGTATTGAAAAGAGATTTTCTAACGTCCTGCAAAAAGGCATTGAAGTAGTAAATGAAAAAGGCGAACAGAATGAAGAACTAACCAAGCTCTATAATAAAGAGTGGATGTTCGAGATTCTTAAATATACTTTAGAGGCTAGGCTATACGGATATTCCCTGATACAATTGGGGAATATGAAGAACTACGAATTTGATGAAATATATACAGTCAGAAGATCAAATATAAATCCAGAGAAAGAGAAAGTAACAAAAGACTTTTATTCAGAGGATGGAATTTCTGTTTACGATCCACATTATGAAAAAAATCTACTTTGGATTACCACATCATCAGAAGTAGGAAGAGTTGCTAATTGGGGTAAGTGCGGGAATGGATTGCTTTATAAAGTAGCACCTTATGAGATCTGGTATAGACAATCAGTTTCTCTTTGGAATGAGTATATTCAAAAATTTGGCGCACCAATGGTATTGGGTAAAACCAATTCTAGAGATGAGCAAATGAGAAGCCAGATGTTTGACATGCTTAGTAATGTTGGAGCAATGGGGCATGGTGTTTTTGATTTAGAAGACGATATACAATTAGTAGAATCAACAGGAAAATCAGGAAGCAATGAGACCTATCCAATGATGATGGATAAGTTAGAAAAGCTTATTTCTAAAATATTGTTAGGTCATGCAGATGCGCTTGATTCTGTTCCTGGTAAATTAGGGTCTAGCCAGGGTGAAGACAATCCAGCATTTAAAGCAATGAAAGTAGTTGAGGCGTTCGATTGTCAATTCTTAGAATTCAGACTTGAGAAGCTCATTGTCCCTAAACTTGTAGGTCTTGGATTTCCGATGCCAAAGGGGAATTCAATTAAGTTCGTTAACTCCTACGAGAAGATGGAAGCTAGAGCGGTAGAGGACATGAACAATAAGGCTACTGCTGACATGGTGAAGGTATTAAGTGATTCAGGCCTTGAAGTAGATCCGGTATGGCTATCAGAAAGAACTGGCATTCCTTTAACCAAGAAACCAGAGCCAGCAAAAGTAGATCCAAAGCTAGCCAAGAACATGATTGAGGAAAGAATTAATCTTGAGCATAAGATAAACGAATTATACAACAGTTGCTCACATGACTAATGAAGAGATTGAAAGCCTTATTCATTTGGTTTATTCAGGGGCAATCAGTGTAGAGAATTTGCCAGTTAAATTGTATGCTGAATATGTTGATAAGTTCTCCAAGGCGATTGACTCAGTTTTTAAAGGTCAGTTAAGCGATGCAGAACAAGAATTGAGAGCTGAATTGTATGAGAATATACAGTTCTTTTCCAGTGCTAAGACATTTCAGGAGATAAAAGACTTTGAAAGTTATTTGACAAAAGATGGAGTTCCGGTAGATTTTGCGAAATTTAGGGAAAAGGTTTTAAAGAGGTTTGAGATCTACAACGATACCTGGTTAAAGACAGAACTAACCTTCGCTCTTAATAGCTCAATAGCTGGAAAGCAATGGGTAAGTATTTGGGAGGATAGAGAAATATTCACATTACTAGAGTATGTAACTGTCGGCGATTCTCATGTGAGAGATTCACATAAGGTATTGGATGGAGTAATCAGACCTGTAGAAGATCCTTTTTGGAATACCTACTACCCTCCTTGGAGCTGGAATTGTAGGTGTACCACGAAAAAATTAGAAACAGGAGACATTACTACCATCGTGAACAAAATTGTACAACTACCAAAGATTAAAAAGTTCTTTCAAAATAACGTAGGGAAAACAGGAAAGATATTCAATGGATTCCATCCTTATTTTAAGGAAGTACCGGATAGATACAAGGAGTTAGCAAGAAGGAATTTTGGATTACCATTTATTCCACTGACTAAAAAGAAAAAGATTAATGAATAATTCGTTCTCACAGACAATAAGAATAAGTCTCGATTCCTATAATAAGGGACGAATAACATTGCCTAAAAAATTGGGGAATGCAGCAATTAATCATTTTAAAGACAACTGGAGAAAGCAGGGGTTTGATGATAGTACAGTTAATCCTTGGAAGAGAAGAAAGGGTAATAAAGATCCAGGAAGAGCGATACTTGTAAAGACAGGCAGATTAAGAAGATCGTTTGCAATGAGTGTTTTGAATGCGCAAAGAATAATAGTGACTAATGATACACCTTATGGTGTTTATCATAATTATGGATACTCGGCTAATATGGAGGCGTCTACAAGGGCAAGTTTTTTCAAGACAAAAATCAAAGGTGATGGTTTTTTGAAGATGGGCAAGAATGGCAAATATAAAATGAGTTACAAAACAAAGACAGTAGAATTAAGAGGAGCAGATAGAAATATTGGGGCGCATACAAGGGTAATGCCACAAAGGAAATTCATGGGGCGTTCCCGAAATCTTGATGAAAAAAGCGGTGTATTAATAATGAGAATGATGAAAGCAGCTTTAAAATGAAATTACTTTATCAACAAATCCGGGAAAAATTAGAATCTGAAACAAGCGTTCAGCATGTGAGACTGTGGAACAATCAGATCAATCTAAGTGAGAAGGGAGAACAGATACCTTTTCATTTTCCTGTGTGTT
>CAZGWG010000196.1:0-4167 GCA_964529165.1 uncultured Sphingobacterium sp.
CACAGACACAAGGCTTAATAAACCTGCAGATCCCAAAGCAGGCATCAAATTAAATTTTACACCATTCAAACCTTCTAAAGAGAAATTACTGGCACAGAATAAAATCATGTCAGGACCCAAAACCCCATTACCGGGAGATAAGATTCTTGCAAATGTTAAGGTTTATCCGAATCCAATCTCTGATTATCTTAATCTGACCTATTCTATCAGCAAAGACTCCAATGTAACTATACGCATCATGGATGTACTTGGCAACGAAATCACTACCCTGTTCTCAGAAAGACAGGCTTCAGGAGATCACAGTAATTCATTCAGCATCTCATCGAGGATTAGCAGTGGCTTCTATTTTATACGTGTTAGTGTGGGGAGTGAAATCATCACTAAACGTATTTCAGTACTCTAAAATCTGCCACTGATTCCTTTATCTTAATTCAGTATGTTTATATTCGCTGAATGAACCTGCATGAGTTAAGGTCTAACAAAAGTCCACAAAATAAGCTTCAGCAAATCATATCCGCTGAAAAAACGTATACTGAATGAAAATAATTGCAATAGGACGTAATTACGCCGAACACGCCAAAGAGCTTAACAATCCTGTGCCTGCTGTGCCTGTTATATTTATGAAACCTGACACAGCAGTTCTTAAAGACAACAAGCCTTTCTATCATCCTGAATTCTCCACAGATATTCATCATGAAATAGAGCTTGTTCTTAAAATATCAAAGGAGGGTAAACATGTAGCTCAAAAGTTTGCTGCTTCTTACTTTGAAGAGATTGGCCTGGGAATAGACTTTACCGCAAGGGATATACAGCAAAAGCATAAAGAAAAAGGTCTGCCCTGGGAATTGGCAAAAGCCTTTGATAACTCTGCGCCAATTAGCAGGTTTATCCCGAAATCAGAGTTTAAAGATCTTAACAATATCAACTTCAGACTCGATCTGAATGAAAATACTGTTCAGGAAGGAAATACCAAAGACCTACTCTTTTCATTTGAATATATTATTGCCTTTGTTTCTCAGTATATCACATTAAAAAAAGGAGATCTGATCTTTACCGGAACCCCAAGTGGTGTCGGAAAAGTAACTATCGGTGACCACCTTTGTGCTTATCTGGAAGATGAGAAATTGCTTGACTTTTATATCCGTTAGTAATTCTATTCCATGCTTAAATACTTGTTTACCTTATCCTTTCTGTCTTTGCTATGCCCATCTGGTCGGGGTCAGGAAATGAGGTTACCTGAATACCCGCAAAATTATTTCATACGCCCACTGGATCTCCCGCCTGTTATTTCAGGAAATTTTGGAGAAATACGAACCAATCATTTCCACTCAGGACTTGATCTGAAAACTAATCAGCGCGAAGGATACCCGGTTTACGCGAGTGCAGATGGCTACATTTCAAGAATAAGGGTACAGATTGGTGGCGGAGGAAATGCTTTATATATAAGTCATCCTAATGGTTACACTAGCGTCTATATGCATCTGAGGAATTTCAACGAGCGCATCAGCATGACTTTAAAAAGCTATCAGTACCGGATGCAAAAGTTTGACGTTGATTTCCCATTGCTATCTGTCGAAATACCGGTAAAAAAGGGTGAGATAATTGCCTGGTCTGGAAATACCGGCAGTTCTGGTGGCCCTCACCTCCATTTTGAAATAAGGGATACCAAAACTGAAGAACCAATCAATCCTCAGCTTTTCGGAATCAGAATCCCGGATCAGGTTAAACCTTCAATTACCGGCCTCTACCTTTACCATTTAAATGGAGAACCTTTCAGTGAACATACCCCTAAACAGGCATATCCGGTAACTGGCTCTGCAGGGACTTATCGTCTGAACCCTGAAACTATTGTAACCATAGGAGGGGAATCAGGACTGGGAATTGCAAGCACAGATAAGAACTCCGCTTCTGACAATACTAATGGGCCTTATTCAATTGAATTAAGGATCGATGATCAGACAATCTACTCTGCAATCTGGGAAAGGCTTTCATTTGAGAATTCCCGTGCAATGAACTCCCACATTGATTACCCGGCAATGATTTCAACGGGCAGAAGGATACAAAAAAGTTTTATCGAACCAGGTAACTCATTAAATATTTATAAAAACGTGCTGAATAATGGAATTCTGAATTTTTCAGACCAAACTGTCAGAAATGCCCAATATATAGTCAAGGATATTACAGGGAACCAAAGTATCCTGAACTTCAAAATAAAATTCAGCCCTGCCGCTGCAAAAACATCTAAAACTATTGAAGGAAAAAAGTTCCGATTCGATCAGGAAAACAATTTAGACACGTCAGGTGTTAAACTTAATATCCCCCTGAAAACACTTTATAGTGATCTTAATTTTGTTTACAGAAACTCTGCTAAACCAGCCGGGGCCTATTCTCTCCTTCACCATATCCATAACCGCCTGATACCATTAAATGGCCCGGTTATGTTAGCAATAAAAGCCGATGATAACCTGCCTGTAGAATTACAAAGTAAAGCTCTCATTGTTAACAGCCTAAAAAAAACGCAGGGAGGCCTGTACGAAAATGGCTATGTAAAAACGGAGATTCGCAATTTCGACAGCTTTTATATTCTGACAGATACCGTAGCCCCAAAAATTGCACCCTTGAATATCAGTAATGGAGCATCTATGATCAATACCTCAAGAATCCTGTTCCGCATATCAGATAATCTTTCGGGAATTAAAACTTTCAATGCAATGATTAATGGACAGTGGGCACTCATGGAATACGACCCTAAATCGGGTTCTTTATGGCATCGATTTGATGAATTAACAGCAAAAGGTAAGAATGATTTTGTCTTGACGGTAACTGACATGAAAGATAACATAAGTACCTACAGAGCTGTTTTTTACCGCTAAACAGAAATATTAATGAAGGATTATTTATTTTGTTAATTTTACCCCATAAAGCTGATCAAAAATGACTGAACTAAAAGAGGGGCAAAAAGCTCCTGATTTCAAAGCTAAAGACCAAAATGGTAATAGCATTAGTCTGAGTGATTTTTTGGGGAAAGATGTAATCTTATATTTTTACCCTAAAGACGACACCCCGGGTTGTACGGCAGAAGCATGCAGTTTCAGAGACAATTACCAGTCCCTCCTGCAGAATGGCTTTGAAGTTTTAGGTGTAAGTACTGACGATGAAAAGTCACATCAAAAGTTTATCACTAAATACAACCTGCCATTCCCACTTATAGCCGATACAGATAAATCAATCGTTGAAGCTTATGGGGTGTGGGTTGAAAAAAACATGTACGGCAAAAAATACATGGGCATTGCCAGAAAAACATTCATTATCGACAAAAACGGACAGATACGAAAGATTATTGATAAGGTTGATACGAAAAACTCTTCCGGACAGGTACTGGATGCGATAAAGTAAAATCTGCTGATGCAACTCTTAACGATATACCTCAAAATCAAATAAATTCAAAATAACCCCTCTCTTTCAAAGAACATGGCTATTTTAGCAAGGCCATTATACACAAATTATGACTCCAGATATTGATCAATTAACAAAGACAGCCTCTCAGGTTCGACGTGATATTTTAAGAATGGTACATGCCTGCCAATCCGGACACCCGGGTGGTTCATTAGGCTGCACTGATTATTTAGTTGCACTTTACTTTCATGCCTTAAAGCACAATACCAAATTTGATATGGATGGAAAGGATGAGGATCTGTTCTTCCTTTCAAATGGACATATTTCACCGGTTTGGTACAGCGTGCTGGCCCGTTCAGGATATTTTGAGGTATCTGAGTTAGCTACCTTCAGAAAAATTAACACAAGGCTTCAGGGGCATCCTACAACCCACGAAAAGTTACCTGGTGTACGGGTTGCTTCGGGCTCTTTAGGTCAGGGTATGTCGGTAGCCATTGGGGCTGCCATTGCTAAGAAATTAAATAATGATAGCAGACTTGTTTTCTCATTGCACGGAGATGGGGAGCTTCAGGAAGGCCAGACCTGGGAAGCAGCAATGTATGCAAGCCATAATAACATTGACAACCTGATATCAACCATTGATGTTAATGGTCAGCAAATTGACGGACCAACTGATGTCATACTATCTTTAGGAAATTTAAGGGCTAAATGGGAATCATTCGGATGGGAAGTACTTGAGATGAGCGGAAATGACATGACGGATGTAGTTCG
>CAZGWG010000196.1:4177-8200 GCA_964529165.1 uncultured Sphingobacterium sp.
GTCCTGGATCTTGCTATCAGCAAAACATTTAAAGGAAAACCCATTATGATTCTGATGCAAACCATGATGGGTAATGGTGTTGACTTTATGATGCACACCCATAAATGGCATGGCTCTGCTCCGAACGACGAGCAGTTGGCGCTTGCCCTGGGCCAATTGGAAGAAACTCTTGGTGATTATTAAGGATTTCTGAATATTAAACCGCATTCAAAAACACATTTAAACTAATTTCGCCTGATAAATTTCAGGCCCTTTGCTTTGTTATATGAAGAAATACACATACACTGAGAAAAAAGATACCCGTTCAGGTTTTGGAGCAGGTTTACTGGAAGCAGGAAAAAAGAACGATAAAGTAGTTGCATTATGCGCCGATTTGATAGGCTCGTTAAAAATGGATGCTTTTATCAAGGAATTTCCTGAGCGCTTTTTTCAGATTGGAATTGCAGAAGCGAATATGATGGGAATCGCCGCTGGTCTGACTATAGGCGGTAAAATTCCTTATACCGGTACATTTGCTAACTTCTCAACCGGTCGGGTGTACGATCAGATCAGACAATCTATCGCCTATTCAGATAAGAATGTAAAAATATGTGCTTCGCATGCCGGACTTACCCTTGGAGAAGATGGTGCAACGCATCAGATTTTGGAGGATATCGGTATGATGAAAATGCTTCCGGGAATGGTAGTTATCAATCCATGCGACTATAACCAGACAAAAGCGGCTACCATTGCAATCGCCGACCATCATGGCCCGGTTTATCTAAGATTTGGAAGACCTGCTGTACCTGTTTTTACAGATCCTGATCAAAAGTTCGAAATTGGAAAAGCATGGATGGTTAATGAAGGAACTGACGTTAGTATTTTCGCTACCGGTCACATGGTATGGAAAGCAATTGAAGCCGGAGAAAAACTTGCTGAAGCAGGCATCAATGCAGAAATAATTAATATCCATACCATTAAACCTTTGGATGAAGCAGCAGTCTTAAAATCAGTTGCCAAGACCGGATGTGTCGTTACAGCAGAAGAGCATAACCGTTACGGTGGTTTAGGTGACAGCATTGCTCAGGTATTAACCAGAAATAATCCTGTACCGCAGGAATACGTTGCTGTTAATGATAGTTTTGGAGAAAGTGGCACTCCTGATCAACTGATGAAAAAATACGGTTTGGATACCGAGGATATTATCAATGCGGTAAACAGGGTAATTAAACGTAAATAATTACCCTGCATCCCGGAATCCAAACCCAAAACGAAAATATGCAGGTAGAAGATTCCGAGATATTAGACAAATTTTCCAGGGAAAATACCCGCCACGAAGGATTCAATCTGCTGCTAAATAAATATCAGCAGAAAATCTACTGGCATATCCGCAGGCTGGTCATTGATCATGATGATGCAGACGATCTGGTTCAGGACGTATTCATAAAAGTATGGAAGAACCTCTCAAACTTTAGGAGTGACTCTCAACTGTTCACCTGGATTTATCGCATAGCTACAAATGAGAGTATCACTTTTTTGAACCGAAAGAAACTAAGAAACAGTGTCTCTCTAGATGATTCTAACGGTCTTGAGCTCGCTGAAACACTCGCTGATAGTCCCTATTTTGATGGTGATAAAGCTCAGATGAAGCTTCAGAAGGCTCTGTTATTACTGCCTGAAAAACAAAGACTGGTGTTTAACATGAAATATTTTGATGATTTAAAATACGAAGAGATCTCCGAAATCCTGGGTACCAGCGTCGGAGCGTTAAAGGCATCATTTCATATTGCAGTTAAAAAAATTGAACAGATATTATTACATTCAGATTAAACCTTTCTATCCCCGGTTTATCAAAGGAATATGAAAACAGAGAATTCAGATAAGGATTGGTTAAAAGAGGCTCCAACTCTTGCTAAAATCAGCAGAGCGAACCCCTTTGCTGTACCTTCAGCTTATTTCGAATCTTTAAACGAAAACCTCAATACACTGGCTAAAATCGAAAGCGTCCGCTTTGAAAATGAAGATGAGTTTAATCTGCCTGAAAACTATTTTAATCGCTTAGTAGAAAGAATTGAGGATCGCCTGACTCTGGAAACTATTCAGAACCTGGCACCCGATGAAGGATTTAAAGCCCCTGATACTTATTTTAACAACCTTACTGATCGGATTAATGCAAGAATCAATGAGAAAATAGTTCCTGCAAAGCAAAAAAACTTATTCCCTTCCTGGATACGGTATTCTGTAGCCGCAAGTATTCTATTTGTTATCGGGGTCTCTATCTATTTGAACTCTTCCGGCTACGTTTTCAATCAGCAGTTATCTAAAGTCCCTGACCAGGATATTATCAATTACCTGCAGTTACACAGCACTGTGAACGACAACCAGTACCTGATAGACCATATCAGTGAGGACGGCCTGCAGCAAGTATCAACTGATGTTTCTGAAGAAGATATTGAACAGTATATTAACAGTACAACATTATGAACCCGGCAAGATTAAAATAAACATTAAACGCAGAGGATTGTTTATTCTAATTATCAAGGTTCCATCTGACCAAAAAGAACAATAAATATAAACAGATGAAAGGATTAGTAAAGAAAGGTTTTTTGGGTATGATAATGTGTCTGACAATAAGCACAGGATCAATAGCACAGGATCGTCGTGAGCATTATGAACGAATAGAGGCAATAAAAGTAGCATTCATCACAAAAAAACTCGATCTGACTAGTGATGAAGCTCAAAAATTCTGGCCGGTATATAATCATTACCAGAAAGAATTGATGGAATTGATCCAAAAGAGAAGAGAAGACAGACAGAAAACTGATATCGCTCCAAATGACAAGATCAATGCCGACCTCAGTTATGAAAGCAAGATGCTGGACTTGAAAAAAAAGTATAAAAAACTCTATCTAAAGGCTATACCAGCAGAGAAAGTCTTATTATTATACCAGGCAGAGCGCGAATTCAGAGAGCATCTGATCAAACAATTAAATCATCGGAGAAGGGAATAACATAATTTCCACTGCTTAAACATTCTTAGGGAACATGGTCTTACCTAGGTAAAGAATTTAATTGAAGAACAAAGTATTTTCTTTAGTAATATTCCTGGGCGCTCAGTATTCCCCGCCGGCGGGGGAATGAAAGGGGGTGGATAAAACACGACAATCTTTGGAATGAGTAAGACCTCCCCCTGATAACTCACAGGCATCAAGCTCCCCCCCTCCTGAGGGGGAGAGCTTGATGCCCAGAAAATTCGAGAGAAAAGGGTAATATTTATCAGAGGATATTTTCCATTTATTCCATCTAATGCCTGCATTTTATTTATGTATTTTTGTGCATGCTTAGTCCGCGTCAGCTTTTCCTGTTAAATACAGCGCAAACATCTCCATTCCCCCGTTTACTTGAGATTGAAAGAGCCGAGGGTATGTATCTATACGATCATTCCGGAAAAAGCTATATGGACCTGGTTTCAGGATTTGCGGTCAGTAATATAGGTCACCGGCACCCACGTGTAGTACAAGCAATAAAAGATCAGGCCGATAAATACCTTCACCTCACCGTTTATGGGGAGTATGTGCAATCGCCGCAGGTGAAATTCGCAGAAAAATTATCCTCAGTACTTCCCGACTCGCTTAGCTCTGTCTATTTTGTAAATTCCGGTGCCGAAGCAACAGAAGGTGCTATGAAACTGGCCAAGCGCTTTACCGGCAGATCAGAAATTCTGGCATGTAAAAACTCCTACCACGGTAGTACGCAGGGAGCACTTAGTGTGATGGGAAACGAATATTATAAGCAAGCCTACCGCCCGCTGTTACCCGGAATAAGATTCGTTGAATTTAATAATCTTCAAGATCTTGAACATATCACAGCTGAAACTGCTGCCATTATTGTTGAAACCATCCAGGGAGAAGCAGGGGTTCGTGTACCGGATGTTGAGTATATGCAGGCTTTGCGCAAACACTGCAGTAGTACAGGTACCCTTCTTATTCTGGATGAAATACAAACAGGTTTGAGCAGAACCGGAAAATTACTTTGCTGCGATCA